>JASLPZ010000079.1:0-23380 GCA_030744725.1 Pirellulaceae bacterium
CACTGTTGCGGTTCGGCTTACTGTGGTCGCCGCCAACGACGTGCGAACAACAATCAACCTTACGTGTACTATCGTTGCACCGGCACAGACAAGTATCGTCGTGGTGGTGAAACTATCTGTGACAATAAGGGTGTCAATGGAACGCGATTGGAAGAAACCGTTTGGACGGACGCGTGTTCGTTGTTGCAGGATAAAGAACGCCTACGTAGTGAGTTGGAGCGTCGGCTCCAACCGACAGGCGAGGAGGCCTTTGACCATTCCCACTGGGAACGCTCGATTGCCCAATTGAAACGTCGGATGGTGCGTTTGATCGACGCTTACGAAAATGATTGGTTGGACAAAGCGGATTTCGAGCCTCGCATTCGTCGCGTGAAAGAACGTTTGGCGCGTGAAGAAGAGGTGTTGGCGCAGCGGGAACGCGAGACAACCAGTAAGGCGGAGCTTCGACTAATTGTGGGCAACTTCGAGACGTTTGCCGGACATATCCGCGACGGCTTGGATCAGGCCGACATGGAAGCCAAACGAAAGATTCTTCGGCTCCTGATCAACCGGATCGAGATCGATAAAGATGAAGTCCGCATCGTATACAAGGTGCAATGCCACCCTTTTGTCCCGAGCCCCGTTAAGCGGGGTTTTTTACAAGATTGTTTGGAGTGTCACATCGTAGCCCAGGGTCAGCGGCGCAGCCGCGCCACCCTGGGTAAATGGAGTGGAAAACACTTGCACGCTGAAGGCGTGCGACAATCCCGAGATGTGCAACGCCTTCAGCGTTGATTTGGTTCGTTCGGTATCGCGACCCAGGGTGGCGCGTCGCGGCTGCGCCGCGTTGCTTACCCTGGGCTACGATGTACAACGCCTTCGGCGTTGTTCGTGTCTAACTCGGCTGCGGTGCTAGTGGAATGCGTGAGGCGAGGAAGTCGACAAAGTCAGTGGACAAGCTGCCACAGATGGCGACGAGGCTGGTGAGGATCTGAACAGGAACAAAGGGTGATGGGACAATTCAGCCGACTTCACACAGTGAAATTAAGCAACCTGTGACGTTTCACTCACCTGCAACCGACCAACAACCAGCAAGCCGATTCCCCACATCAATGCGATTAACCCGATGACCGGTAGCGTGCCGGTTACGAGACTGACGATCCCCAACAGCATCAGCAAGGCAACTCGCCAGCGACGGCTGAGCACCGCGCTGATGCGGACGATCAACCACCCCAATACGCCAACCACGGCAAGACAGCACAGTACGCCGCCGAACTGTTCCCAACGGTGCAGTTGTTTTCTTGAAATGGCCTGAACCGTAATCTGAGTGTCACCGAGTGGTGTTGTGAAAAGGTACTTGGCGCCTCGTACTGGTATTTCAAAATCCAGGCTGGCAAGTCCTGAATCGCCAACTCCAGGCCCCATCAGCACACCGTCAAGCGTGAATTCTTCAAGACCTTGCGCTTGGGCAAGGGCAGCACCAGCTGCTGATGGGCCGCCGATGGGCGTTGCAGTTCTCGGGGCCGTCGGCGATGGGGGTGTCATCCGGTTGTCGCCGTCGGACCTTGCATCGAGTTTGCCCAGTCCAAAACGTCCCCCGCCGCCGCCAAATCCACCACCGCCGGATTGGCCGGCCTGTGGCCCTGCGCCGGATTGACCAGGGACTTGGGCGCCGCCTTCTCCCGCACGACCGCTTTCCGATCGATCTTCGGCGGCATTCGGCTGCACGGTTTGCAACCGAATCTGATCGTCGAGCTGTGATTGGTAGCGCTGGATCTGTTCGCCTACCTCATTACTTCGCCTCCGCAACGAATCCACCGCTTGCTTGCTCTCTTGATTCTTCTGGAATCGACGAAACTGTTGCTGTGTTTGTTGGCTGGCTTCCGCTTTCTTGTCGCCCTGCCCGCTCGGCTTCTTAGCCGAATCCTTGCTCAGGCCATCGCTGATGCGGTCAAGTTGCCGGCCGCCCTTTTCCGGTTGCTGTGTTCCCAATTTATTTGAATCCAGCCAGGCTGAGTTGAACGTCGCATTGCCAGCGGCTGGTTTCGACTGCAACGTCACATCTGGTACGAAGAAATTGGACCCCAGGTTGTTGACGATATTTGTCGACTTGCCAGCTTTCTGAGAGTCATAGGCGAAGAGTAAACGGTCACGGTTATCGGGCGCGACATTGGCTTGCAGTTCTTTCTCTTGCGACTCCAACTGTCGATTGGCTTCCGCCAGCACAGCGCCGTTATTGCGAAGTTCCAACTGAAACTGCTCGTTGGTCGAATAGCTCTTGTACGAATCTTGGTAATCGTGCAAAGCCAGGCCGAGTTGCTTGAGGTTACTGGCAGCCCGCATACTGGAAAACACACCGCCCCTTCCGCTCATCACTTGCCGTAATTGTTCAATCTGTCGGTTTCGGTAGGCAAGAAATCCAGCCGCCAAGTCACCTTCGTCGTCCACGCGTGTCATCGTGCCGTCGAATCTGAAGAATCGATGCGTCTCCGGCAGGTGCAATCGCACATGGCTACGCTCGGCATTGATCCGCTTTGTCGTCACCAACGGAAACTCGACGCGTCGGAAGGCAGAAAACGCTCCCAACTGACCGCCGTATTTGATTTCAACCAAATAGTCCAAGTCGCCCGCGGCGGTCTTGATCAACGGGATCCGTAACAGCCGGTCGTTGATTGCGCCGCCGACGGCCGTAACGACCGTTGGCTTGACGGGTCCGCCTGCGACCCGGACGGTCCACAGTTGACCACGTTCGGGCAATTCAATTTCCAAGTACTGCTCGGTCTTGTTGTCGACACGATATTCCTGCAAGGCACGATAGGTACCGCTGCCATCGACGACGACGGTGGCCTGGGCAAGCCGGATCGCGGCCCCGGCAGTGTCTACGACTTTGCGGCGTTTGGTCACCAGCGCGAGCCGGGGTTGAGCATCCTCGGTAATCACAAAGGCCTGTGTGATCTTGTTGTCGAGCACCCGCGCGAGCGTCGCCCAGTTGGCTTGATCACGACGAATCGCCTCCATCCCAACCACTTCGGAGACGACAACCTCATCGCGCCCGGCATTCTCCAACACGACATACCGTTTTGAATTTAGGCCGGTTTCCACAACAGGAATCGGCACTTCGTGTTGCCCACTCGTAAGCGCCACATCGTTTTGCACCACCACAATCAGCTCGCCCATCTTGTCGTCTTGAAGCTCCAGCTTAACCTGGACAGATGTGGGGTCGTCTGCGACATCCTGGACTGTCTTTTGTCTAAGCATCGGCACCGTAAACTGTGCGTCGCGCATTCGCACCGGCAAGCGAAACAGGATTTCACGAATACCTGCCTTTTCAATTTTGAAACGCAATAAGACCGTTTCTTCGATCTCACGCGTGGTAACTCTGACGTTTGAGATCGTCGACGATTCGACGTCCGGCGTAACCAAGGCCGTTTGCAATGTGGCGTCGTATTCACGCGTGCGATAGAACACCGCTCGATCGGCGTGCGTTCGTTGTTCCGAGTTCAGCCACCCCACGACGCGCGACAATGGAACTTCTTGGCAATTCATAAGCGCCGTGAGGGTGACTCGGTATGCTGGATCTGCCTGAATCGCAAGATATCCTTCCTGTTCGCCGACGTCCAAGACGTCGAACTTGGGCAGTGCCACATCCGCGGCATCGGCCGCGCGTGTCACATGCCCACCGATCAAGACCGAAAACGGTGCCCGCTGCCCCTCGGCCAGATATACCGTGAGCAACTGACGACCAGCTTCCGTGGTCGTGGACCGCAGATACACACCAGGTGCGTCGACTTTGTCGAGGTCAAAACCGAGCGGCAGAAATACGCGGACTCGATGCACTGGCCGTTGCTTGACATTGATCGTAACTTTGCATTCATAACTGGTTTCTCGAGCCCCGATCCGCAGCAACGTCTGCAAGGCAGCACTGGTCTGCTCTATCAGAGGTGTCGTCTCTGGATCCGCCAAGGGGGCGGCCGACAAGGTAACGGTGTATGGCGTCGTGACGAAGCGAAAGTCCTGGTACGCGCGAATCCCCAAAGGACTTTCTTCTTGTACCGCCGCAATCACGGCCTGGCTGTCCTTGGTTGGATCGGTCCGGCTGACACCGATGGTGTTCTCAGTATCAACATTCAGCAGTGGACTGCGGCGGATTGCCAAGTGCCCCTGGTGCAGGACGGCGTCGGGCACGGAAACGACCGGCACATCGAACTCGGCCAAATCACCCTGCCCCACCGTCTCGCGTCGCGAAAGAAATAGCGTCAGCGTTTCGCTACCCGTGGTCGCCTTTAGTAACGTGACGTCCAGCTGTTGGGTGTCGTCCAACGGTTTGCTGGTCCAGCCTCGGGCGTTGTCACCCGTCACTTTCTCGACGAGGTAGTCCGTCGGTAATTGCATCGTGAATGTCTCGCGCTGCGTGCGAAACTGCAGGTTCATCTGCCACGCCATCCGCAGACCATCTTCTTGAATATCGAACACCGCGGCTGAACGGACGGTCAAGCTTTGGTCGACCTCGCCCGCGCCTACCTTGGGGCGCCATTGCAGTTGCACGACGCCTTGGGCATTCATGGCCGTACTGATTTGCTCGCCGTCACGTACCGTTTCGAAGCTGCTGCGATCGGCAACGTCGGACAACCGCACTTCGGTCTGCGCCGCGGGGACCGTCAATTCAAGCCTGGTCGAAGGGGCGACTGGTATCACTCCACTGACTTGCCGCCACCCACCACTCCTATCCAATCGCAGACGAACGGAAACCTCCAGGCGGTGCCTACCCTTTCCCTGGGCGTGCACTATGACAAATGACTCCGCGGCCGCGGGTGCAGCGCGCTGCTGCTTTGCTTGGGCCGGCGCGTTGGCGGTCGCCGGGTTGGTCGTGACAACTTGAATGCGAGCTGTCTCACCGTCTAGCGTAGCGCGAGCTAAAACGGCCTTCTGCAGCGGTAACGGAATCGCAACGGGCTCGTCGACAAACAGGTCAACGTCGATATGTCCGTCGATCGTCAACTGATCGTCGTCCTGGAGAACGGCCGTATACTGTCCACCCGCTAGAGCGAAAGAAGCGGGTGGCGTCTGTTGATTGATCGGCTGGTTGGGAAAAGCGAGGTTCCACAGACGCGCGTACTGGTCAAATGGCACCAGCACGCGTTCCGCTTTCTTGAGACCGTCAACGTCCTCGGCATCGTACGGGATGATCACAGCATCGGCGGGAAGTTCTATTGGTGGCGCTGGATTCAACAGATCGGCCAGACCCTCAGACGTGAGCGGTGTCGCAGGGGGAAGCGCGGGCTGTGCCAAAGCGCCGGGGACGATCGTCAGGAAGAGCAACAGGGACGCTACGGTCGTAGTCGTCGCACCACTGGAATTACCTGTCGTCTCACCCGACGACGTGCGGCGGCGTGGCAGGCGCAGCGCTCGTGCGGTTCGCACAACCGACTGCAGGATGTGGACGAGCAGATAGTAGGCAGCCACCAGGCACGCGGCATAAAAGGCGCCATCGAACATCGCACCAAGGTCCAAGTCGCCAACCCAACCGAACACCAAAGGGAGAATCAAAGCGATCAAGACAACTTCTAGCAGGAAGTGAACCTTGCGCTTGGTACTTTGGCCGGTGAGCCCAACGCCGATTAGCCCGACAAGCAATGCCAGGCCGAAGCCAAGAAAGTCAAGTCGATGCCCGTCGACCAACGTGGCGCGCAAGACCGGCGAGGCCCCCATACTCTGAAAATTCACTCGCCGACCGCGCTCGTGCAACTCGATTTGCAGGCTGCGGACTCCTTCCAGCGCCCAATACTCCCCACGTGCCGATGGCCCTTTGGGGTCAGCGACTTGATCGGCTTTTTCGATTGCCGACTGAAGCTGCTGGCTTTCCGCTGGAACCAGCGCCGGAGATGCGGTTGGTTCGTCAGCCTGGGGCATCTCTGCAAACAGATCAGCGGCGGTAGCCGGGTCGGCGGGTGACACGGGCGCCGCCCTATCCATCGGTGCACTCTCTTCGCCCGCGCTTTCCATTTCCTCATCCGCCTCGGCACCATCGGGAGCTGGCGAATGTAGAATGGAATCACTTAGCGAAAAGGCACTATCGATGCGTGACTGCGGAACGTAGGCCCGGCTCATGATCATTGGGCTACCGACCATGCCTCCGGAGAGTTTCCAAAGTGTTGCGGCGACAACCGCCAACGGAGACGTTCGACGTGGTGTCGTGGTTCGAAATACGGAACCACCTGTCCGAAGAATGCGGTGCCCATCGGGCAATACAAGGTCCCAGGTGAGATCCGCCACGGGCACTTCGTACTTGGCATCCTCGTCTTTCCTGCGAATGAACAATCGGGGTGCCAACACTTCGATGTCACCCATCAGCGAAAAACCCTCGATGGGCGATTCATAAACCAACTGAAGGTCACGAATTCCCTGATCCAACTTCGGCGGGAGACTCAGCAGCAGGCTGTCACCATCGCGTTGTGGTGTCGAGGGAACTCCGTCCAACGTCGCCGACCACAGCTGCGTTTGTTCTGGATCCGGCAGGTCGATCTGCAAATAAGTCGCTTTGGTACGCAAGTGGTAGCGTGCGACCGTCTGGCTGCGGCCGCTACTGGAAACCAGCGTCACGAATTCCACGCGTTGCACGATCGCTGCCGGCAAACCGTAAGCGGCTCGACGAAATACATCGACGGATACCTGTGGCACAGCGCCAACAAATCCGTAGGCGCCGAGCAGTCGCCGACCCACTTGGTAATCAGCATTGACTAGTTCGCCGACATCGATCTTTCGGCCAACAGTCTCAAGCTTGATGTCAAACTCCGCATTGCCTTCCACGGCGACCATGGCGGTCTGATAGGCCACGTCGCGCGCTTGGACGATCGGGAGTTCCCAGTCTTTCGGTTCATCGTCGCTGAGCCGTTGAGAAAAGTCGATTGCCAGCCTCAGCTGACCTGTTTGCCCCTCGGCCAGCAAGACTGTCCACTGCCGCTGGTCGTCAACGACCTCGCTGTTGTATTCCTTCACACGGGCGCCATCCAAGCCGCGGACGGACAACGCCGTTGGCGTGTCGGCGGGCAGGCTGAACGCAAGTTGCCGGATTCTTGCATGGCGAATGTCAAAGATGACTTCGTAATGCGCCGAGAGTCCATCCGGTTCGATTCGTAGAAAGGAAAATGTGCGGGCGGTCAATCGTGGCTTCCCGCGTTCCACTCCGATGGTGACTGCGTAAGGCTGTGCGAAATACTGATACGCCAGACTGGTGGGAGATGCATCCAACCCAAAGGCGGCTCTTTCTGCTTCGTCCAGGGGAACCAACTGGTCGATTTCCAGCTGGCGCGCGACCAGGTCGTCTGCCGTCTGTACGGCAATCGCTCCACTGTCACGTGCGGCGTCCATAACGGAGAAGATTGGGAATTCGACTTCTCTTTCTGACCAATCATCCAGCCACCCAGCGGGCGTTGAACTCGCATCGAATAAGAGATCAAACCGCTGGCCAAGAGGCACGCCGTAGGGCAACCGAACACGCATCCGCGTGTCGCCATTGGGCAGAAGAAAACTCTCACGAGGCAATTCGGCTCCTTCCTGCGACTTGATTTCGGTGACGGTCCAGCCGGCCGGGACACGAAGATCGACGGCGAAGACCTTTTCGGCTTCTGCTTCCAGAGAAAATCCGCCGCGCACCGTCTTCTGCGTTTCGTCCAACAACAGCAACACATGCGATACCACGTTGGTCCGCGCCGGTGGCCGCGTGAACCGAGCCGACAACTCGAACGTCGACTGCGGCGCATAATAGACAACGACCGACCGCACTTGCGGTGCGCCGGGAGCCGCATTGAACACGCTCGCGGGCAACCGGCTCCGCAAGACTGCATTGTCAATTGGGATGAGGCCGTCGGCAGTTATCGCCTCGACGGCCAGACGGTCTTCCACCAACAGCCCCACGACGGCGACATGGTTGTTGACGTCCAGCGGTTCAAACCGCGGCATCGTCCACGCGTCCATCCTGGCCGACGTGGCGGTCGCGGACACATTCAATACGACAATCTCTGTCGTCGGTTCGCGGAGCGTTACTTCCAGAATCGGGGCGCCGTCTGCCGCTGCCGCAGGCGCTACAACCCAACGTGACATCAACGGCGATGTTACATCGGAAACCTCGAAGCCCACTGGAATCCGAAATCGGAATTGCTCAACAGCACCGTGCAAGACACCCATCGAAACGGTGGCGTGCAATCGCTCGTACGCCTGCGTCACCTCGTCCACCATGACGCTACGGGCCATCACCACGCGTTGTTGTAGCAACGTGCGGTTGTTCAGCGACATGGAAAGGGAAATTGGGCCGCGTGGCGGCACAAGGTCGAAACGCGTCACGTTCGCCTCGGCATCCACGGCGCGGCTGGAGACCGCCGCTCCGCTCCGTACTTCGACGTTGCCGGGCGCAGTGAGCCGCATTCTTCGCGAGGGCGGCATCGGTATCTGAAAATTGAGCGACTGCTGGGCAGCAGTCGTTTGTAAAGGCGTGACCAGATCCAAAAGCAAGCGGTGCTTTCCCTTGCCTTCGACGAAGACGTTCAGCTGCCCTTTGTCGCTTCGGCCGAGCGGTGCGACGGCGTCGTCCAACATCGCACTGCGAATCCCTACGCCGTCGAGTGCCAGCGGGACGGCAAACAGGCCCATGGAGAACAGCTCAATGTCGATTGCCGCTTGAATCGTCGCGCGGCCTTCGTCGATGACCAGTTGATAATCGGCCGCCAATGTCAGCCAGGAGTTCGGTGTTTCTTCCTCGGGAGAGCTCTTCGCCTTGGCGATCAGTTCTTCATATTCGGCACGTTCCAGGAAAACGCGGTGAGCATCGCCATCCAGCAACACATCAAGATCTTCAAACGGTACGAAAATCTCGCGAATCGGTTCTTCCTGTTTGGGTGGATCGGCCGCCAGGAGCGGAGACGAAAGAGAGACGATGGTGGAAATCACAGCCGCACAAAGAAGACTACGCATTGGTTTCGCCTCCTTGCGTATTATGGTCGTCGTCGGTCGGTTCACCTGCGAACGGTGATCCACCTTGCTCGTCGGTTTCTAGATCACCATCGGCTGCACCTGTCCCTTCTTCGGCAGTCACGTCTTCCGCTACGCTGCTGTCGTCAGATTGAGTTGCCGCAGCCGATTGAGTCTCGGTCTCAGCGCTCGTGGCAGTGGCCCTGGCAAACACCGCGCTCAACTGGTTTCGAGACGTGTACACCGCAGCCACAATCCAGACGAAGACCACCAGCGCCACACCAACCGCCAACCAGGTGTCGATCATCTGCATTGCTAGTGTTGGTGCAAACACTCCGGCCAGCACGACGCCAATCAAGAGCAACGCCAGCGCGATCAACTTCGCCGAAAACGACCGTGGCAGAAAGACCACTCCGATCACTAACAGCACGCTCAGCAGGACACCATTGACGCCGTTCTCACTCACCGCCCACAGACGCAAGCTGCCATCAGGAGGTGGTGGCGGCCTCAACGTCGTAAATGCATAGAGGCGGCCGTGGGTGGGAAAACTGCGGTAACCTGTGTTTTCCAGCGGCACCCCTTCGGTGACCCAATCAAGATAGTCGTTGTCATTCGTTCGAATCGGGTAATTCAGCCGCTGATACCAACCCGCCTGCTCGTGGGTCCATGGCCCTCGCGATTCCAACAACGCCATTTGCTCCGGCAGGTAAACGCACATCACAACCTTCTGCATTGCCGGTTCGCTCTGCAGATCTGCTTGGGCGGGAAAAATGGGAAAACTCAAATCACCTTGATCTCCGTCCACGGTATATCGCAATTCGACCAATACGGACGTGTCGGGTCCATGGCCTGACATCGGAATGAAATTCTGATCCTGATCACCCTCCTCTAATCCCCTGGCGGCTCCGTTGATTCGCAACGGATCAGGATCGAATGCCGCGTGGTCAGGCAGCTTGACGGCCAACCGCTGCACGGCGCTCCGCAACCGATATAACGCTTGCACGGAAATCTTATCACTGCGCGTCACGACAACTCGCAGGACCGCGCGTTCGATGCTCGTTCGCTTGACGTCCTGCAGTTCGTAACGCGTGGCACTGACCGACAGTGACCAATCATCTTGAAATTCAAAGGCCCGCGCTGCTTCGATCTTCGGCACGCCCGGCATTAAATCAAGCTGAGGATCGATCGGTCGCAATTTGGTCATATCCTCTGTGGGGAGAACTTCAAGCGTTTCCGCTTTGGCCACCACGATCTGACCCCAGGCCCGATTCACGTCGACGGGTCGCAATACGGGAATGGCAAACTGCGTGCTGTTATTAACGGTCAACTCTTCGACGTTCTCTTGCCACGTCAGCAAGAACTGTGTGCTGCCCAGAAATTCACCTTCGCCAGTGAAACTCCAAGCCGTATAGCCGTCGGCCACGTCATCGGGCTGGGGCGTGATGGTCGCATCGCGAATTGCCTGTGTCTTATTAGTGATCTTGTCAACCAAGATGGACGGTATGTCGATCCGCAAGTCCTTGACGCCACTGTAAAGAATGTCGTAGAAGAAATGCGCTGAATAATGCACGACGCCGGATTCGATGCTCACGGTAAGAAACTGACGAGCCGTTACATGGGGCTGCCGCCGTTGGACATCGAGCGCCAGTTGAAGGTCTTCGTTTGCGTGCGCCAGCCCCAGCACTTCACGCAATGCCGGCAAGCGACCACCTCGAACAAAGGCACCGTCTTGTCGCGCTTCCCCGAAGGAGACCGTCCGCAGACCCTGCAGCCCATTGGGATTCACCCGGAGGCTCTCCGGTGCATAGACAATAACACCTCCCTTCAGCTGTTCCACGGCCGTTGCCACACGCGGAATCGGGAGAGGAATAGTGGATAATTCGCCAGTTGGTGTCAGAAGGTTCGCATCGTCCAGGCTGCGTTCAAGTGTGACGAAGACACCCACCTTGCCGATCGCTTTTGCGGACAGATTGACCGTCAGACGTGAGTTATTCTCGCCCTCCAGCTGATGGCTGTCGACCACGACGGGTGCTGCCCCAGTTCCTTTGTCACCACGCACCTGACGCACGGTGTATCCCGGCGGCACATCAAATTCCAACTCAAAAACGCCCGCACGCTCGGTCGTGAATACTGCCAACAGATCCACGGTCAACAGTTGCGGTTCCAAGAAGAATTCCACGTACTGGACGGCTCGAATTCGCGGCTCGACCTTTTCCACGTGTAGGATCAGCTCGAAAGGCAACATCGAATAACGGTAGGCAGCCAGCCATTTCTGTCCCTGCAACGATTTGGGAAGTTCGGCCGCGTCCAGCTGCGAGAGACCTGTCCGACTGGCCGCTTCGCCCCGCAGCTCGTTCACGACGCGGGCCACCAAAATACCCTGTTGACGGGCGACATTCAGAGCCTTCACGGTCGGTACAGGCAGATCAAGCATCGCCGCTTCGGTCACGAATCGTTCCAGTTCGACCGTGATCTTCTGTTGCCCCCGTGCCGGCTGAAACAGCTCGATCGTAATCGTCTGGTTCTCTTTTGCTTCATCCGCCTTGACCTCCCATTTTCGCACGTTGGGATCGAAGACGCCCGTGACTTTGTACTCCGCCGGAACTTCAACCTGCAGCTGGGAGAGTTCCGCGCGGCTGATGTCGTAAGTTAGCCGGGTGCGCGTGCGAATCACCCCTTCGTCGATCGTCACTTCCTGCTCGGCCTGCACTGTCGCCAGGGCCTCGAGCCCGGTTGCGCCCTCAGCCTTGGGAGTCCAATCGACACGGATGGTAGGCGCCGCGCCAACGAACGCCTGAACCACGGTCTCCTCCACAGGCGCCTCGCCTTCGGCCGGCGGATCGCCGGGAGGCAGCTCCGTCGCCGCAATCAACGGTTGCACATTGACTTTGACTCCCCGCTGCGGAATGCGAATCTGCCAACGATTGATCGAGGCTTGTGGTGCTTGAAACGTCACGCTGTTCTGCCCCGGAGACTTGGCGTACGCCTTGGCATAGTCCAACAAAAGTTCGATCTGCGCGGGCTCCCTCTGGTCGTGGTGGATCAGCAGCCGATAACCTTGCTTGGTATCAAATGTGACGTGGGCCGGTGCGTCAGCGATCGTGGCCGAACGCAAGGCGGCGTCGCTTAAACGGAGCGGAATCTGATGCCAGCCTTGGCTGAGCAATTCGATCTTGAGTGTAGCGGACACCGAAACGACATCCTCTTCGACGGTCGCCTCATTGCGAATTTCGGCAATCAACGCTCCGACAGGCGGTTTCGCTTCGGGCGTTTTGTCTTGTTGGGCCCGGGCCGTCCGCCAGAGTTCCTGGAATTTGTCATAGGGAAGGAAAACGCCACGCCCCTGCTGCTCGAACACCTCACGCAGCTTGTTGTAGGGAATGTAGATGCTCTGTTCCCGCAACGGTGTCGACGGAACGGCGGCAGCTGCGTCGTTGGCAACTGGGTCGTTGGCAACTGGGTCGTTGGCAGCTGGGTCGTTGGCAGCTGGCGGCTGTGACGCGGCAGGAGCCGCAGCCTCCTGGGCTCTTAACCCGTCCATCGCAACGAAGAGGAGACAGATCAGGACGGAGAGAGATTTTGTCAATCGCATGCGTTGATCCTTGTCGAGTGAATCGCGCCGAGTTCACATTCCCGACGGTGGCGGCAATGGTCACAGAGGCCAAAGGGATCGGAAGCCAGATCGTGGAACCGCCCGCGCACATCACTAGCGCAGGTTATCATTCCTCTCTACGACGACCGAAATAGCCATTTTGTTTTATAACGGTTCGCTAAACCGTAACGGTTTTGTAAAAAATAGGTTCGGCACCAACCAGATGCACCCCATTCTGGCGATCGAGCGCAGACAGCGGCACAGCCAGCGTCGGGAAAGTTTGAAGATATCGGATTTTCCGAATGGTAGGCGATTCTGACGCCCAGAATCGGCTGCCCACGACTTGACCCGTACAAATCCGCCTGACAAACTGCTCACTCCAACTCGCCCCCTGCCCCTCACGTAGGAGCCTAGCTTCGGGACATGTGCGCTCGGTGCGCGCATGTTTCGCGAGCGACCGACACCGACCGCAGGTTGGTCGGGAGCGTACCAAATACAGGCACGTTCCCTATCTGGCTGCGGCCCTGCCGCATTAGGAGACCAATCATGCCACGATCGTTCAAACAGATGCTCGCGGAACGTCAACTTGTGCGAGTCTTCGCGCTGGGACGCGTGGTTCATCCCATCTTGATTGAGATGTTTGGTCTGGCAGGCGGGTATCATGGATTTTGGCTCGACAGCGAACACAGCAATTTGACCATCGAACAGATGGTGACGGCAGGCCTGGCCGCACGGGCTAACGATTTTGATACCTTTGCCAGGATCCCACCGACGGGATATTGGCAGGTGACGCAGTGCCTGGAGGCGGGAATGGGAGGCGTGATGGCGGCCCAAATTCATTCAGCCGAGCACGCCGAAGAATTTGTGAAATGGACGAAGTTCTCACCACGAGGCACACGCGGGATGAATGTCGGTGGCCGCGACGGCAATTATTCGCACAGACCGCCCGCCGAGTTCGTCGAACAGACTAACCGTGAACAGTTCGTCGCCATCCAGATCGAGACCGTAGGTGCCCTCCAAGACGCGGACGCCATCGCCGCAATCGACGGGGTGGACCTGTTGTTCATCGGCCCCGCCGACCTTTCCTTGTGCCTGGGTGTGGTCGGCGAATTTCATCATGACAAACTATGGGAGGCAATCGAGCGCGTGGCCGCAGCGTGCCGCAATCACGGCAAGGCCTGGGGTGCCGTCACTCCCGATCCCAAGTTTGCCGACCGTGCAATCGAAAACGGCTGCCTGATGCCGACCTTCGGGAACGACGTGTTGACGCTACGCCGCGGCATTGATGCTCTGAAAAATGCGTTTGGCAGTCACTTTGATGTGTAGTGTCCACGCGCATTTTTGCCACGCGTTCCTGCATCCGAGCGAGATTGCCGAGCAACGCACGGATGGGAAACTGCGGATTTCGGCCAAGCAAGTAGCGAATCCACTGGCCATAACGGACGGACGTCGTCGGTCGATTAGCTTCGGCTCGGGCGCCGGCCGAGCCAACCTCCAGTCGTTGCAAATCCGCGTCTTTCATTGACAAATACCAAATGTCCACGGCGCCGTAATCGTACTTGCCAGGACGAAAATGATACCAGCCCTGATCGCCGAACATCCGTGGATACTGCATTGGGTGTTGCCGTTGTAAACGCGCCGCATCCCGAATACCGCCGCTGACGCGCAAAATCCAAGACGGCCGATCAAGCCTGCATCTTCTTGAGAATGCGGCGTGCGAATCGTTCGACGTCAATCACGCTTCGCTGGTGCAACCCGCGTGCGATCAATTCGTGTTCATCATGTGCCTCGACCTGAAACATCACCAACGGCCCGTCGGCGTTGATGACCTTGGCAACACAGACAACTTGTTGCCCCAATGAGGTTGGTGCCAGATGTTGAATGTCGACTTGCGAACCAACGCAATGTTCGTGTGATTCGAGAATCGGTGCCAGTGCGTTGACTGCCGCGTATTCCAGATTCCAGATCAGCGATGGCGTGCTCAACACCACCGGCATACGGTCGTCGCAAAAATCGATCGTATGTTCAGTTGCGACGACGAAACGCATTTCGCCCCGATCGCCAACTTCTGGGCGGCGTTTCATACGGCCCTCGGCTTGCTGAAAACAAATTGAATAACGGGTTTCGAAACGAAAACGCCCACGACGAAGAACATTCGTGGGCGTGCGTTCTTTGCTGTACACCGTTTCAGTGTGCACCGGCGTGGCCGTGAGTTAGTCGTCCACGAGCGGTTCTTTCTTTTCGGTAATCACTGGCGTTTCCAGGGCGAGCTCCGCATTCAGCTCGGTGAACGCGGCCCACTCTTCAGGCAGGTTATCTTCGTGGAAAATCGCTTCCACGGGACATTCTGGCACGCAGGCTTCGCAATCAATGCACTCTTCTGGGTGAATGTAGAGCATCTGCTCGCCTTCGTAGAAACACTCTACGGGGCAAACAACGACGCAATCCGTGTACTTGCACCCAAAGCAGGGCTGCGCAACAACGTGAGTCATGGGAGAGAATCTCCTTCTGAAAACCAGGCGTGCAAAAGTTGTTTGATTTATATCGGCCAAACTGGAACTGTCAACGACGCAAAAGCGTCGATTCTCCAGCACTTCGGTCGATCGATCAGGGAAGATGATGTCGCCCGATCGATTTCTGACTTGAAGTGTGACAAGTCGTTGCTAGTGAACGACTTTTGTGGCGAAATGGCCAATGTTGGGGAATGCTACTGCTGTTGATCCATACTGTCAACCGGTCAGATCTCCGCTTCCGGATCAGCCTTGCTTCACTTGCCGAGCGTATCTAAAATCAGTGGTGTCATGAGGTTTTGTCTATCGAGGTCGCCGTGGGCGGTCTGTGTCTTCATCACACGGCAGGCGTAATGTAGGTATCTGCCAGTGGTCCTCTCAGAAATCGACCGAACTCTTCTGCAACGGTGTATCGCTCGCAAACCTCGAGCTTGGGAGGACTTCGTCGATCGATTCCTTGGATTGGTGGTCCATGTGATCCGTCACAGTGCCCAGTGCCGCTCGATCCGACTGGGCCAAGCGGACGTCGAAGATCTGGCTGCGGAGGCGTTTTTGACACTGATTTCCGACGATTTTGCAGTCCTCCAACGATTTCGCGGCGATAGCAGCCTCGCAACGTATCTGACCGTCGTGACGCGGCGAGTCATCGTGCGCGAACTGCTAAAGCACAAGAAAACGGCCAGTTTGCACGAATTGGCAGAGAATAGTGTCCCCGCCGACGAAACGCCCTCGCCAGAAGAACGGATGAGCAACCGCGAGGAGATCGAGCTGCTGCTCCGCCACTTGC
This sequence comes from Pirellulaceae bacterium, assembly GCA_030744725.1. Classification (GTDB taxonomy): domain Bacteria; phylum Planctomycetota; class Planctomycetia; order Pirellulales; family Pirellulaceae; genus ARS98. The sequence goes on from JASLPZ010000079.1 coordinate 15,833, forward strand.
ACGGACCGGAGGCAGACGTCGTGCGGCTGTATCATCTCGAAGGAAAGTCGTATCAGGAAATCAGCGACCGCGTGGGAATGCCAGAAAACAGCATCGGTCCAACGCTCAGTCGCGCGCGACGCAAGATTCGCGAGGCCGGCCCCAGCGGCATCTAGCTTCACCATGTCGACCGCCAACAAGCGAAGCGAAGATCCAGTAATCTGTCGCAGCATTGGAAATCAAACTACGTTCTGCGCTGCCCAGCGTTCTGGTCGCTTTCTATCGCACCTGTGAATAGCCGCGAAATTGCGGTCGAAATCCCGTTCTGGGATCTGGCGGATACGATGGTGGCAATGCCTGTCCGTGGTTGGGGATGCCCGAATGGACTCCGCCCCCTTGCCCCCCCGACACATTCGACAAGTTGATCGGCGTCTGTCCCGCGATCTCCGGCAGTGACCACATTTCGAGAGGATCTTCGACGGGCCGGTTGATAAAGTAATGGCCGACCTCAATCTGAAACGTCAAGTTTGCCGATGGTGCGCGAACCTCAACGCGATGCGGCAACGACACTCCATATTCGGGATAGAACCTGTGATTGCTGGCCAGAGCCGAGGCCAGCAGTCGATTGTTGGCATCGGTGATGTGCTGTTCCACGATCCAGCCATAGGTTGGATCGATGACCAGCGTGCGCGTCACAACGCCGCGACTTCCACGAATCTGCGAGCGAACTTCGATCTGGCCGTTTCCTTTTGGAAACGGACCGTCATGTTGCATCCCAGGGTCCAGCGTCACCAGACCCAACGCGTCGACGATCCACGCGGGTTCAATCGGCAACATCTGCTGTGCCGGCGATTGTGCGAATTGATCGTGTCGGGCAAACAGGACTGCCGGTTGACCGCTTCTTTTGACCCAGAACCAAAAGACCTCATCATTGCTGCCCAAATCCAGTTCAGGTCCAAGCAACTTGCCGCGCAGGCGAAACCGGCGTGGTTTTTCGAAAGAAAGAGTCGCTCGCAAGAAACCAAATCCGGGCGTCGAAACCGACGCCGTCTCGGTGTGCAATTGCTGCACGCGTTGGGTGTTTGTGTTGACGGTTTGCATCACTTGAGGCAGCGTGGGCGTGCCTACAAATGCAACCGGTGCGAGTGGGCCCGTGGGCGGAGTCGCGAAATTGCAAGTCGCGCCGCCGCAAACCAACGGTAGCGAAAATGCCAGAAACCAAGCCATTATGTGACGTTTCAATTCAGCTTCCTTGCCGAGTCAACGTCCGCGCTGCAATACGGCCTCAGACCGCATCTGCGAACAGCAGTCGGGCTAATTCATCTTGAATTTCCTTGATCCTTGCTCCGGTCGGAGGCACTGTCACGACTTTGTATTCGGTTTCGTTTTTGGGGCAGAAGACGACCATCACTTCGTGCCCCTCGGCATCCATTTCCCGATCGTCCAGCCGAACAATGCGACGACGGATCAGCAGTAGTGCCAGAATGTATCGAACATCCGCCTTGCCCGTATCGTTTTCCAATTCCTGAAAGTAGTGCAGCATGACGTCGTTGGGTGCCCAGTGCATCTTGTTGGCGTTGGGGGACGGCATCTGTGACTTCCACCATCCGATCGCATCCTCCGGCGGTTCGCTCCAGGCCTCTTCGCAATAGTCGCGACGCACCACGCCGGGGCCCTCGCTCAGCAAGACGGAATAGAACACCTCCTCGGACTGCAATTCTCTGTCGGTCGCGGCACAGCGGCGCGTACAGCGTTGGACGTCAAAGTCGATCATGTCGAGTGAATCTGGTCAGAAGAGAAAGTCCGTCGACAGGGATGGGGGCGGAGAATCGTACGAGAAATCGCTGATCGGCTCAATAGGCAGTGAAAAAGCGTGAATTCGTACCGCCAGGGCCGATCTTCAGGATCAACCGTTTCGCGCATCGTGGGCAATTGCCTTCGTAGGCTGTCTTCTCCTGATTGACGTAAACCCTTGCATAGACATCACAACAGGCAAATGTCACTCCCACAAATCTGCGTGATTCCTGCGCACCGTCGGCCCCGACACCAGCGGCTTCCGTACCGCGGTCTTCTCCCCCCGGATCACTGCTGAGATCGAGCTTTTCGCCAGCCATCCTGGAATTCCCGTCCTGTTAACGTGCCCCGACGATTAGCGTACCCGCCATCCCAACGCGGGGAAATATTGGTTTGTACCCTTCGCTGGGAGTTCGCGGCAAGCCAGAGAAGTATCGTGCAAATTCGACGAACCTTGACCAAGATCCGCGGGTCATATAGAGTCTAAGCGGCCGTACCAGGGTTCAGCCCCTACCCTTTTTGAAGATCCTGATGTGCCCGATATCATGTTGGGCTCGACAGCCTGACTGCAGAACATCGTGTTGGGGTGTTGCCTACAACCGCCGCCTGAATTCCATGATCTTAAATAGCCTAGAACGATTGCTACCGTTGGCACAAATCATGCCAAAGGGATCGTAACGGCGCATGGATTTTTGTTGAATACGACCCTAAGGCCACACTGGTCTTGGGGTTTTTTTGTTGGATTCGAAATGTCGCATTCGCTGCTGTCAACATGCCGTGGGACGAGTCGGTCGAGGGCCGAGTTGTTACTTCTCGCGCCGGTCAAGGACCGGCCTGTGGACGTCGCTCATTTCCAGCGACAGACCACGCCCCTGCAACAACACCGCCCAATCAACTCGTTTCCAAAGGAACGTAGCTCATGACGACAAGCCAAGACATACGACATATCACTATTTTTGACACAACGCTGCGTGACGGCGAACAATCGCCAGGCTGCAGCATGAATCTGCGTGAGAAGCTGGAAGTTGCCCAGGCCCTGGTCGATTTGGGCGTAGATGTGATCGAAGCCGGTTTCCCCATCGCCTCCCCCGGAGATTTTGAAGCGGTCCGTGAAATCTCAGCGGCCATGCGAGGTTCGACGATCTGCGGGTTAGCTCGCTGCAACGACGCGGACATTGACCGCGCATGGGAGTCGCTGAAACATGCCGAATCCGCTCGCATCCACGTGTTTCTCGCCACCAGCGCAATCCATCGCGAATTTAAATTGAAGATGTCGCGCGACGAGATCGTGGCGCGTGCCGTGGCGGGCGTCAAACGGGCCGCCAGTTATTGCGACGATGTCGAATTCTCGCCCGAGGACGCGGCCCGAACGGAACACGATTTTCTCTGCCAAGTCGTCGAAGCCGCCATCACAGCGGGAGCCACGACGGTCAACATCCCTGACACCGTCGGCTATGCGACCCCCGCTCAAATGGGCGCAACGATTGCGGTATTACGTAATCGCGTACCGAATATCGACAAAGCCGTCATCAGCATCCACTGTCATAATGACCTTGGACTGGCCGTGGCCAATAGCCTGGCGGCGGTCGAGAATGGCGCCGGTCAGATCGAATGCACAATCAACGGACTTGGCGAACGGGCTGGGAACTGTTCACTGGAAGAGGTTGTTATGGCCATGAGGACGCGTGCGGATGCCTATTTGTGCGAAACGGCCGTCAATACGCAACGTCTGGTCCCAACCAGCCGCCTCGTTTCTACTATCACGGGCATGCGAGTTCAGCGAAATAAGGCAATTGTGGGCCGCAATGCCTTCGCCCACGAAGCCGGCATCCACCAGGATGGGATGCTGAAAGAACGAACGACCTATGAGATCATGCGTCCCGAGGACGTCGGCTTCACCAAGACCGATTTGGTCTTGGGCAAGCATAGCGGTCGCGCTGCGCTGGCGGATCGAGCCAAACAACTGGGCTACCGACTGACTGGCGAACAGCTGCAAATCGTGTTCGACGAATTCAAAACGCTGGCGGATAAGAAAAAGGAAATCTATGATGGAGATATCTCCGCGCTAATTGACAAGCAGCTGCGCGATGTCGTGGAAGAAGAATGGTCGCTGGTTTCATTTCAGGCGACGTCCGGCAGCGATTGCGAGCCAAACGTGAAACTGACACTACGGCACGGGGAACGAGAACTGACGGAAGAGTTGTCCGATGGCGATGGTCCGATTGACGCCGCCTTCCTGGCAACAGAGAAACTAACTGGTCTGAAACTTCGCTGCAAAGACTACCAGGTTCGCAGCGCCACCTTGGGTCACGACGCCCTGGGCGAAGTAACGCTGGAAGTCGAACATCAAGGGAAGACGTTTCGCGGACGAGGCGTGTCGACCGATACCGTGGAAGCAACGGTGATGGCGATCCTGAACGCCGTCAATCGAATTGCTTCGACGGCATCCAACAACGGCTAAACGGATCACGGGGATGATTCCGAGATTGAACCTGAGAAGCAATTGAAACCAAGAAAAAGGTAAACCAAAGAACAGGCGAACCCGAGAAACAGTATGAGAACTTCGGTGGATCTGCATCGCAATCTGCGCATTCATTTTTAAGTATCGCGAATTGGCCACCTTATGGCATTATTAGAAATCGTCTCTGGAATCGATTCCGGCGTCGCACATGAACTGACGACCCGCGAGACGGTGATCGGCAGACACCCTGATTGCCAGATCGTGTTACGTGATTCTACCGTTTCGCGCCATCACGCCAGAATTCGGCAGGACGGTGATCACTATGTCGTCGATGACATGGACAGCCAACACGGCACGCGTGTCAACGGCGAGACAGTGCGTATGGCCGTGCCACTTCGAAATGGCGATGAGATCTCGCTCAGCCAGATCCGGATCGTTTTTCGCACTTTGGTGGAAGACGGTGACAGCGACGATGATCGCCCTTCGACCATCATTACGTCATTGGATGTGCTCCGAGCCGCTGGTGTTGATAAAGACAGCCAGAACGCGCCCAAATGGCGCGCACTGCTCGAAATCACCCGCGCGTTGGGAGTCTCGCTTGAACTTCAAGAAATCCTTCCCAATGTGCTGGAGAACATTTTTCAGATCCTTCCCCAGGCCAGCCGTGGCTGCATCTTGTTGGCCGACCAGGCCAACGGGCGGCTGCAACCATTCGCGGCCAAACCGCCACTCGGTAAGAAAGACGAACCGCCACCAATCAGCCGGACCATTTCCGAATCTGTAATGTCCCAGACGAAAGCCGTCCTCAGCACCGATGCCGGTGCAGACGAACGCTTTGCTGCCAGCGATTCAGTCATGGACCTGAAGATGCGCTCGGTGATGTGCGCCCCGTTGATTGGCTCGTTGCAGGAACCGTTTGGCATGATTCACCTCGATGCCCAGGATCCAGCCGCGCAGTTTACCGTGGACGACCTCGACATACTCGTCAATATCGCCAACTTGGTGGGTCAAGCTGTCGACCACGCTCGCCTGCACGAAACACAGATGGAATTCGCGAAGCGCGAACGTGACATGGATACGGCGAGGCAAGTTCAGACCCACTTTCTGCCGCAGGAACGTCCGACGATCGAGGGCTATCAGGTATTCGATTATTACGAACCAACCGAGCAAGTTGGTGGTGACTATTTCGGCTACACCTGGCTACCCGATGGCCGCTTGGCAATCGCTGTTGGCGATGTGGCCGGTCACGGCGTGCCCGCCGCGCTACTGATGGCACGACTCTGTTCGGAAGCCCGCTATTCACTGGTCACGGACATCATCCCCAGCGAAGCTATCGACAGTCTGAACCGTGAATTGTGCAAGACATCGTTCACCTACTTTATTACATTCGCGCTGTGTGTCTTGGACTTTCAACGTCACGAACTGACGATTGTCAACGCCGGCCATATGCCGCCAATGTGTCGCCGCGCGCAGAGCGGCGAAATCGAATCGTTGTGTGCGGACGCGTCATGTCCGCCACTGGGAATCGAAGGTTCCATCACCTATCGCGAAGACACCGTGCAGCTTCAGCCTGGCGATATCGTACTGCTTTATACTGATGGGGTCAGCGAAGCTCCCAGTGCCGGGGGTGACCGCTACGGGATTGACCGCATCGCCGCCGTGCTCGCTCAAGGCACCAATGCCGTCAATGCCGGTGAACGCCTGCTGCGCGAAATGACGGCCTTTTCTGGCAAAGAAGAACAAGAAGACGATGTCTGCATCGTGGCGTTCTCGCGCAACACCTAGTAACCGCAGACAGACGCGATCACGCCACGAATGCCAGCCAATAGAACGCCCAACCGGTGATGGCGGTCATCACCATACCGATCGCGGCTACCCGCCCTCGGAAGACATGTAGCGAGCTATAGGCCGACGATGTCTCGGGTCGACGGAAATGCTGCAACGCCTGCACGATCACAAAGGCCCACATCAAAGGTGTAGGCACCGCGAAGCACAGATGCACCACCAACGCGTACCAAACCAGGCACCAGGCATCTGGCTGGAAATAGGGCGACGGTGCCGCCAATGCTCCCCAGTCAGTAAAGAACCGGATGTCGAATTCGAACAAGACCACCGCGACCAACAGCACCAATGCCAAGGCGATCTGAACTCGCTTGTGCAGTTCAAAATTGCGCTGCTTTCGAGCCAAATAAAATATGCTCCATGCCATCACCGGAATGATGGCGATCATGGCGACAAAGACAAAATCCAACATGAACGATCCGCGCGTCGGCAGGAAGCCATGATGGTCATTGATTTGTGCTAGCATAATGTCCAATAGAAATTCCCATGCATGATGGCGTGGCCGGAGTTTCGATGGCCGGATCTAGAAGGCCATGATTCTACTCGATTCGCCGCCCACGACGAATAGCTTCGGACAAACCACACCATGCCAAGTTGACTGGGAAATCTGATGAGTGAAACAGCGGAGCCCGGTTCAATTGGCTGGTGCGACCTGACCGTTGAACACGGCGAGCAGATTCGAGATTCTTACGCCCAGGTCACTGGGTGGAAGAGCGAAGACCACTCAATGGGTCAATACAGCGACTACGTGATGAAGACGGCGACTCAGACACCGCTGTCGCCGGCGTCTGCCACGCCCGTGGTCAAAATGCCAATTTGCCGCCGCAGTGGTTGCCAAGACCCTGCCAGCGCCGTGCTGGCGGTGACACAAGCACCATCAACGGGCTGACGCCGAATTCAGCAATCGAGATCATCCGAATCCGCGGGCTGCTCAGCGCGTTTGGCTGTTGGTGCCGACAGCAGTACCGAGGAACCCGCGCCAGTTGTCAGTAACTGACAACGCAGATACGATTAGGACTCTTAAACGGCGGCCGGATGGCGGAATTGGCAGACGCACAGGACTTAAAATCCTGTGATCCTTACGGATCGTGCGGGTTCGACCCCCGCTCCGGCTACTTGTCAGGAAAGGACTTGCGGCGATTCGTCCGCAGTCCTTTTTTCGTTGATGGTTTGATGTGTACCTAGGTACTTGGCGATTCGTTCGGCCTGATCGCTGGCCCGATTCGTCAGGTAATACTTCTCGGTCGTGGCCATGCTCGAATGCCGCATGATCGCTTGCAGGTCTCTTGGGGGCAAACCAGCATCCGCCATACGCTGGCCAAATGAACGGCGAAGATCGTGAGCCGATGCCGGTTTGCCATCATCAGTAACGAACACTTCGGCGGCTCTTCCGATCTTACTGATGACTCGGCCAACTTGCCGCAAGTCAGTGTACCGCCCTTGCCCTCTCCGCTTGGTTGGATTGAAAACGT
>JASLPZ010000007.1:0-46907 GCA_030744725.1 Pirellulaceae bacterium
CACCTAGAAACGGTAGCACTGATAGCGGCCCATTTCCCTGGATTCCACCGATTTAATACCGTTCCGGGAATCGCTGAATGGTCGCCGCCTTATTGGCCTTTTTCCTTGGCGGCTTGGGCGTTCACCATTTCTACCTGGGATCGGTCACAACTGGCCTAGTCACTCTGGCGATTGTCATTTGCACCTGTGGGGTCGGCGGAATACTACCGTTCGTCGAATTCATCTTGCTTCTGGTGATGAGCGACGAAGATTTCGACGCCAAGTACAACAAACGCACGCCTGATGGCATTGAGTTTGTGTTTATGAACAAATAGGTGATCTGATCCACGTGCCAGCTACGCTAGCCCATTGGTCTGGTGTGCGCGCTCGCATTGCCACATTTGCAGGACCCGGTTAAGATCCGCCGACTTTTTCTGGACCGAATCACAGACGCGTCATGGATGATGCGGGGATCAGTTGCATGGAAGCTGCCAACAAGCCAGGGTTGTCGACGCGATTCGAACAACTCGGTTTTGCTCGCGCCATCATTCGCCACGAAGGCCAGTCCCTGTTAGAACTGGCCGATCGCCTTGGTGACGAATTCTGTGACGCGGTCCAGCGGCTAGTGGCCTGCCGTGGGAATGTGATCGTGACGGGCATGGGCAAAGCAGGTTTGATCGGTAAGAAAATTGCGGCCACACTTGCATCGACAGGAACCCATAGTCACTCGGTTCATCCCGCCGAAGCGATTCATGGTGATCTGGGGCGGCTCCACCCTGATGACCTTGTCTTGGCCATCTCGTTCAGCGGCGAAACGGAAGAAGTCACTCGGCTCATGCCCTCATTGGTCCAACGGTCGTTGCCGGTGATCGCAATCACGGGAAACCAAGAAAGTACGCTTGGCCGCGCGGCGGATGTGACCATCGACTTGGGGCCACTCCGCGAGGCAGGTTATCTGGGATTGGCACCAAGTACGAGCACAACGGCGATGCTGGCAGTGGGTGACGCACTGGCGTTGGTGGTGAGCCGGATCCGAAATTTCTCTCCAACTGATTTTGCTCGTTTCCACCCCGGTGGCAGCTTGGGCAGAAAACTGGCCAAAGTGGATGACGTCATGCGGCCACTTGATCAATGCCGCGTGGCCTCAGATGGCCAAGATGTACGCGACGTTTTGGTCCAGACGACCAAGCCAGGTCGACGCACTGGTGCCGTGATGCTGACTAGTGACAGCGGAGAGCTATCGGGCATCTTCACGGACAGCGATCTCGCGCGGATCCTGGAATCTAACTGCGACACCACTTTCAGTATTCCCATTGGCAACGCCATGACGTGCGACCCCACGTCCGTACGCAGTGGTACCATGCTGACCAGCGCGATGCAGTTGTTGGCCGAGCGAAAGATCAGTGAATTGCCTGTCCTTGACGATCAGGGGAGGCCGGTGGGGATGATCGATATTACCGATGTCGTTGGCCTTCTTCCCGACGCCGCCGCGTCAACCGAACTCAAAACGACTGAGGAGGGCGGAATTCCACTGCGTGACGCGCGCTCGGCATCGGCGAGCACCGCAGACTTGCCGCAAACTGTTCCGTTTCCGAACCAACCTCGCGGTAGTTAGCTACATGAAGACCGAAGACCGCTGCAAAGACGTTGAGCTGATTCTGTCGGATGTTGATGGCGTCCTCACCGGAGGGGGTATCATTTTCGATAATCAAGGGATCGAGACGAAACGGTTTCACGTTCGAGACGGGATGGGCATCGAGCTTTGGCAACGGGCAGGATTCAAATTCGGCATCCTCACGGCCAGGACATCGCATGTCGTGCAGTTGCGGGCCAACGAGTTGGGTATCGATGTTATTCGACAAGGGGTGGACGCAAAACTTTCTGCGGCCAAACGCGTCATTGAGGAGCTGGGTTTGACACCGGAGCAGGTCTGTTACATCGGCGACGATCTGCCGGACTTGGCGCTGATCCAAACAGTGGGACTTGGCGTTGCCGTGGCGGATGCCGCTGCTGAAGTTCGAGACGCGGCCGTGCACGTAACAGAGTTATCGGGTGGTCACGGAGCGGTCCGAGAGACTATCGAGTTCGTCCTGCAACAAAAGGGACTGTGGGAAGGTATGATTCGGAAGTTTTCCAACTGATTGATTGCTTATCTTCGGGGAACAGGGACACAATCCACCGTGATCTCACGCCTGATACGAACTGCCTTGACATTCGCCGTCGTGCTGCTGGCCTACCTAGCCTATGCGTTGATCGCCGCGCCGCTGATCGAGCCGAACATCGAGATCGTTTCATCGGAGTGGGAACCGATTTCTCGCAGCGGTGTCTCTCAGATCGATCTTGCACTTTTTCCCGACGGCGCCTGGGAACGCAATGAGCCGAAGGTCTTGGAGGCGAGCCAAGGGACGTTACTGTTCGATGATTTTAAGCAGTTGGAAAATGGGGACCTTCGGCTGCCCCGTTGTACGTTGATTAGCTACGTCGACCCCCCAAAAAAGTCAGGACTCTTGCCCAAGGGTGACCGTAGCAACGCCTCAGTACAGGCGCGCCCGCGGCCGGTTGTAATGCAAGCCAGTCAAGGCGCAGTGCTCAGGTTCGCTTCCCCGCCGAACTATACGCTGGGTAGGTTCGGCCACCTTGTCGGCGGAAAACTTCTGGGCGACGTGACGATCTTCAGCCCCGCTTCGAGTTCCGCTGGTGATGATGCACTGCACATCGAGACAACGAACATTCAGATCGATCAGAAGCGAATTTGGGCCCCGTCACTGGTTAGTTTTCGCTTCGGCAGAAATCGGGCCAGGGGGCGCGACTTTTCGATCCACTTGGAACCGCCTCAACATCGCGGGGGTCGTAAGAAAACCGCAATGGGGAGGATTCGATCGTTGGTATTGGAGAATGTGGACCACGTGGAACTCCAGGTCGAGGGCGATCTGTTTGCGATGGTGACTGGCGATCAACAGACAAACGTTCAGCAGCAAACGCCGGCCAGTCACCAAGCATTGTCCGCTCGGCGCACCACGCCCATCGAGATCAAGTGCCAAGGTCCATTTCGTTTTGACTTTGGTGCACAGATCGCCTCGCTGGAAGAACGGGTGGATGTGATTCGCCACAATTTGGACGGCCCCAGCGACCAGCTGAACTGCGAACTGCTCGAAATTCATCTGATGCCAAAGAACGCAGACGTGACGACATTCGTGCCGGATGGCCCTGATCCGGACGCCTCCCACAATCAGCCCGCAAAATCACGCCCTGGCGCAATGCAACCGAAGAAGATCATCGCAGTTGGTTTTCCCGTCATGATTCGCGCCCCGTCCGTTGGGGCGGGAGCGCGGGCCAAGAGAATGGAATACGATTTCATCACGCGCCGTGTCGAGTTGAGTGGCGATGAAAAGACGACGCTGTTCAGTGAGCAGTACTACGTGGAAGCGCCGCGCTTGGAGTACGAATTGCTTCAGGGCGGGCGTCTAGGTCGGTTGCAGGCGGCGGGACCGGGGCTTGTCCGAGGCCAAATGGGTAAGGAAAGACGCCCATTCGAGGCGACTTGGGCAGGCAGCGTCTCACTTCTACCGCAGGGCCAGAATAAGGTGCTCTCGTTGGTCGGTCAGGCGAATCTCGAAATGGCCGACCTGGCGTCGTTGAAGGCCGACGAGCTGCACCTCTACTTGGTGGAAGTTCCTCGTCCCGGCAGTGATCAAGTGGACGTTCGCGCCGATCGGATGCAGGCTAACGGACATATTGAATTGGACTCATCGCAACTGATTGCGTTTCTGGCGGACGCACAAATCTGGTTTCGCCAGCCCACGGCCGCGGAGATGGCTGCTGCAAAGGCAGACGGTCCTGCTGGTGAGAATTCCAGTGGGTTGTTCGGAAGGCAGGCTGGGTCAGCGGCAGGGCGACCGACAAAGTTGCGACTCACAGCCGGTATGCTCCGCGGTCAAATTGTGTTGACCGAAACGCCCCAGCTGGAAGCGCTCGACTTGCAGCACAATGTCCGCGTCAACGAATTTCAACCCGTCGCCAAATCCGCGCTCGATATCGCCGCACAACGCGTCGTGTTGGAACGCGGCAATTCACCGACGGCCGAGCTGACTTTGAGTGGCGCGCCGGCACGCTTCTCGGCGGAAGGAATGACCCTGGATGGCGGCGTGATACGAGTACAGTTGGCCAGTAATCTGGCCAGCGTCGAGGGCCCCGGAAGCATGCTCATGTTGCCGCAGCATGTGGATTTGGGCGCGGACGGCCAATCGAAGCCCTTGAATGTGCATTGGAAAAAATCGATGTGGTTCGACGGACAGACCGCACGCTTCGATGGGGAAATCGAAACGCGCGGTGGGCATGTGACCAAGGATCAAGACACGATCCAATTCGTCGCCACCGGCGAAGTGCTCAAAGTTGTACTCAATCGTCCCGTCAAGTTCGCCGATCCCACGGCAACTGACGTCGATGCCAGCCGATTGTCGTTTCTTGGCATGACGCGCCTTGATAGTCGCACCGTGGATTCAACCGGTGCCGTTACCTCGATCGATTCCATGGTAGTTCGAGATTTGGTCATCGATCGCCAAACAGGGCGTGTGACGGGCGAAGGGCCTGGCAATGTCATTCATCGGGGCCCCAATCCGAAAAAAAATCAGAATCAAACCGCCAGCCAACAAGGTGCTGGACTGATTTTCCTGCGAGTTGACTTCGAGAATCAAATGGTGGGGAATATCGACCAACGTGAAGTCGAGTTTCTCAACGGCACTCGCACTATCCTTGGCCCAATCACCGAGTGGAACCAATCGCTTGACCCTCAACGGCCCGATCTGTTGGGCGAGTACAGTGTCATTTTGACAAGTCGGCGGTTGGCTGCGGCCGACATGCGAGCCGTGGTTGGCGATCAACATGCCATCGAGATCGAAGCGACGGGTAACGCCTTCATTCGAGGTCGCCAATTCTCGGCATCCGGCGATCGCGTCTCCTACATCAAAGCCAAAGACCAGTTGGTGATAGAGGGTGACGGACGCACAAAATCGACCCTCGAATTCCAGCGGCGGAGCGGTGCGGCATGGCAGAAGCTGAGCGCCGAGAAGATCCTCTTTTATCCCCAGACAAGCCAGTTCGCTCTAGACAATTTCGAGCTCGAACTGGACGGTTCGGGGTTGTCTGAGCGATCCCCGAATCCCAGGACGCCAGCTTACCTGCCCGCAGGCTCCCAGCCCCCAGCAGGTTCTCAGTCGCCTCCCGCAGTGCCCCCGACTCAGGCCTACCGAAACCGACGGGTACACTCCTCGAATTAGGATTGCGACTCAGCACGGAAAAATCATTTGGCGAGCCGGCCCCGGCAGATTGCCCAGGCCGCAAATACGGTTTCGCGATCGGCATTCAGTACCTATAATGTCACAACATTCGACTTCACTGCTCGACTAGCAAAGCTCGTATCCGGTTTTTGCTTTACTAGTGAGTTGAGTTTTCAGCGACGGCCACCGACCGCCGGTTGGTCGGAGAGCGGGTCGCTGCAATCGAGCGATAGCCCGCATTGGTCCGAGGCCCAGCCTCGCTAATTCTTCGTCGTCAATCGCCAAAGGAGCATTTACGTGGCATCCGGCAACTATCTGTTTACCAGCGAATCCGTCAGTATGGGACATCCGGACAAACTTGCCGATCAGATATCGGATGGCGTGTTGGATGCATTGTTGGCCCAAGATCCGCTCAGCCGAGTCGCTTGTGAGACGATGGTCACCACCGGGATGGCCATCATCTCTGGCGAAATCACAACGAAGGCACAGGTCGATTACCAGAGCATCGTCCGCAACGTCATCCGTGAAGTCGGCTATACCGACGATCACATGGGAATCTGCGCCGATACGTGCGGTGTTCTGCTCTCGATCGATCGCCAAAGCCCGGATATTGCTCAGGGTGTCAATGACGATGCCGCGGCCGGAAAAGAGATCGGAGCCGGCGACCAGGGGTTGATGTTCGGTTTTGCGTGCAACGACACGCCCGAGTTGATGCCGCTGCCGATCGCCCTGTCACATCGGATCTTGAACCGATTGACGGAAGCGCGACAGAAGAACGAAGTCAGCTGGTTGCGCCCCGACAGCAAGAGCCAAGTCACCATCGAATACGATGGCAATACTCCCATACGCATCGATACGGTTGTGGTTTCGACCCAGCACTCGCCCGATGTCGAGAACGACGAGATTCGCAGCTTCGTGATCGATGAAATCGTCGTACCGCTGCTGCCGGTGGAGTTGGTCACCGATCAAATCAAGTACCACATCAATCCGACGGGTCGTTTCGTTACCGGTGGTCCGCACGGCGACTGTGGACTCACAGGTCGCAAAATCATCGTTGACACCTACGGTGGTTGGGGTCGACATGGCGGCGGTGCCTTTAGCGGCAAGGACCCGACAAAGGTCGATCGCAGTGCCGCTTATATGGCGCGTCACATCGCCAAGACCATTGTAGCTGCCGGATTGGCGGAACGATGCGAACTCCAGCTAGCCTATGCGATTGGCGTTACTGAACCGGTTAGCGTGCACGTTGACACGCTAGGAACCGGTTGTGTCGACGACAGCCGCATCTGCGACATCGTGCGCGACCTATTCCCTCTGACGCCAGGTGGCATCATCGAATACCTGGACCTGCGGCGTCCGATCTTCCGTCTGACGGCCGCCGGCGGTCACTTTGGCCGGTCTGAACCCGAGTTCACTTGGGAAAGCACGTCGCGTGCAGCCGAATTGGCGGAAGCTGCGGGCACCGAAGCCGTGGCGCGCTAGTTGCCTCCGCTCGCCGCCGGACGTCAACTCTCCCTCAGGGCCCTCGGGAAGAGGTAAAGATCGCGGCACTGCACGTGCCATCATGGCACTACGCTGCGCGAATCAAGATCTCACCGCGTCCACCTTCGATCATGTCGCCGTGGTAGAGGTCTACTTCCAACTCTGACAGCTCGTCTGGTATTGGGAAACCAAGTCGCCGCAAATGTGTGAACATTAGCTGCAAGAATTCAGGTCGATAACGGCAGGCGTGGCGAAAGGTAGGCAACAACGGCGGCGCCTTCGACCCAAAGAACCCTAGCGTCCCCCGGTGCATACCCGCACCATGTCGAATACCGGTTTCTCCCAACGTCAGGACACTGCCTGCCAACATGTTGAAGCCAACCAGGTCTCCGGTGTTGCCGCCAACGGCCAGCGTACCTCGTCGCATGGAATGACCAATCTCGTTGCCGACATCGCCGTTAACCAGAATCGTGCCACCGGACATTCCGCGAGCGCTGCCACGATAGGCAGCGCCGATCAGATGTCCGGCCCGGCCTTGGACGTGAATCAGCCCGCCCTTCAGTTCGCCGCCGACCCAATCGCCCGCGTCTCCTTCAACGACAATGCAACCTCCTTGCATTTCGCTGCCGACATGTCGACCCGCGTTTCCGATCACGCGGATTTCGCCTTCGGTCATTTTCGCCCCGATCCAATGGACTCCGGTCAGATCACCTTCCCAGTGCACAACGCTGTCACTGGGATCTCCTGACGCGCGAAAGTAATCGCCCAGCGGCACCTTGCGGTTGCCTAGGAAAACGGTGGAGCGTTCGATTTCGGCCAGAGATTTCGATCGCAGATGCTCAGGCGTTAGCCCTTCCACTTCCAATGGGACGGCAGCCGGCGATTTGAAGCTAAGACTGAGTACCATGCGTGTCAGGCCCTATGGTGCGGTGAAAGGTCGAGTATAGACTACAAGCATCGACATCGGTAGAACGACTCGAGTATCACGCGGGGCAAAACCTGATACAAGCTCTCGAGCGAGGATCTCAAATGCAGACAGGCGGTATGATCTTGTGTGGTGGCCGCAGTTCACGGATGGGTCTACCCAAATTGACGCTGCCGTTTGGTCCCGAACTAATGTTGCAGCGCGTCGTACGCATTTTGCGCGAGGTCGTTGAACCGATTGTGGTGGTGCGGGCTGCCGATCAAGACCTGCCGCCACTGCCGTCCGAAGTCATTATTACTGAAGACCGCCGTGCGTCGCGTGGGCCTTTGGAAGGAATGCAAGCTGGTCTCTTGGCGGTTCGTGGGATCGTCGAATCAGTTTACGCAACCGGTTGCGACGCACCGCTGCTGAGGCCGGAATTTGTACAGACAATGATCGACCTGAAGGGCGAATACGAGATTGCCGTTCCCGTCAAAGGTGAATTCCACTTTCCCTTGGCGGCAGTCTATTCCATCGGACTGACCGAGACCATTGAGAAGCAACTCGACGCCGATCAACTGCGGCCACGGTTCCTGTTCGACTTGGTCAACACATTGCGTGTCCCCTGCGATGAACTCGAGAAAGTCGATGATGGCTTGGAATCATTGCAGAACTTGAATCGTGTCGAGGATTACTTTGCGGCGTTGGCCCGGGCCGGATTCGACGCACCGCCGGAGATCCATCGCCAAATGACAGATTGTTCCACGGACGACTAGCGTGTGTGTCTCAGGTGCAGGCAATCCGCTGTGCGTCGTGCAGATAGTCGTCGCCCACCGGATAGTTGCGGAAGCGGATAGAATAGAACTGTTCAAACCAGTCAGCGATGTCTGTCTCGACATCATGATCGTACTGGGGCGCTACATGCAGCGTCTTGCCGAACAGATTCTCGCGAATGTCGCCCTCTTCGACGACGATGCGACCAGACTTGATCACAAAGCGAGGCATTTCGAACATTGTCTCTTTGTTTTCATGCGGCATGTAGATTGTGACATCCGCATCAGCACCGACCCCCAAGTGCCCCTTATTGTGTAGCCCGAGAATCCTGGCTGGGCCCGCACGTGTGATGATCGCAATTTCGTACAACGTGTATTCTCGCTCCAAATCTCCCAGGATGGAGTTCGCGCGGACGGTTTGATTGACGGTCTTGAGCACATCCTGCCGATAGGTGCGGTCCATCAACAAGCGGATGATCTGTGGATACGCCAAAAACGAACCGCCGTTGGGATGATCCGTACTCATCACCACGCGCCAGGGATCGTCAACCAACAGGTACCATTCCAGTCCAATCGCCCATTGCCAGGCGTGTACCAGGCTCTTGTTGCGATATTTGATCGGTGCGATCCCACAGCCCGACTCCATCTCCGTGTCCGAGCTAAACCACTTGGTCCCATAGATATTGGCTAGATAATAGCCCAGCGGTCCATCGCCAGTCATGCTGGTCGTTTCGCCAAACATGACCTGACCGACATCGACTGTGATTTCGGGATGTGCGTTGACATATTCCGCCAGCGGTTCGACGCGTGAACAGAACGTTTCTTCCTCGCCTTCACCACCGCCGTAGCTGTGAAACTGAATGTGCGTCATGTGCCCGCGATGGCCCTCCAACGCCTTCATCGTTGCCATCGTGGTTTGCCAATTGCCGGGTACGCCCAGGTTGTTGCAGTGAATATGGACGGCGTGCGGCAAACCCAATTCATCCACGGTTCGGGCCATCGATCGGATGATCTCCCGTGGCGTGATGTCAAAGTGATCAATCAAATGGTCGACTGAATGCGCGTTGCCCGATGCATGGTGCTTCCAGACTTCGACGCCGCCAGGATTCACCAGCTTGGCAGCGTATCCCTTGGCCGAACCCAGCAACCAGGCGACAAACGCTTTCAAGCGTTCCGGTTCTTCTTCCTGAATGGACTTCATCACGTAGTGATTGTTGCCCATCAAAACGTAGAATCCCTTGTCAATGCCGGGCGTGTCTTCGAATTCCTCGTGGGCGTGGCGGGCGGACAAAGGAGGGACGGCGGCGTCGAAGGCGGTCGTGTATCCCAACCCCATGTACTTGTAGCCGGTGGCAAATGTGCTCGGAACGCTGCCCATGGTGCCGCTATGCGTATTGGCGGTTCGCGGGACCGGTGCCGCTTTCCGTTTTTCTTCCGGGCGCATTTTTCGCGCCATATTCACTTTGGGGCCTGCGATATGGCAGTGCATGTCGATGCCGCCAGGCATGACGACCAATCCACCGGCGTCCAACACTCGCGTCGGCACGACGTTGGGATCCGTCGGCGGATCCACCATTTTTCCATCTTGAATCCACAGATCACGAACCTGGCCGTCAATGCCATTTGCCGGATCGTACAGGTAGCCACCAGTGATTTTGAAAAGCGAGTTGCTCATGCCCTTGGTTTACCGGTCCGTTCGTTGATAATTGGGAACGCGTCTATCATGGTCAGCTGACCGCGGTCCAACAACCGGGGATTGTCCGTCAACGGTCAACGACCCGGTCAGATTCAAGGGGAAACTACTGATGTCCGCACAGCCACAGCTGGAAGTCGCGCGTAAGCAGATCGAATTCGCACGCCAGTACACACGATCCCTGATTGCGGACATTGAAGACGAACTGTGGTTCACGATCCCCATCGGTGGTGTGACTCATGTGGCCTGGCAAGTGGGGCATCTGGCGATGGCTCAATACGGTCTCTGCCTGTTTCGGATTCGCGGGCGTCAGTCCGAAGACGCTGAACTGATGTCATCGGCGTTTCGCAAGAAATACTTCAAAGGGACCACGCCAGACGCCCATCCTTCCATCGCGGCAGCGCCCAAGGGCGAGGCCTATCTAGAAACGGAAGCGCCCCGTGGTCCCGAGCTGCGAGTTATTCCGTCGCGTCTGGATCACCTTTCATGGAATCGATGCACCATGGTATCCAGAAAAAGCATGGTCCAGTGAGCAGAAACAAGACGACTGCGACGATCACTCCGGTTTGATTCAGACCAAGCGCAACAACTTTTCCTTGCGGCATAACTCGATTCCTCTGGAAGTGTGTTCGAGTCCGACCCGGTGGCAGGCCGGCACATTGGTTGAAGATCATACCTGAATCAGGAGACCATTTCACGCACTTTTTTGGCATTTCCTGCTTGACCGAAGGCGGTCATGCGATCAACACATACCTGCTTCATGGCTTCACGCGCCGGCTTCAGATAGTCCCGTGGGTCGAATTTTTCGGGCGATTCGGCCAGTACTTTGCGAATTGCACCGGTGATTGCCAGTCGATTATCCGTATCGACATTGATTTTTCGCACGCCGTGTCTGATGCCGCGCTGAATCTCCTCCACTGGCACGCCCCACGTTTGGCGAATGTTGCCACCGTATTGGTTGATGATATTCTGCAGTTCTTGGGGGACAGACGAGCTTCCGTGCATCACCAAGTGGCAATTAGGCAGCAGACGATGAATGTCTTCGATCCGCTGCATGTCCAGAGTGTCGCCATCCGGCTTGCGGGTGAATTTGTACGCGCCGTGGCTGGTGCCGATAGCCACCGCCAGCGCATCAACCTTGGTCTTGGTGACAAACTCCTGTGCCTCCTCTGGCGAGGTCAGCAGTTGGTCATGCGACAGCTTGCCCTTTGCACCGTGGCCGTCTTCTTGTTCGCCTTCGCCCGATTCGAGCGAACCTAGGCAACCCAATTCGCCTTCCACGGACACACCCCTCGCATGGGCCAGTGCGACGACCTCCGAAGTCACTTGAACGTTGTAATCGAAGTCGGCCGGAGTGGCACCATCCTCTTTGAGCGAACCGTCCATCATGACCGACGTGAATCCGTTCTCGATTGCGCTCTCGCACGTCTCGACGCTGTTGCCGTGGTCCTGGTGCATGACGATCGGAATGTGCGGGTACAGCTCGGCTGCGGCCAGCATCAAGTGACGCAAATAGGCGTCTTGCGAATAGGAACGAGCACCTCGTGACGCCTGAACGATCACTGGTGAATCGGTTTGGTTTGCCGCCTCCATGATCGACTGGATCTGTTCCATGTTGTTGACGTTAAATGCCGCTACGCCATAGTTGTTTTCGGCAGCATGATCCAACAAGGTACGCAGGGGGATTAAAGCCATCTGATGGAACTCCTAGAGACGAATCGGGAATTAGGTGATTATCTTTTGTAGGGGGTATTTTCGCAATCCCCGTCAATCGGCGTCCGGTGCCAACGGAATCGGACCCCAGGGAATCGGACCAGTGTGGAGGGTATCGAGTTTCAACGAAGTAGGCTGAAACAAGTGCAGCGCAGTTCCGGCCTACAACTTGTTCTACTTGACGTTATATTCGCGAAGCGAACAACGACGATCCGACAGCCAACTCTTCGTGCAGCGACAAATGCTGCGCTAGTCGAATTCCAAATCGGTCGTGACCATTTCCAGATCGGACGAAAACAGGTCGTCTAGCTGCGTTTGGGCGAGCCGGATCAGCATCACCGAGCCGCTGCTCGAAGCGGCAGCATCGGCGGCGAAGAAATGGCTACCTAATCCTTTGGCATCCAAGGTCTTGGTGACCGCCAATGTCTGGCCCGGAGACAGCAGGCTTTCGAGCCGCAGGTCTTCGAACTCATGCGTGTCGCGACCGGCCTGCAACATGAAAGATTGATCGCCGCCCACATATTGGTTGCGCATGAGGCCATGTTCGATCGTTGGAGTCAACTGAATCCGAACACGCCCATCCCCCAAGGGGAAGGCCCGCAGCACAAACACTCCCTGTGCTCTTTTGAACTCGACGCCGCGAACATATCCACCTTCGTTCTGGAGGACCGCAATCTGTTCTTGCTCCTTTGGAACCGCCACAATTTTCGCGGGTTGACCCGCACGAACCGGTAATCGACGTCGGTTTTGAAAGATGTCCTCGCTCAGCACCCCGCTCGAACCGGTCGCCTCGAAAGGGCTCTCAGCCTTGTCCAGCAGCTGCCGCAGCATGTCTGGGAGTCGTGGTCCGATGACACCCACGCGAAAACCGTTGGACTGCAGGCGACGACGATCCTCATTCGACAACTGCTGTTCGTCAACTTCGCTCCACAACGTGGCGAATTCGGCGGCAGAGTCAACGGGAACCCGTAGGAAAGCAATTTCCAAAACCACACTGTCCGGCGACATTCGCGGACTCGGTAGATCGAAGGAGACCGCCGCCGACGGCGAATCCCAGCTCGCGCAACCGCACAAACAGACGATCAGCTGCACGGCAACCAGGATTCGCGGCATGTCGGACATCTTCGTTTCCGCCAGATGAGTGTTGTGCGAGAGAAGGAGAAATCCGTACCTGAGGTTTCGCGTTGGGTTAAATCCAACGGGCTCGGGAGGATACGGAAAGCACTAGAATTGCGTCAATGGCGATGAACGGCAATTTTCTGAGGGGCAACGAGTCTCGCCTTATGCGGTTCGGTTGGTCGCTCAGATTGGACGTACCGCAGCAGTTCGGCGACATACTCGGGCGATAGCCCGTTTGCCCGTGCGGCGGCGAGCGTGCCGGCAACGTCGGCGAGTGTCTCCCCCTTGTATTCAAAATCGAGTAGTTCCCCCTCCACCCTCGACCAGTCGTCGCCGTAGGGGGGGGAGTAAGTAGATTTTGAAAGGGGTGGTAATGTGGATGGGGCACCGTGCGCTATCTGATGGGGCACCGTGCGCTTTCTGATGGGGCACCGTGCGCTATCTGATGGGGCACGGAGTTCGTCGAGCCGCTCAATTTGAATGCAATACAACGACGACCGCCCGGTGCGTGTCGTCGCGAGAATGCCCGCGCGTCGCATTGCACGCACGGCGCGTTTGACGGTCGATTGAGCCAACCCGAGCCGATCACCGATTTTTTCGTGCCGTACCCGGAAACCCTCTTTCGAGCCGATCATCGATTGCAAGTCGCGCAGAACCGTTTTGCAGGTTGCGACCGACGTTTGCCGGAGGTCGAGCGACGAAAAATCGGCGTTTGCTATCGCCTTGTAAACGCCGGCGGAATCGAATTCGATTTGCAGTTGCGTGGCGGGGCGTCTTGTCATCCTGACAAACTTGCCCGCGCATTGCGGGCATTGGGGCACGCGTGGCAGATATGCCAAGAATGCCGGCGTTCCGTGCCGGCTTGCTGTCCGTGACAACAAAAAAGCCGACGACAAATGCCGGCGGCTTGTGGGCTCCGACGTTTGCCGGGCCTATCCTAACGACGTTGAGAGTATTGCGTCAAGCTGTCTTTGCAACGAAATTCGGATTCCCAACCGGGCGGGAAAGTCGCTTGACGCGTTTGACTTCAGATTGCGCGATTGCCCAGGTATTCCCGAATTTCTGACCCGAAATCCCGATCTCGTGCGTTCCCGGCTTCGCCTTTAGCATCTGCCGCACCCTACTATCGGACACGCCGAGTTCGTGGGCCGCTTCGACAACGGTCAACCATTTTTTGGGGTCGAGCATTTGCATGGCTCCTATTCTAGCGGTATCGTTAGTATTGTTCAAACGGCGCACGCGTAGCGGCAATCGCCACAGCGCGGCAAAAAACAGTGACCCCAACGGGACTCGAACCCGTGTTGCCGGCGTGAAAGGCCGGAGTCCTAGACCGCTAGACGATGGGGCCGTCTGGTGGCGACAAATCGCCCTCCTGCAGAACGATCGTATTATAACTGCGGTAAGATCGCGTCAAGTGGGGATGCTACCTTGACGGGCTCAGGCGGGACGAAGGGAGTGGCGAAAGGAGGGAGGGCGATGAAGCCAAGGTTACCGAAGGTTACTTGTCGCCAGCCGTGCCAGCCTCGGCGGAATCGCCTTCGGCGGCAAGCTCTTCGTTGCGTTTGATCGCATCGTAAACTTCGCGACGGTGAACTGGAACTTCCTTGGGTGCTTCGACGCCAAGACGAACTTTGTCGCCTCGAATCTCGACGACGACGATCGTAATGTCATTGTTGATGACAATACTCTCGTTTTTCTTGCGAGATAAAACTAACATTGGCCATTCCTTTGCACATAGTTGCGACTATGGCGATACCTTGGCCCACCGCCCGTTGAACGACTAAAACCTGGGCCAACAAATCGCTTACGCGCACTCTTAGTCTTCATTCCACTCTACGTGCTCCAAAGGCTTAGTCAAGCAAAGCCAGCTGATGGGAGAGGATTTTCGAGGGATTTTTTTTGACGATTGGCATAGAATTCGTAGGGTCAATGTCACTTTCCTCGCCGGCAAAGTTTACCAAGCCATCGGGGGGGTATAGTCCCGTGAGCACAAGGTGATGCCAATTCAGCACTTAAGCCTACTGATTGGTGCCATGCGGATGCGTTGGTCATGCCGCACCGAATAGGGCTCCTCCCATCAGTGGCTGGCTTTCTCACACCTGTGACTCCTCTAAAAACATGTCCCTGCCGTAACTAGTTGTTCGACAACTAGTCGTTCCTTTGAGCAGAGCAGCACTTTTGGGCAGGTTATGGCTCACGACACCACGCGAGGCTTCTGTGCTGCGCAGTGAGACAGTTTGTTGACGACCAACTGGCGGAGCAAGATTCGACAACGTGAAGAGCCTTCGTGGATCAGCGACGAGAACAGCGGCGCGAACGCGCCCAGTTGCCCGTCAAAGGGAAGACCGTCAAAGGGAAGACCAACAGGCTGCTTGTTAAGCATCAGGCGGAGGCAGAGTGACACGTCTCGCGCAAAATCGCCGGTGTGAGTCGGTTGCGGCGTAACTACACGCGTCTATAATTCATCACAGATATCTCTCGAGCCGTCTCCACCAAGAAATGGGTCCAGGAATTTAGGCAGATGTTGAATTGGCTGCGGAACATTTGGGTCGCGGTTTCGACCGTAGCCCGCGGAATGCGGGTCACGCTGCGTTATTGGATGATCACGTACCGCGCTGATCGCGGCACGTTTACTGAGCAGTTCGAGTACCCAGAGAAACCGGTTCCGGTGTCGGCGCGTTACCGTGGTTTCCACCGCTATGACTTGACGACGTGCATTGCGTGTGACCAATGTGCGAAAGCGTGTCCAGTGGACTGCATTTACATCGGTAAGGAGCGTATCGAGAACGGCAAGGGCTTCAAAATTACCGGTTTTGCCATTGACTATTCGAAGTGCATGTTTTGTGCCCTGTGTGTCGAACCATGTCCCGTGGATTGCATTTTCATGGGTGCGACACACGATCTCAGCTGCTACAGCCGAGATGGTTGTATTGTTGATTTTTCCCGTTTGCCGCTGGATATCTCGTGGGGTCGTGCCACGTTGAATCCGACGGCGGTGGCGGACTCGAAGGTGATTCCCGAGCCGGTTCACGCCGGCCCGAATCAGTAGACCGTTAGATTCCCTGGTGGGTACCATGTCTGATCACACTGAAGATCCGATCAAATTGTTTACGGTCGAAGAAGCCAACGCCATGTTGCCGCTTATACGCGCGATTGCCGGCGACATGGTTGCCCTCTCCCGAGACGTCGATGAACGTCGTGAGCGGCTGAATCGAATTAACGACCATCACGAATCTGGCAGCAGTGATCCGTACGCAGACGAAGTCGCTCAGATCGAGCAGGAGCTGGAAAAGGACATCGAGCGATTGAACGAATTTGCCCGTGAACTCTCACAGCTGGGTGTCGAACCCAAAGGTGCCACGGAAGGACTGGTCGATTTTCCGAGCAGAATTGATGGGCGAATGGTCTATTTGTGCTGGCGGTATGATGAACCCGAAGTGCTCTACTGGCACGAGCTCGACGGTGGTTTCGCTGGTCGCCAGCCGCTAACGGTGGGGAGTATTCCCAATGGCCATGAAGAGGACGCCAACGGCTTGCAGGACTCGTAACGGCATTGACCACCGTCGTCGTCCATCTTGTTCGGGTCCTCATCTGACGGGCCACGCGAGGCGTTGAGGCTGCTTCGCTATCTTGCCGGCTTGGTCACCTTGCAATGCCGGCCCCGGCACCTAGAATTACGGGCCTAGAATTACGGGCCTAGAATTGCGGTTCTATCTATTCTGTCACCCAGCAGCCTCCCGGGGATTGGACTGATGTCAACGTCGATCGGAATCGTGGCCTACTTGGCTTTGTTTGCCGGTGTTGGCGTTCTGTTTCTGTTCGTCAATCTTCTGGTTGGCCGGCTTGTCCGGCCGGCGGACCCACACGAAGAGAAGCTTGAGATCTACGAGTGCGGTGAACCGCCCATCGGGTCCAGCTTTGTTCAGTTCGACTTGCGTTTTTATGTCGTTGCCCTGCTGTTCATTATCTTTGATGTGGAAGTTGCCTTCTTTTTTCCTTGGGCCGTGGTCTTTGGTAAGAGCACTCACTTGATGGACGCGCATTATCCGGCGGCGCAGGTCGCGGACGCTCAAATTGAATTGACGCCACCCGCCCGCAAGCTTTATCAGGAATTGGGAGTTCGTAATCCGCAGGCGACCGATCAGATCCCGAAATCGCTGTCGCGCGAAATCCCGCAGGACTGGGATCAATCTCGTCGTGCCAATGCGATCGCACATCGTGGTGCTCGACAACTCGCATGGGTGACGATTGTCGACATTGTCATCTTCTTTGCCGTACTTCTTGTGGGATTCGCCTATGTCTGGAGGCGTGGTGACTTGGATTGGGTGCGTGCCATCAGTCGGGAGAGGGCTGCGCGCGGACCTGGTTCGGTACCGCGACCACCTGTTGATGATACGGCGATATCTGCATAGCCAACGTTCTTCGTTTCCGGATGAGCCCGCCGGAAGAACAGATTCCGTTTTTTCTCTTTTGAAGATCAAGCCGATGACCGGATCTAGCTTTCTAAGTCGTTTGCAGCAGCAGTTTGGCGAAAAAATCACAGGCTCGAATCTCGACGCCATTGATCCTTGGGTTGAAGTCGCGCCAGATAGTTTGGTCGAAGTTGCTCAGTTTCTGAGGAACGACGCAGAGCTGGTCTTCGACCTGCTGAACTGCATCAGCGGTGTGGACTACTTTATTGCGGATCCCAAGAAAGCGGCCAAAGCGGGTTGGGAACCACACATCGAGGTCGTTTATCACATTTCCAGCATCTCGAAGAAGCACTCGTTGGTTGTGAAAGTCAAGCTGCCGCGATGGAAGGATGAACAGGAAGGCCAGCTTCCCGAGATCCCCTCGGTCAGTCACATCTGGCGGACGGCAGATTGGCACGAGCGTGAAGTTTACGACCTGTGTGGGATTCGATTCACTGACCACCCGGACTTGCGGCGGATCCTCTGCCCTGAAGACTGGGTTGGCTATCCACTGCGCAAGGACTACGAGATGCCGCTGGAATACCACGGGATTCGTGGGCGATAGTTTTTTAGAAACGGAACATGAAAGATGGCGTTACAGATGGAAGACCCGCGGGTCATTGAATTCGATGTGCGGACCGACGAAATGTTGGTCAACATGGGGCCTCAGCATCCGAGTACGCACGGCGTGTTGCGATTGGTGCTGCGGACCGATGGCGAGATTGTCTCGGCCGTCGAACCACATATCGGGTACCTGCATCGATCCGCCGAAAAGATTGGAGAAAACTTGACGCCGCGGCAGTGGGTGCCGTATACGGATCGGATGGACTATCTGGCTGGGATGAACATGAATCTCGGCTGGGCCCTATGTGTCGAAAAACTGCTCGACCACCAACTCTCGGAGAAAGCACAGCACCTTCGCGTGATCATTGCCGAAATGGGTCGCATTGCCAGTCACCTCGTTGGCATGGCCGCCTATGGGCTCGACCTGGGGTCGTTTAGCCCGTTCCTTTACGCTTTTCGCGAGCGTGAGAAGATCTTGGACTTGTTCGAAGAGGCGTGCGGCGCGCGACTGACCTACAGCTACATCACTCCGGGTGGCTGCACGGCCGACCTGCCCAACGGCTGGCTCCAGAGGTGCTCGGATTTCTTGGATCAATTCGAACCCGTGATTCAGGAATATCACGCCCTGCTAACCACCAACGCGATCTTTATCAAGCGGACCGCTGATATCGGCACCATGTCGCCGCAACTGGCGATTCAGTACGGCTGCACCGGGCCTGTCCTCCGCGGGAGTGGCGTCGATTACGACTTGCGCCGTGATGGCGAAGAACGGTACACGGAAATGTACGACGGTTACGCCTTTGAGATAATCGCGGAAAGAGATGGGCACTATCCGAAAGATCACGACTATCCGTCGGTCCCCAAAGACGCCGTTCTGGGTGATTCCTGGCACCGATTCTATGTGCGGATGTTGGAGGTTGTTCAGGCTGTCGATCTGGTTCGTCAAGCGATCGACCGATATAGCACGGCGTCAGGCGATTATGGCGTTCCGATCAAGCTGACGACGAAGCTGCCCAAGGGCGAGGCCTATCTGGAAACGGAAGCGCCCCGTGGTCAAATGGGCTTCTATTTAGTGAGCAACGGGAATTCGATTCCCTGGCGAGTGCGAGCTCGCAGCAGTTGCTTCTGCAATTTATCGGTCACTGCCGAGCTTTGTCGCGGGTGCCTGATTGCGGACGTTCCAGCAATCATTGGGTCGCTTGATATTGTGATGGGCGAAATCGACCGCTAGAGCGCGTGCCGAATCACTGTGGCGGCTTTTCGCCCGTTGGACTCAGAAACAAAGCTCCGCGGACGCTACACGTCGGTGCGACATGCACCAGTTGCGAGGGGTCGCTCGACCTTTCGTCTGGCGGGTTGTGACACCGCTGCCATGTTTGTCGCGAGGGTGACTTGCTTGATTCGGGCGTGGAGACCACTTTACCCAATCAGGCTCGCTGAAATCTTGTGATTTTGTCCCTGCGGGGGCTTGTCGATCGTGGACACTTTGTGCCATATTTCACGATCTTCGTGAGCAAAAAAGGGTGGCTCCGCGTCGTTTTGCGGAAACACGTTTAACTGATAAGACAACACATCGTGTATTTCGCCACACGCTGATGTTCTCAGCGTATAGGCGAGCGAGGACCACTCAAGCCCGTGGCCGAGTTTTTCGAGCAGACTCTGCATTTTCCAATCTGGCTGGCATACCTCGCTGCCGCCACGATTCACTGCGTGTTAATCATTAACGTCGTCGCGATCGGCGCTCTCATCTTCATCTGGATGGAGCGCAAAATATCTGGTCGCATCCAGGACCGGCTTGGACCGACGCGTGTCGGTGGTGCCTTCGGCTGGTTGCAGACCTTGGCGGACGGCATCAAGTTGATTGCCAAGGAGGATGTCACTCCCGGTGAAGCGGACGTAATGCTGTTCAAGTTGGCGCCTTACATCAGCTTCGCTGCCAGCTTTTGCGCGTACATCGCCTTACCTTTTTCTGATGGTTGGGTTGCGCAGAATTTGAATTCGGCTGTCTTCTTTGTGCTGGCTGTACTGGGCCTGGAGGTTTTCGGCGTAATTCTGGCCGGCTATGCATCGGGGTCGAAATGGTCGCTCTTCGGTGCCATGCGAGAGGCCGCCCAGGTGGTGAGTTACGAAGTACCACTGGGGATATGCGTCGTTGTGCCGGTCTTCATTTGTGGCACGATGAATCTGGTCACGATTGGCAACATGCAATCGGGTTTGTTTACCAACTGGCTTATTTTTAATGACCCGTTCACGTTCGCCCTCTTTTGGGTTTACTTCACCTGTGCGGTGGCGAGTGTGAATCGTGCGCCGTTTGATCTTGCCGAAGCGGAAAGCGAATTGGTGGCCGGTTTTCATACCGAATACTCGGGCCTCCGCTGGAGCTTTTTCTTTATGGCCGAGTACGGTTCGATGTTGCTGGTGAGCGGTTTGGCGGCGATTTTGTTCTTTGGTGGCTGGCATGGCCCAATTCCAATTGCCGGCCCCACGGCCACGACGCTCGTAAATGTTCTGTCCTTTGGTCAGGGCGAATCTCTGGTCGGCCTTTCCACCTATTTGGCCAACCTGATGGGATGCATCAACTTCCTGATCAAAGGGTTTGTGGGCGTGACGGTCATGATGTGGATTCGCTGGACATTACCGCGACTTCGGATTGACCAGGTGATGACGACGTGCTTGAAGTATTGCGTTCCATTGGCCGCACTCTGTTTTCTGGGCGCCATGTTTTGGCAACTCTTTGATGCTCCCACGGGCAATGACCTGACGGGTTTCAATCGAGGCTCGCAGACCGAAGCCTGGGTTGAGACGGCTGACGGCGAGCTTCAACAAGATGATCCGGCAGAAGCTGCAGACGAAGCGGAAGGCGGCGACGACGGAGTACAGGCAGGTGCTGATCCCTCGACGGAACGCAAAACTGCGGACAGGTCCGGCGGGTTAGTCGAGAAGGGCGGTGCCGGATGATCTTGGCTGCGATGGACTGGCACGCGTTCTTCTTTTGGATGTTTTCGCTGCTCACGTGCGGTTTTGCCGTGGCTGTGTTGTTCTCGAACAACGTTGTTCATATGGCGTTCTACCTGATTCTGTCACTGGGTGCTTCGGCCGGCTTGTTCTTCTTGGCAGGTGCCGAATTCGTGGGTGCGATGCAGTTAATGATCTACGTCGGCGGCACGCTGGTGCTGGTGATTTTTGGCGTGATGCTCACGGCCCAATCTCGCTTCGTTTCGATGAAGCCTCGGTCTGGCGAATGGGTGGTCGCGCTGGGTGTCGGTGGATCGCTGCTCTTCATGTTGCTGCTCACAGCGTTTAATGTCGAAGACTGGCGAACTCCGAATCCCCTCCGCGCAACGGTGACAGTGGCTGACACGCAATCCACTTCACAAATTGGCCTGGCCTTCGCCGGTGTTCGCGCTGACAAGCTCGAACAGTCGGACGAACGCTTACGCGGTGGGATGTCCGGCTATTTGCTGCCGTTCGTCATCGTTTCGGTTCATCTGTTGGTGGTCTTAATTGGGGCGGCCTACATGGCCCGAACCAAGCGGCGGGCAGGCGCCTCGGAAGTCGGATTATGATCGAGTTTCTCGAACCTATTCATGTCTCGCACTATCTGCTCGTCGGAGCGGTGATGTTTGTGACGGGTGCCGTCTGCATGGCAACCAAGCGAAACGTGTTGGGTGTTCTGATGGGTGTCGAATTGATTCTCAACGGCGCAAATATTAATTTCATTGCCTTTGGCAGCAAGTACCTGCGCGCTGACTCACTGGGCTTGGATGGCCAGATGATTGCGTTGTTCGTCATCGTATTGGCGGCTGCCGAAGCTGCCGTCGCGTTAGCAATCGCCTTGAATTTTTACAACAATCACACCACGATCGACGTCGATGAAGCCGACGAGCTACGAGGCTGATGTTCACTGCTGTTAATATGCTCCCGTTTCTACTAGGAGTCGCGGTCTTACTGCCGCTGGCGTCCTTCTTTATCATCCTGGTCTTTGGGCCAAGAAAGGATGAGCCGGGGGAAGCGTTCGCGTATATATCGGTCGCCGCGATCGCTGGAGCGGCACTTTGCTCTTTCGCAGCGTTGGTGGTTTGGCTAGGGAGTGATAAGCCGGGTTCGCACGATGTCGATTCGGTTGCAGTGGTCGAACAACTTGATGAGATGCCATCGGGACCGGTCGCGGTCGAAATCTCACCATCCGCGGAAGAAACGCACGCATCAGACGAAACGGCTCATGATGACGCTGCTCATGGTGGTGCTGCGAGCCATGACGAGGCATCCGGTCACGGTGACGACGAGGGTCATGATCACAAGCCGAAGCGATCCTTAAGCGGCGAATACAACGTACCCGGCCTGGGAACTCCCTGGGTCTTGGGGAAATTCGGTGACTTGCGTCTCAGCATCAGCTACTACATTGACACGCTCACCCTCGTCATGTTCTGCATGGTGACCTTCATCGCGACGTTGATCCACATCTACGCGATGGGCTACATGCATGAAGAACTGCATGATGTGACCGACCATGAAGTGACGCTCGCCGACGGTTCCCCTTTAGAGCGGCCGGGCCGTTACCACCGGTTCTTCCAGTACCTTTCGCTCTTCTGCTTCAGCATGTTGGGCTTGGTCGTCGCGGGCAATATCGCGATGGTCTTTGTGTTCTGGGAACTGGTCGGCATCTGCTCCTATTTCCTGATCGGCTTTTACGTCGAACGGAAGAGCGCCTCGAATGCGGCGAACAAAGCGTTTATTGTCAATCGCGTCGGCGACTTCGGCATGATCATCGGTCTCATGGCCTTGTGGAGCAGTCTGGGCACGTTCTCCTTCGGCGATATAGACACCAACAACGATGACGTCCTCGAGCCAGGTATCTTTAGCAAAGTTCGCGCTGGCGATCAGGCCATCGCCGCCGATGAAATGGTGCTGTTATCGGCGAGCGACGAGGCGCGCGAGTTGATTCGTGACCTTGGTGAGGATCCGACCGAGGAACAGATCGACGAACTACTGGCGACGAGTATTCCCCTTTGGCGTGCTGGTCATGATGCTCGTGGCGAAGATGGTCACGAAGGTGAATCCACGAAGCACGGTTACTGGCTGTTAGTCGTGGCCGGGCTGGGGATTTTTGCCGGTTGCGTTGGAAAGAGTGCACAGTTTCCCCTCCATGTCTGGTTGCCTGATGCGATGGAGGGTCCCACGCCCGTTTCCGCGCTGGTGCATTCGGCGACGATGGTTGCCGCCGGCGTGTATTTGGTAGGTCGATTTTTTCCTGTCTTTGCACCTGAAGTGCTGCTGGTGATCGCGCTGGCGGGCTGTGTCACGCTCTTCATGGCCGCCTCGATTGCCATCACCGCCACGGACATCAAACGTGTCTTGGCCTATTCCACCGTCAGCCAGTTGGGGTACATGATGCTGGCGCTCGGTGTCGGTGGTTGGTTGGCCGGCATGATGCATCTGATCACCCACGCCTTCTTTAAGAGCCTGCTGTTCATGTGTTCCGGCTCGGTCATTCATGCTGTTCACACCAATGAAATGTCAGAGATGGGCGGTCTCCGGAAGAAAATGCCGGTCACTGCCTGCACGATGTTAGTCGGCTGCCTGGCCATCGCCGGCGCCGGCATACCGTTTATCGCAGGCTTCTTTGGCGGCGGCGTTTTGTCGGGCGTCGGGTTCAGCGGCTTTTATTCCAAGGACGCGATTCTCGAACAAGCTTTCTCGTTCATGCGAGTCAACGATTCCCCTTGTTCAAGCATATTCTTCATCGCCGCCGCTGGTGGTGCCGCCATCACGTCGTTCTATATGTTCCGACTCTGGTACCTCACTTTCGCCGGCAAGCCGCGGGATCAGGATCGCTATGACCACGCCCATGAATCACCGCCGGTCATGTATGTTCCGCTGATCATTCTGGCAGTGATGGCGATCACCGTCGCCTGGAGCCCCGTGCAAGGAATTCTGGGTGCTGTGGCCGCCGTTGTGGGACTTTCGATTTGGCGATTCATGCGGCCACCCGTTGTGGCCGCCGATGATCATGGGCACGGCGAAACTGGGCACGGCGAGACTCAGGACCCACTCCAGAAAGTCCACCTGCGAGATATCCCCTTGACCATTGGCGTAGTGGTGTTGGTGATTGCCGCCGTCTGGTTTGTGACACCGAGCTTGAACGACATTACGTTGGTCGAACTGCTTGAGCGGGGCAGGCCTGACCACACGCTGGCCGACACCCATGGCGTGATGCTGGATTGGGTTTGGCCCAACGAACACTCGGCGCACGCGCCAGCGATCGTGCTTCCCGTCAGCTTGATGGCAATCGGCGCGGCCCTGACGGGATTTCTGTTGGCAACTTCCATGTACGGCTTGGGCTGGCTAAGTGCGGCAGATGTGAGAAAGCAGTTTCAGCCGATTTACAGTTTCTTGCTGAACAAGTGGTTATTTGACGAGCTATACGACTGGATCTTTGTGCGACCGACCCATGTCCTATCGCGTTTGGCTGCGGGGTTTGATCAACGTTGGATCGACTGGTTCATCGATGGTCTGGCACGTTGCTTTCGGGCGTTCGCCCAGTTCTTCGAGAACCTGGCCGACCAAACGCTCATCGACGGTGCCGTGAACCTGTTTGCCAAATGGACGTATGCGACTGGCGTCTCTCTGCGCAGTCTGCAAACAGGCAGTCTGCGGCAATACGTGATGTTTATTGTGATCGGAACGATCGCGATCTTCCTGTTGATTAGTTTCTTCTGGAATCCAACCCTCGCGGGATAGCGAACAACGATGTTTGACGAATTCTGGCTACTGACCCTGATTGTTTTCTTGCCCGCCCTGGGAGCTCTCATATTGGCCTTTGTGCCGGGAGGTCGCGACGAGCTGGTGCGCTACATCACGTTGGCAGTTACCATCATTGTGCTGGGCCTGACCACTGCCGGGTTCTTGTTTTCTGATCAGACGAGTTTCGATGTTGCGCGTGGCGACATGCAAAACACGTTCACCGTTTCCTGGATCCCCTCATTCGATATCGAATACTTCATGGGGATCGATGGGATCAGTTTTCCCCTGATCATGCTGACCGCTCTGGTTAGTGTCTTGGCCATGGGTGCCAGCTGGTCGATTACCAAGCAAGTCAAAGCGTATTGTATTTTGTTTCTGTTGTTGGAAACCGGCATGCTGGGCGTCTTCATGGCGCTGGACTTCTTCCTGTTCTACGTCTTCTGGGAAGTCATGCTGTTGCCGATGTATTTCTTGATTGGTGTCTGGGGCGGCCCACGTCGCGAATATGCGGCGCTCAAGTTCTTTCTGTACACCTTGGTCGGCAGTGTTTTGATGTTGATCGCGATTTTGTTGCTGTACTTCAACAGTGACTTGCGCAAGGTGGCCGAAGCAACCCATCCGGATCCGGAGAATCCAAATGTGGCAGTGGCCGACTGGGAGAGTTTGAACATCTCCGATGAGGCCGCGAAACGACTGGGTTACGGTACCAACCTTGTCGATGATTACGAGGGGCAAGTCGGCTGGTTGCGCAAGGGTAGCAAGCAGTCAGACACGCTGCACATCGAAATCAGACGATTTGGGCCCCTCGAAGAACTTGAGCACACGACGGCGGACTACGTAGCAGAAGAAAATCGGGTGGAAATCTCTCTGCACGACGACGAAGACACCGTCGATCATGTGGTGGCCGCCGTCCAGGAAAACGCGAGCGTTAGGGAAGTCGTCACCGCCTTGGCCCGCAGCGACGGAGCGCGCGAGGTTCCAGCGGCCAACATATACATCGAACCGGCTGACGAGCTGCCCGTTCACACGTTCAACCTGTTGGCCCTGGCCGCGGTTGGACAGCATACGGACTGTTTCAACGGCGAAGGCCTCCTTGGCTGGAAGATACAACACTGGGCATTTCTGCTGTTGTTTTTGGGCTTTATCGTCAAAGTCCCCTCAGTTCCGTTCCATACGTGGTTGCCTGATGCCCATGTCGAAGCACCTACACCGATTTCCATGATCCTGGCCGGCGTGCTCTTGAAAATGGGCGGCTACGGGATCATCCGTATCTGCTATCCGATCTGTCCGATGGGCGGATACGACTTTGCGTTTATCGTTTGCACGGTTGGCGTGGTCAGCATGGTGTACGGTGCGTTTGCCGCGTTGGCGCAAAAGGACTTCAAGCGAATGGTCGCCTACAGTTCAGTCAGCCACATGGGTTATGTGGTTTTGGGATTGGGTGTCTGGTCCGCCGCGGCGCCGTACTACAATCCAGACTATTGGAACATGGGCGTCCAAGGTGCCATGTTCCAGATGATCGGACATGGAATCAGTTCGGCTGGCATGTTCTTTATGGTTGGTGTCGTCTACGACCGTGTGCATCATCGGAACCTTAACGAATTTGGTGGTCTGTTCAGTAAAATGCCGGTCTATACGGCACTGGCCATCGGTATCTTCTTTGCCGGCTTAGGTCTTCCGGGGCTGTGTGGATTTGTCGGTGAGGTGTTCGTGGTGTTATCGGTATTTCGATTCAACGTGGTACTGGCCGTCATTTCTGCCGGTGTGGTTGTCTTGACGGCTGGCTATATCCTCTGGGCTATCCAACGGGTCTACCTGGGTGCCGAGTACAGAGGTCCCCACGAAGAGGCCTTGGTGCCGAGCACGCTGCGCGAAAATACAATCGCCGGGATTCTGCTTGCCCTGGCAATCATTTTTGGCGTGCTGCCGTACCACACCGTGTTGCAGTACATGGACAAAACGATTGAACGCCAGGTAGACGATCTAACGGATTGGACCGTTCGCACGGAACCCTTACGCCGGGCTAGAGAATCGGATGGCGGGGCCGACCGCTCATCAACGGCATTACGAACTGACAGTGATGATCTCGTTGCGCCCGGTTCGATCCAAGCTGACCTGGACCACGAATTGCCCACGACGCCAACCGCAGTCGTGCGACCTAATAACAGATCGAGCATAGACTAACTGTGAACCTGCACGAACTTGTTAGCCAACTGATCGTCGATACCAAGGGAACCGCTGACGGCAGCCTGTTTTCCCTGCCGTCGGCCGATTCCAGTCTGGGCGTTTTCCTTCCGGAAATCTGCCTGTGCGTTACGATTGTGCTGATGTTGTTGGTGCGTGTGTTTCGGTTTGGCCGGCGTGTCGATGCCTTCTATATCGCTGCCGCTGGCAGCTTGGTGGCGCTCTGTTTTGTGGCACCATGGCAACACCTGGGCGTCCCAACCGCAGCGGTAGCGCGGATGGAGATCTTCACGGGGATGCTGGTTTACGATCCTTTCAGCATCTTCATCCGCAGCCTCCTCCTGGGATTCGCCTTCCTTTTTACGATCTTCACCAAACTGTCTGGGATTCCGGACCGCGAAGACGGGCCGGATATCTATACGATGGTGCTTGGGGCGACCTTGGGAATGTGCCTGATGGCGTCCGCCAATCACTTGCTGATGGTGTTCATGGCCATAGAGATGGCCAGTGTTCCGTCTTATGTGTTGGCTGGGATGATGAAGGGGCGCCGCGTAGGTAGCGAAGCTGCTCTCAAATATTCGATCTATGGGGCCGGTGCCGCCGGTGTCATGCTGTACGGTATTAGTTTGGTATCGGGACTGTTGAATACGGCCCACCTGCCCACAATCGCGCTGACATTGTCCGAACGTTTGCCGACCATGCAGCCGGGCGAAATGATGGTCTTGGTCCTGGCAGCCCTGATGATCATGGTTGGGTTGGCCTTCAAGTTGTCAGCTGTTCCGTTTCATTTTTGGTGCCCCGATGTTTTCGAGGGGGCGTCTGCCGAAGTGAACGCTTTCCTGAGCGTCGCCTCGAAGGCAGCGGCCTTGGCACTGCTGGTCCGCGTTGCAATCGGATTTGGCGGCATTTCACCGGACAGAGTTTCACCCGGGTTTCGCAGTGACGACCAAGACGTTGCAAAGCAAGCCACGACCAACGACGTACTGGGCGGAATCACATCCGCTGGTCTGTCAAATGGCCTGTTTTTAATCGCCGATGAAGAGGCAGCCCCGGCTCATCCAGGCCATTCTGATCAGCCCGCGGCGAGTGGGAACGGAGCCACCAAACACGGCGCAAACGGCCAACAGGACGCGGCCGCTTCGATATCGGCCATCGATGGGCTGGAACGGTCGCAGGACTTTCTGGCCAAGATGATTGCCTGGCTGGCCATCGTCAGTTGCACGTTTGGCAATCTGGCAGCGTACGCACAGACGAACATCAAGCGGCTGCTTGCATATTCGACGATTGCGCACGCGGGTTACATGATGATGCCCGTCGCCGCGATGTTGGTGTTGGTCAAGTACGATCCGCGGTCGGCCGAATCGGCGATTGCAGCCATTTCAATCTATCTTACCGTCTATTTGTTCATGAACCTGGGGGCTTTTGCAATCATCGCCTTCTTGCGTAATGCCATGCAAACGGAAACCATCGCCGACTATGCTGGCCTGATTCGTCGTTGTCCCATTACGGTGATCTGTTTTGTCTTGATCCTATTCAGCTTGATTGGCCTGCCACCTTTGGCTGGATTTATTGGCAAGTTCGCCATCTTCGCGTCGTTGGCTGACGGTTACCGGTTGAGTGCTGCGGCTGGTGAGCCTGCTACGTTCCTGTTGGTATTGCTGGTCGTGGGCGGGTTGAACACAGCCATTAGCCTGTTCTACTATCTGCGAGTCGCGAAAGTGATGACGATGGATCCCGAGCCGGAAGACCGCCGACCATTTATGTTCTCCGATGTGTCGCTTCAAGGCTTCTACATCTGGGTCTTGACCCTCCCCACGGCACTCCTGATGTTGAATTGGGACGTCCTTAACCGCTGGGCGCAAGCAGCGGCAAAGTACCTGTTGGCATAGACTCCAGACCATGACCGATGTGGACACAATTGACGTATTGAACCGATTGGCCGTGCTCCATCACCGGTCGTTGGCGGTGTATGTGAGCTATGCTCAACCGGAATGGAAACGCGGTGAGGAAAGAGCGAGACAGACTCTCGAACTCATTGCGGCGGACGAACAAATGACAGTCGATCGGCTGTCTGAGATGATTTCCGACGCGGGCGGCAATGTTCACTACGGTGCGTTCCCGATGGAATACACGGGTTATCACGATCTGAGTTTTGACTTTCTGCTGGGCAGGCTGATCGAGAACCAGCAGGACAAGATCCTGCAAATTCAAGAGTCTTTGGAACTGTTGTCTCTTGCTCCGACGGCCAAGTCAGCCGTCGAGGAAGCGTTGGGGGCAGCCAAGGGTCACCTGCAATCGCTGCAGGAACTCCAACAGCCCAATCTGACGATCGGTTGATCCGCAGTGCCGCCCGCACGTAACGTGATAGGAAAACGGCAAGGAGTTCGGTCAGCGATCAGCCAGCATCTTCGCCTCGGCTGGCGTACCAGACTTTTGGGATGAAGCATGCAGTTCGTTGACACTCACTGCCACTTGGACGACGATCAGTTTGACGACATTCGGCCAGCGGTTGTCCAGCGGGCCGTCCAGGCGGGGGTAACCAGGATGGTGACTGTAGGAACAACAGTCCCCGCCAGCCAGAAATGTACGCGACTGGCTCGCCAATACGAAAACGTGATGGCGGCGGTCGGGATTCAGCCTAATTACTGTGCCGAGGCCGAGCCAACCGATTGGGATTCGATTGTCACGCTCTCTGCCGAGCAAGAGGTGGTCGCATTAGGCGAGACAGGTCTCGATCGCTATTGGGACCATACGCCTCTGGATATCCAACGTGACTATTTCGATCGGCATCTGCGGTTGTCGCAACGTCGCGACCTGCCGTTCATCGTGCATATGCGAGACTGCGAGGAAGACATACTCGTAGTGCTCCGCGAAGCGCGTTCACGCGGACCGCTGCAGGGTGTGATGCACTCGTTTACTGGAACAGAGGCAACAGCGCGAGAATGTCTCGAGCTGGGTTTGTATCTTAGTTTTTCAGGAATGGTGACCTACAAGAAGTCGACGGAGTTGCGGAGCGTTGCGGCGATTGTTCCAGACGATCGAATTCTGATCGAGACAGATGCTCCTTACTTGCCGCCGCACCCTAAGCGGAGTCAACGGCCGAATGAGCCCGCGTTGGTGGTTCACACCTCCGCCAGCCTAGCTGAGCTTCGTGGTGTTGCCCCGGAGTTGTTTGCGGAACAGACCACGACAAATGCGTGTTGTCTGTTTAGATTCTCGCGTTAACTAACACACAGGAGAACGATCGATGGTCAAGACGGTTAGTACCATGTTGGCTTTGGGAACCAAAGCACCAGATTTCACACTCGTCAACGTTGACGGCACGTCGGTATCGCTGTCACAGTTTTCCGGAGCGAAAGCGCTTGTGGTTGTCTTCATGTGCAACCATTGCCCGTTCGTCATACACCTGGCGGACGCGTTGGCTCAGTTTGGTCACGAATGCCAAGAGATGGGCGTGGCGATTGTCGGTATTAGCTCGAATGAAGTCAGCAACTACCCGGCGGACTCACCGGAGCAGATGGTGCACGAAGCCGAACTGCGCGGATATGCGTTTCCGTACCTTTTCGATGAAACACAGGAGGTTGCAATCGCGTATCGGGCCGCTTGCACGCCCGACTTTTACGTTTTTGACAAATATCAGAAGCTCGCCTACCGCGGACAGTTTGATTCCAGTCGACCTGATACGGATATCCCTGTCACGGGCGAAGACCTGCGTCGAGCGGTCAAAGCAATCGCCGCCGGCGAGCCCGCCCCGCAACCTCAAGTGCCCAGCTTGGGCTGCAACATCAAGTGGAAATCCGGGGCCGAACCGGACTACTTTGATCCCACCGGAACCGGTTGAACATCAGTGATTGACTGACACGCCTGGGGGCGAGCAACGACGTCGCCACGGTGGTTTCTTTGCCCCGCTTAACCAACACGGGACGCATCGGTCAACTCTCGGACGATCTCGTGACGGTCGCCGGTTCGAGCCAGGATTTCGTCTTGGCGATCGGCCCAGCTTGGTCCATCCGCCATCGCCTGGACGTGTTCAAGCTCGTCCTCGCATTTTAGCGTCTGAGCGATCGGCTTGAGCCGACGTACCAACCTATGTGCGACTTGGCCGAGCGACTGGACTTCGTGGGTGTAAGAGTCGACAAGCTGGGCTTTCGTCCCGAATCGGCAAGCGCGCCATTTGTTTTGCCGGACCATCATGGGATGGCAGTCGTGTTGATACGTACCTTCGTCGATCTCGGCAGAAAGGGCCGTCACCAGGCATTGGATCAGCGCAGCGATCGACATGGTGTCCGTCAGATTGCCCGGCATGTCGCAGACACGCACTTCCACAGTGCCAAAGTTGTGATGCGGTCGCACGTCCCACCAGATTTCTCGGATTGTGTTGATAAAACCGGTGTCCACCATGTGGTTGACCAGCCACACGTATTCACTCCAGTTGCGCATCAACGTGGGCAGGCCGGCGGTGGGGAGGCCCTCCAGAATCTTCGAGCGATGCGACTGCAAGCCGGTGGCACGATTTTCCCAAGATGGGCTACTGCAGGTCAACGCCAACAAAGTTGGCAAGTGCTGCATGATGCGATCGCAGATCATGACCGCCTTGTCGCCACTATCAACCCCCACATGGACGTGCAAACCAAAGGTAACCAACCGCCGCGCTAATTCCTGCAGTAGATTGACCAAGGCTAGATAACGCTCGTTGGGCGTGACTTTCTGATCTCTCCACAGCGAAAATGGATGCGTCGATCCCCACCAGAACCTCAAACCCAAGGAATCGGCCGCTTGTTCAGCGACCGTTAGTTTTTGGCGGAGGTCAGCGTCGGCTTCGGCAATCGAATTGCAGACGCACGTGTTGATCTCAACGGTGCATTGTATCAACTCCGGCTTGTAGCAAGGAGTTTCCGATTGAGGCAAGGCCTGTAGCAAATCCGCCACCGAACTGGAAAGGGCCATTGTCTGGGCATCGACGAGGCCAAGTTCCAATTCGAT
This sequence comes from Pirellulaceae bacterium, assembly GCA_030744725.1. Lineage (GTDB taxonomy): Bacteria > Planctomycetota > Planctomycetia > Pirellulales > Pirellulaceae > ARS98. The sequence continues at coordinate 31,866 of JASLPZ010000007.1, forward strand.
ACCGATTGAAGGCCGGATGTTGGGAGTGAAGTCGAGTTTCGTCATGGCAAGGGTCGCTCGCGTGGGCAGAGTGAGTCAGGCGTCAGATTTGATAGTTTGGTACGGTGTTGCCGGCAACCCGTTTCGGGTCGGCCTGCAGAATCAGCGCTCGTGCCAACACTCTGGCACCGATCGGCAATGCGCGTTCATCCACATCGAAGATAGGCGTATGCAATGGAGCACCTCCGGCCAATTCCGAACGGCATCCCAAACGCAGCATCGCGCCCGGAACATGATCGAGGTAAAAGGCGAAATCCTCGCTTCCCATACTTGCCCGCGGAATTTCGTCAACGCCTCGAGCGCCTACGACCTCTGAGGCAGCCATCCGCAACATTTCGATCAAGCGATCGTCGTTTACGACAGAACCACTGCCGATGCCGTAGTGCACTTCGATCTCGGTCTCTGTGGTCTGGCCCAGTCCGTCGGCCATACGGCGAATGTGGTCCATTGTCTGTTGGCGAATCATACGGTTAAGCGTCCGAATCGATCCGCGCAGGATCACCTCTTCAGGAATCACGTTTGCATTATCGCCCGCTTGAATCTGGCCGATCGTAATGACTACGGCGTCCTGACTGTCCGTCGCGCGGGAAATGTTGAGATACAACGAGTTGATCAGCTGGGCGGCAGCTGAGATCGGGTCCGATGTTTCGTGCGGTCGCGCCGCATGACCTCCACGTCCGCGAATGCAAATCGTCATCTCGTCACAGCTGGCCGTTAGCACGCCAGCGCGAAGCCCAATGTGCCCAATATCTCTCGAAGGATCGACGTGAACTGCCAGAATTGATGTTACCTGTTCCAAGGCACCCGCGATGATCATCTCCTGCGCACCTTGGCAAGTCTCCTCGGACGGCTGGAAAACGCCTCGGACGTGCATGGCCCATGGTAATTTGCCGGCTTGCTGCAACTGCCGCACGGCGCGCAACGCACCCCAAATGACGGCAGTGTGTGCGTCATGGCCGCAGGCGTGCATGACTCCGTCACATTGGCTGCGGTATTCTACCGACTTGGTATCGTGGATTCGCAGCGCGTCGACGTCCGCGCGAAGGGCCAGCCATCCAGGCCCCGCTGCCTCGCCTCCGGGCAGATCGGCGATCACGCCTCGGCCTTCAGGCCCCAGGCGAACCTCGAAGCCATCGTTGCCCAAGAGTTGATATAGATACAAACTGGTCGCTTGCTCTTCACCGGAAACCTCCGGGTTCATGTGCAAGTGACGTCGTAACGCGACGATCTCCGAAACGCCGTCGGCGATCGCGCGGTCCAGCTCGTCACGCCAATCGTGCGACATGGGTTGCTCTTTGGGTGTGGCTTAGGGTTCGTTGCCCTCTTCATCGGCTGCCTGTCGTAGGATTTCGCCAAGCCAACGGCCCCAGACAAGATAATGAAATCCAATCACGCCGAAGAATATTAACCCACCAAAGACAATGGCGAAGCCAATCCGACCGGGCAATAGCAGCAGAAATAATGTCCCAAGCATTAACATCATCACCGCAGCAATCGTCGAGAGCCCAGAGCTCTTGGGCGCGGCGGGCGGTCGTTGCAGAGGAGATTCAGGCATTTCCGCTCTTCAACAAGAGATTTGAGTTGATCTGACACATTCTACTCGACACATTCCGTTGCTACCAGAATCCCACGCACGACGTGCCGTATCGAATGCTCGTCGACATTCTCAGCGTCCATACAGCAACGGGCTTCGGCGATTTGCAGACCGATCTAACGATTTTATTCGCACGCACGGATACAACGTCGTCAATGACTGATGTGCGAATGTAGGCCGGAACGAGCACAGCAAAGTACCGGAAACGTCATAAGAAAAGGGCTCTGGTGCCGGAGCTGCGTCGCTAACGCCCCTTGTTACCGGCCTACACGATAATAAACGGCTGCTCGTGCGAGAACCGTGATTTTGCCGGAGACCAATCCCATCCTCCGATTGCATCGGTTCACACTCGGCAAGTCAGCATGATAGCTCCAGCGGGGGGCATGTTGACTCGCCTGCTCAGGCCGGTTATCCATGAATATCTAATTCGAGATGGACCATGATGCCAAATTCCAATCGGACCCCCCCCCACGATTCGAGTTCTCTTGATCGAAGATAACAAGGACGACGTCGTCCTTGTAAAGCACGCATTCGGTGAATCCACGAACTACGCATTCCAGATTGAACATGCCATTCGCCTCTCACGGGCGATCGAATTGCTTCAAGAATTCAGTTTTGACGTGATTCTCTGCGACCTGACGCTGCCCGATTCGACGGGCATCGAGACCTTTCACGATTTGCTTGCCGCAGCGTCAGACGTTCCAATCGTCATCTTATCGGGTAACCAGAATGACGCCGTGGCTGTCGAAGCGATCGAGCAAGGCGCACAAGACTACATCGTAAAGGACGGGTTCAACAGCGAATTGCTGGTTCGCACACTGCGTTACGCAATCACGCGTCATCGCCTGACGGCCGAGCTTCAGACGAGCGAACAACGGCTCAGAATGATGGCTGAACAGTTGCCAGCGATGTTGTGGACGACGGACGCCGATCTTCGGATCACGTCGCTTCGCGGTCGAGAACTGGCGACGATGAACTTGAATGCCGAACAGTTTGTCGGCGCAGAGTTGAGCGAGCTGTTTCCATCCCGGACACCGTCGTTCGAGCACCCCTCGCTGATGATGCATCGCAACGCTCTCCAGGGAGAATCAAGCTCGTCCGATCTTCATTGGCATGGTCGTTGGTACCACGCCCATGTTCAACCGCTGGACAACGAACATTCTATGCCTGTCGGAGCAATCGGTGTCGCTTTGGATGTGACTGACGTCCGCAAACTTCGACGCGATGTCGAGGCAGCTCACTCGGTTCAAGAGCATTTGCTTCCGATTGCAGCACCCATTGTCCCGGGCTTTGATATCGCGGGGCAGTGTTATCCGGCAGAACGCTGCAGCGGTGATTTCTTCGACTACATACCGTTGCAAGATGACCGTATCGCCATCGTTCTGGCGGACGTATCGGGCCACGGATTCGGCCCTGCGATCATGGCGGCCACGATCAGATCTTATCTGCGAACCGCCGCCGTGCTCGGCAATCACGTTCATGAAATGTTGGCGTTGGGCAATCGGCTGTTGGCGGGAGATTCAGGGACCAACCCGTTCGCTAGCGTCTTTTGTGTGAGCCTTGACAGCCGGTCACGCACCATCGAATATGCCAGCGCCGGGCATCCGGCCTACCTGATCAGGCAAGGCGGCGATGTCGAAGTCCTGGAGAGCGCCAGCGTGCCGATTGGCGTGCTTGACGACGAGGTGTTTCCGCTATCCAAGCCAATTCGATTGCATCGAAACGACATTCTACTAGTGGCCAGCGACGCCGTTTTCGAAACGCGACGCGATCATAGCAGTTTCTTTGGCATCGAGCGGGCGATGGACGTGATACGAACTTTCAGCGATCAACCAGCAAGAGAAATTGTGGCCCAGCTGTACGCCGCAACGTGCGACTTTGCTAGTGCAGAGTTGGATGACGACGTCACAGCCGTCATCATAAAGGCAGAACGCGCCCCTAACTAATGCCGGACGAATTATGCGTCCAGGGACAGCCCGCTGGACGGTTTGCCCTCCAAATCAATGTCGCCGAGCACGGCATCGCCGAGTACGATGGCAGCCTGGGAGGATGTGATCTCCTGAGGTCGATCCACCATGGTTTTGGGAACCGGCGCGTTGGGCATCTGCTCGCAAACGTCACGCCATGTTTCCTGCTCGATTTCAAGCACTTTGATTGCTTCGCCGACCTTAGCTCGATCACGATGGAGTTGCGCTTCGGCCAGTGTCTTGAAGAGAAACATATAGATTCCGGAAACGTTGCGTGTGAGTTCCGAATCGTCTGGCCTGATGGCAGCTAACAATTCTGAGATGATTTCGCGGCAGCGAATCAGCGCGATGTTCGCTTCCGAGTCAAGCTTCTCCTCCCATGAGTTGAGCGCCTGTCGGGCGGCACCCAACGCGGCCTCGATCAACATCAACCGCAGCTTCTGCGGCGTAGCTGTGAGAACTTGCGATTCGAGATACGAGTTGCGGGGATCGGTATGCATTGGCGTCCACGGTTATTGGCGAGAGGTTTTTTTCTTTATATCGGACCATCTCGGCGGCGGCGTGAACCAAAGGTCGCCACGACAATGCACGCACCAAAAATACATTGGCCGCAGTGTCATTCCATCAGGACGTGAACGTCCGCACTTGTCAACCACTCGCCCGTTCATTCGATTCAATTGCTACAACCGAACAACTCTGAATCGAATTGGCATCCGCGTGCAGGCCAACGATCGCCTTAAGTCAGCGCCACCGCGTACTTCCATCTGGCGGTATGTGGCATCGTAGAACGTGCCATCAGGCGTTCGATTCGAAGTTGATCGGCGGACATCGACAGTGATTGAGCGACCGGACCCAATGTGGGATCGAGAACGAGGGCGTAACGCATCGCGCCGAAACGACCCACCGCAGTGTTCGGGTTCTCCAGTGTGTAACCGTCGGCCCGATAACTGCTGCCTAGAGTTTCCACTGATTCGTTCACGCGACAGGCAACGTCGAACACAATGCCACCTTGGGGTTGGGACACTTCAACGCTCATCGACCAATGGCAGTTTCCTGACATGCCAACAAGCAAAGCGACGCGCTGATGGCAAGTTTCTTGAACGCTCAATTGCTGAAAGGCGGGACTGGGTGGCCAAGGGTCGTCTGGCTTGCCTTCGGCCGATTCGAGCAACGTATGTTCACCCTCTGGCTCGATCAATGTCACGACATGCGCGTAACGATCGCATTGCCAACTGAACGTGGCCCGCAATCCCACACCTTCGGCGAGCTTGAACTGGATGGACTCGCCGCGTTTCGTCATGGCAATACCGTGTGTGACGATGTGGAGATCACCTACCTAGGTATCATCCTGGCCAATGCGCCACCGCAAGTAAGCGTCTAGAAACTCCTGGATGTTACCATCGAGGACACTGCTAAAACTGCCCACGATATGGCCGGTCCGCGCGTCCTTGACGCGTTGATCAGGGTGCAGAAAGTAGTTTCGGATCTGCGAGCCAAACCCAACACGCGCTTTGTTCTTATATTTTTTCGCGTCTTCCGCTTCGCGTTTTTCTTCTTCGGCGCGTGCCATTCGAGCACGCAGCATCTTCCAAGCCGTGGCGCGGTTTTTGTGCTGGCTGCGCTCGCTCTGGCACTGTGAAACCGTTCCGGTCGGCAAGTGCGTCAGACGAATAGCGCTGCTGGTTTTGTTGACGTGTTGACCTCCCGCGCCGCTGGCGCGAAACGTGTCTTCGCGGACATCGCTCTTGTCAATCTCGATTTCGATGTCATCGGAAATCTCTGGTGACACGTCCACCGCAGCAAAGCTCGTCTGACGTTTTCCGTCGGCGTTGAACGGACTAATTCTCACTAAACGATGCGTGCCGGTTTCCCCCTTCAAGTAACCGTACGCCATCGGGCCGCGAATGGCGATCGAAGCATTCTGAATGCCGGCCACTTCGTCGTCCTGACGATCCAAAAGCGTGCAAGAGTAACCATTCTTTTGCGCCCACTGGGTGTACATCCGGAGCATCATCTCTGCCCAGTCGTTCGCGTCCGTTCCGCCGTCGCGTGCATAGATACTGATCAAGGCACCGGCCGCGTCGTTGGGACCGTCCAGCATGGCGGCCAATTCGAGTTCGTCGAGGACCTTCTCCAGCCTGGAAATCTCGGACGCCACTTCGGTTGCGAATCCCTCGTCTTCGGCCGCCATTTCCAGTAGGCCCGCCAGATCTTCGCTCGATTGAAGCGTCTCTTCCAGCGGCTTGAGAATCGTCTTCAACGATTTCAATTGGCCGACGGCCAGCTGCGCCTTCTCCTGGTTGTCCCAAAAGCCAAACGCTGCCATCCGCGTCTCAATCCCTGCGACCACCTCTTGTTTGCCGACGTAGTCAAAGACTATCTCGTAGCTGCAAAATGCGCTGTTGAATCGAATCGGCTCGACCGCTCAGTTCGGGATCCATTCTTTCAGTCCTTGTGTTGAATGAGTTCTTCGAATCATACCGTTTAGAGGCCCGCTGTGACATGGTGCTTGCATCGCAATGTTGGCAAGACAAACAAACAAGCAAGCGGACAGCTGCCGTGGCGGGCGATTGACGCGACCATCGACCATGATACGCCCGCGGCGCATTGTCTCACGAATCCAAACCCAAACGGCAAAAATCCACTACCGTGATTCGGCACGCGCTCTAGCGGCGAATGACCACGTTTGAACCCAGTGAGAGAATCCCGTAGATGTCGTTGGCATCCTTGGCGATAAGGCTGATACAGCCCAGCTGCTCGGATTGTCCCGGAGAACTCGACGTGCCATGAATCGATACGTTGCCGCCCAGATCAATCCAAATGCCGCCGTATGGGTTTTGAGGATCCTGTGGTCCCAGCGTCTGGGCATCGCCGGCATAGTACGAATGCCCCGGCTGTTTGTCATTCACCTTATACTCCCCAGGTGCTGGTGGATTGTTAGCGTTGACAGTAATCGCAAACTTGCCTGCATACAATCGGCCCGCGAAGAGCGTTAGCGAGTTGCTCGCGACATCAACTTCAGCGTGGAAAGGTCCGGGAACCACTTTGATTGACAAGCCGGGTTGGACGACTGACGGATCGCGGAGGCCGTTGATGTTGGCCAGTAATTGCCACGGGACTTTGTGTCTCGTTGCGATCGACTGCAAGGTCTCACCATCCTGCACTTGATAGGGAGCACCGACGAGATGCTCTTTTGAGTAGATGACTTTGCCTGCCAGCGGGTCCAACCAGGCTTGCAGTTGCTGCCGCTCTTCATCCGAAATCCCAGGCGAATTGTACGCAAACGACAAGGTTAGTAGCGCCTCGTAATACTGGCCCTGTTCGATCTGACCGCGCGCCGTTGCCACACCGCCGTCGATTCGGCTGGTTTTCGGTACTGAGACGGTGCTTGGCGAAGGCGCCGATTCCGTGTAGGAATTCGCGACCGACAGCTCAGTGGTCGCTGTCACTTGTGGATTATCAGACAACCCTGACGATTCGCCATAGGCGCCCGCGGGCGCGGCGACATTTGGTTCTGACAGCCCATACACCGAAGCGGTTGAATCCGACGGGGGTTGTGGCACGGCCGTGGCAACTGTCGTCCGATTCGACGGGGACGAGTTTGCGGGATCGTATCCGATCGATGAGCTCGGTGGCGCGACCGCTAGAGCTGTCTCAGGTGGAGGAGGCGAAGCGTACGCCCCTGCACTGTGGGGTTGAACCGATCCGGCGCTACTCGACGGGCCGCCACTGGTTGACGTGATCAGATCGGGCGCAGCCACGTCAGTAGCGGCGGCAATCGGTGCGGATGGTTGGCCGTAGTCGGTCGGTGCCAAGGTGCTAGCGGCTGAGTTGGTTGGGACGACTATTGTGTCGTCGTGCGCGTGCATATCACCAGCGGCATGATCGGAGCTCCAAGGGGCGGAATCACCCAACGAGGCTGTCACCGCCGATGGTGCACCGGCGGAAGTCTGGCCAAAGTCGACTTGTAACGGCTCAGCCGTTTGTTGTTGTGCCCATGCAATTTCCTCAGGAACTTCCTGATCGGGCTGGTTCAGTGTGACGTAAACGCCATACAGAACGGCCAACAACAGAACAACTACGATCGCGGTTTTGAGCGTATCCACATCGTCCTCCCTGACGAATGCGTCGATATACAGGTTTTTTGCGTGGGGGATAATAGACGAAGAGTGTGCCCGATACTAGGCGAATTTCTGACGCTCGCCACGACGCTAGCATCGCCTACGGTTCCGGCTCCGTTTTCGCGGCCCGCAGCCGCTTCCGGATCGTCGTCAGACGTTCTGCCAACTCCCGTTCAAAGCCCCGGTCGACGGGCCGATAGTACTCGCGATCCACGCCCAAGTAATCCTGTTCTGCCAAGCCATCCTGGGCGTCGTGCGCGTATTCATATCCTTCACCATGTCCGAGCTGTTTCGAACCTTCGTAATGGGAATCCCGCAGATGAACCGGCACGGGCAGTAAGCGGCCTTCGCGAATGTCGTGAATCGCCTCACCAATCGCCACAGTCGCGGAATTCGACTTGGGAGCACAGGCCAGATACGTCACCGCCTGTGACAGTGTCAATTGGCATTCAGGCAATCCAATAAACTCGCACGCCTGCATCGCTGCTACCGTCAACGGCAGAGCGTGTGGATCAGCGTTGCCGATGTCTTCGCTGGCCAAGATCACCAACCGGCGGCAAAGGAACCGGACATCTTCTCCTCCCTCCAACATCCGTGCCAGCCAATACAGCCCAGCGTCTGGATCGCTGCCTCGAATGCTCTTGATCAAGGCACTGGCCGCATCGTAATGCGTATCGCCCGACGAATCGTACTCTATCGCTTTGCGCTGTACGGACTCGGCGGCCAACGCGGCATCGAAGTGAATTGGTTTACCCGTCGAGGAGAGCACGCCAATTTCCAACGCCGCCAAGGCGCGACGCGCATCACCGTCGCACACGCGCGCCAGGTAGTCAAGCGCGTCGTCCGTTAATTCAACGTCGTGTGTACCTAGTCCGCGCTGTCTATCTTCGAGCGCCCGAAACAGAAGAGCCTTGATCTCGTCGATTGCCAATGGTTCGAATTGGAAGATCTGACTGCGGCTGACCAGGGCGCTGTTCACCGCGAAGAATGGATTGGCCGTTGTTGCACCGATCAACGTGACGATGCCATCTTCGACGTCAGGCAACAATGCATCCTGTTGCGTCTTGTTGAAGCGATGAATCTCGTCGACAAACAACACCGTTTTCCTTCCGCCGGTTGCTACTTCGTCACGCGCCTCTTCGAGAACCTCGCGAACGTCCTTCACACCGCTTGTGACGGCGCTCAACTGGCGAAAACGGCTGAGACTCTCAGTGGCCAACAGCCTCGCTAGGGTCGTCTTCCCGGTGCCCGGTGGGCCGTAGAACAGAACGGAACCGAGCCGGTCCGCCTGCAGCAATCTGCGGAGCAATTTACCTTCACCCAGGAAATGTTGCTGGCCAACAAATTCGGCCAGCGTGCTCGGCCGCATCCGGGCGGCGAGCGGTTGGACGCTGCGAAGACTCGCTTTCTCGGATTGCTCAAACAACGACATGGTTTTCAACGTCGGCATAAGAAGGATGCGGGTATATCGTGCCGATCAGTATACAACAGGAACGCTTGCTTAGAGATGCGGCCATCGTCACGCGTCGCCCACGGGCGGGACACCCAACGATTTTCCTCCATCAATCGCAATCAACGTTCCCGTTACCATCTGCGCCGCATCGCTGACCAGGTAGAGTACGGCTTCGGCAACTTCTTGCGGCGCAATCATCCGGCCATGCGCTCGGGCCAACGGGCTGGCCCTGATAAACTGACCAATCGCGGCTTCGCGATCCGGCACGCGATCCAGGTCGGCATTCATCATCCGTGTGTCGCCCACTGGCCCCGGGCAGACAGCGTTGACGCGAATGCGGTCGGGACTGTGGCAAAGCGCCAGACATTTGGTCAACGCAACTAGGGCTCCCTTGCTGGTCGAATAGACAGGGTCGTGGGCACGTGGCAGGATTCCCGCGTTACTAGCCGTGTTCACGATCGACCCACCACCTCGCGCGATCAAGTGCGGAATCGCGTGCTTCGCTGCCAGAAAGGCACCTTTAAGGTTCGTGTCCAGACACGCGCTCCATTCTTCTTCGCTCACTTCGATGATCGGCTTGACCAGGCCGATGCCAGCATTGTTGACCAGTATGTCCAGCCCGCCACCAGCGGTGACTGCCGCTTCGATCAAATCGCGCACGTCCGACTCGACCCGAACGTCACAGCGACGATCGACGATGCTCAGCTTTCGGCTCGCTGCGACGTTTTCCGGAACGGGATCGTAGTCACCCACAAAGACGCGCGCCCCACATTCTGCCAGCAAAACCGCGATGGCTCGGCCAATCCCGCTGGCACCTCCAGTAACTACGGCGATACGACCTTCAAGATTTGGACGAGCGTCGGTTTGCGACATGACAGCGGCGCCTCCTCGGAGCACAGGGATTCTACGGCCCAATAGTGCTCCGTTATCGCAGCGCGCGACGAAGATGGCAATCTGTGCGCCAACCAATTCGGCGCAGCGGCGAGACCAGGCTCTGCAATAAAGACATCGACTACGACAGTTGGGAGACCTTAGCTTACGACCACCACTTGGCCAGTTCGTCGGCGCTTAGCGTGTCCAAGATCGAATCCAGATCGTCGGTCGGTGATGGTTCTTCAGACGCGAAAAATCGATGCCGCGCGATAGCGTCGACCGTCGTCGGTTTCGTTAGAGCAACGACCGAACTGGTTGTGCCGGTGCCGTTCGAAGGAACCGCCGGGTTGTCTGGCGAACCTTGTGGAATAGTCGCGACGGACGGAACGGCAAAGTTCACACTTGCGCCCGTCGCTCCGGCCAACCAGCTAAGGCCATCGTCCGGACCCTCTGCTTCGCCTCCACCGCTCGCAGCTTCGTTCAGACAATTAATAATCAGCAATGCGTCTCGCGATGTGACAAATCCGTCGCCCGTTACGTCGTAGTACGGCGGCGGCGCATTGGGCGAAGCAGGATTGGGCAACCGACCCGTTTGATCAGCATGGTTGGGTCGGTTCAACTCGTTGACAATCTGCAGCACATCGATTGGCGAAATAGCCCCATCGGCATTGACATCCTTGGCATCGAACGGGTTTTGCCACCGCTGCAGATTATCACCCACACTGACGGCAAACACTCGCGTAATCGCATCCCCGTCGTCTTCAGTCACGGTCACCGTGACCACGGACCAACCGCCCATTTCGGCAACCGGAGAAAGCAGCAACTGACCCGTCGTGTCGGGTGCGGTATAGCTGACTTCGGGATCCGGCAAGACCTCATGGTTGCTGCTGGTTGCAGAAATCGTCAGGGTCTCGGTCCCCGCGCCACCGTCGGTGATGTTGGTCAAGCCCAGATTGAACGGCTCCGTGCTGCTTCGGATGAGCGGCGAGCTGATCGGATCCAGCGTCGGCGGATCGTCAGTGTCTGCAACGGTGATTTCTGCCGTATCCGTCGCGATGCTGAACGGCGTGGTGCCACCATTTTGTGTGGTATCAACTTGAGTCCCGTCCCCGCCCACTGATTGATCCCAGGCACGGAAGGTGATCGTCGCCGTTCCTGAAAACCCAATGTCCGGAACAAAACGAATTCGACGCGCAGAGGACAGTAGCAGTGCCGATGACTCCGACGCCGTGATCCTCATCCACTGTTGCAGAGTCGTACCCGGGAGCAAGTGTTCCCAATGTCCGTTGGTTTCATCAACATCAATCACCGCAATCGAACTGCGCGGCTGACCATCAACATCTTCGATGGCTCCTGCGACGAGCACGGACACCAGGTCGCCCGCCGAATTCAGCTGCTCGCGAGAAATTGGTGTCAGGGTCGGCGAAAGGCTGTCGTCCAAGATCGGGGCGTCATTGACCGGCGTAACCGAGACAGTCGCCGAGGCCTTGCCTGTGCTGAAGGCGGTTGTACCTCCGTTGGTGATCACATCCGTTTCCTCGCCGGCAGTTCCGCTCGTTTGATCCCAGGCTTTGAAACGGAACGTCGCCACGCCGTTGTAGTCGGCGACCGGCCTGAAACGTACTTTGTCCGTCGGTCCCAGCAGTCGAGCGGCGGTTAGTGACGGAAGTCCGAAGTCATGCCAGTCGCCTCCGGTGTTAAACTGCCAGACGCCGTTGGTCTGATCCACCAGGATCACGGCCATCGCTTCCACGGCAGCGCCGTCCGGATCGGTAATATTGCCATCGGGGATCAAAGCGGCCACGGTCGTGCCGTCTGTATCTTGGTCGTCTTCGTTGATCGTCCCCAGATGTACTGGCGCGCTGGCAAGTTGCGGCGCATCGTTGACTGCGATCAGGCTGACCGTGGCTCGGGCTGCGTCGCTCGAGACAAGTCCGTCATTGACCGTGACGGTGACCACGCGATCGGTGACGTCGGCACCGTCATCGGCGTTGCGATACCGCAATGTCGCCAGCGCGGCGGCGTACACGCTCGCCGATGCAGTTCCCGTCACTTCAAGGACACCGGTGGCCGCATTATAAGTCGTCTGAAGGCCCGTTCCGCTGACGGTCATCGCCAACGATTCGTCGATGCCATCTAACACATTTGTCAGCGTGACCGTTGCCGACACAATCTGATCGTCGTCCGCGACCGTCAGGTCGGCATCGGTGATCACGACAGCTGGGCCATCTTCAGTGAAAGTGGCCGACGTATCGGTACCGTCGTCATCGGGGCCATTTAAGTCGAGCGTCGGCTTCAGGTTTTCAACGAGCAGCTTGGCGGCGCCTTGCGTAAACACGCGGAAGACGCTGCCGTCAATTGTCTCCGAGGACTGTTCTGTCCACCCGGTGCCAAGATCAACGGTGTCGTCGGCGTCCCGATGCACAACCAGGCGGTTGCTCGTGTCGGAGATGTTGAGAACCTCGCGAACATTTCCGATCGTCAAATGATTGTCGCCCGAGCCGGTCAGGTCGATATGCTCGAGGCCGACTAGACGGTTGTCGTAAACCGCCGACAGATCCAAATTCAAACCTCCGCCGGTGAACGTCAACGTATCCTCGCCCCGACCGCCATCAAACAAGCGGAATGTCAAATCGGTCAGGTAAATGGTGTCGTCGCCTTGCCCGCCACGTGCGACGTCGGCACCGCCGTTGCCGATCAGCAGATCGTCGCCTTGCCCGCCGATTTGAACTTCCGCTTGATCGGTTCCCGCCAGCGTGTTGGAGTCGCTATCGCCAGTCTGCGGATTCTTCCCGGTAAAGTCGCGTCCAAACATCACATAAGCGCGACCGGGCCGATCCGTATAGTCGGGATCGGAAGGCGCGCCGATGATAAAGTCGTCGAAACCGTCACCATTAACATCGCCGGCGGTGCTGACTGAATGTCCAGTCCGATCGTAGGCAACCTCACCCAACAAAATGAAACCTTCGTCATTTCCCAACGCACCCAATACCACGCGATTGGGAAATCCAGTGTCACGTCCAAAGATCACGTATGCTTCACCGACTCCGTAAAAGGCGAGCGTGCCGCTGTACTGATCGGCGAATGGAACACCGATCAGCAAATCATCGATGCCGTCACCATTGATGTCGCCTCCGCCGCTGACCGACCAACCCGCGTGGTCCGCGCCGTCGATCCCGAACAGACTGAATCCGTTGGTCCCATCGAGCGAGCCCAGATCCAGGACCGGTTCGAAGCCACTCTCTTTTCCGAAAATGACATACGTCTGACCGGGATGAACTGGAACGGTCCGGTCCGCCGGGGCACTGATCAGCAGATCGTCGATACCGTCGCCATTGATGTCGCCCGCGGAACTGACCGAATAGCCAGCGCGATCGTACGAGGCAAAGCCCGCAATGCGAAAGCCATTCGTGCCATCCAGTTGAGTCACATTGGATTCAATCGAAGGGCCACCGAAAATCAAGTACCCTTCTCCCGAGCCTGAGAGTAAGCCGCCTTGTACCTGCTTGTCGGCGAATGGTGCACCAATCGCAAAGTCCGCGTAGCCATCGCCGTTAATGTCGCCCGCGTCACTGACAGAAAACCCCATATGATCTTCAGCATCGATACCATGCAGGGCGAGACCATCGCCGTTTGCTGCTAGCTGCCAGACGTTGACGGTCGGCGTGAACCCCTCCGGTTTTCCAAAGAGCAAGTAGCTCTGCCCAGTGCCATAGAAAGAATGGTCATCAACCGGCGCGCCGACCAACAGATCGTCGAAGCCGTCGCCGTTTACATCGCCAGCGCCGCTGACGGAATACCCAGTCCGATCGTACGGCGCGTTGCCGACGATCTTGAAACCGTTGGTGCCATCCAAATTGAAAAGCGTTGGCCGCTGCAGGAATTCGCCACCAAACACGACATAGCTCTCGCCATTACCATACACATGCCCATCGGGATGCGGGCGATCCGCCCAAGGCGCACCAACGATGAAGTCATGAAACCCGTCACCATTAATATCGCCCGCGTCACTCACGGAGAACCCGGCATGATCCGCAGTCACCAGCCCATACATTGGAAAACCATCGGGCTCGAAAGTCAGCTCCAAGGTCAAATTCGAAAAGTCATCGGCCTTGCCATAAACCAAATAAGCGGCACCGCTGCCCGCGGGAAAGAATCTATCGACGGGCGCGCCAACCAACAGGTCATCAAAACCATCGTGATTGACGTCTCCTGCAAAGCTGACGGATTTGCCCGCTTGATCTTGCGGCATGACGCTGCTCAACACGAAGCCTTCGGGCGGCGCCAAGTTGGCCAGGTGACCAAACACGGTCAGCAGCCGACGTTCTTCTAGCGGTTCGGCGAGTAGCCGTCGTTGCGGATTGCGTTGCCTACGGCGATTGTGTTCGCGACGCGAAGACGACGACTTTCGTGGACGGCGACGGCGAATGAAATCCATCCACATCGGAATCTCCAGAGGCTCTCGCCTCAGTGTTGGGAACAGGTTGATTCAAGCGACAGATCGATGGACATCGCCGACAAGTGCTGTCATTCCGTAGAGCGCACGGTTTTGACACACTTTGAACGGCCAAAGTTCCCTGACGCTAGGTAAGCTCACCCAAACACCCTCCCCACATTCCAGTGTAGTCGACAATTGAGAATTGTCGCGAAATCGCGCAAACCATTGATGCTAAAGGGTATGGAACTTGGAAAGTGTGGATGATTCGATGTGGATCGGTCGAATCTGTCCAGCGCCTTAGCCGCTGACCTACCCGATACGCCAGTCGCGACTTCCGGGTGACCGACGTTCATCGGAACGTGGTCGATGAAATCATGGCGCAGACCGACGCCGCACACTGGAGGACGACGCCCCACAGCTCGAACTCCGTCGATTTAAGATCAAAGCCGCTTACCCTTTCGAAAAGGCAAGCGGCTTTGGGTAAGGATCGTTCGAGGAATTACTGTCCGATAGTCGCCTTTCGCTCCGCGAAAGGAACGTGCTTTCGCGGAGCGAAA
>JASLPZ010000080.1:0-23380 GCA_030744725.1 Pirellulaceae bacterium
CGGAAACAGGTTCGACTTCGTTTGGAGCTGGACCCGCACCTACCGCCCCTGTTGGCAGACCACATCCAGATTCAACGATTCAACAGGTCCTGGTGAATCTATTGCACAACGCGTTTGAAGCCCTGGATGAGGTGCCCGAGGAACAGCGGGACGTGACCGTGAGAACGTCAACGGCGCAAGACATGTCAACGGTGACGGTAACGATAACGGATCGCGCAACCGGGCTCACACCTGACCAGTTCAAGCGGGTCTTCGAACCGTACTACACCACCAAACCCGCCGGCATGGGTATGGGCTTGAGCATCAGCAGGACGATCATCACCAATCACGAAGGTCGCCTGTGGGCCGAGTCGAACCCCGAGGGTGGAACGACGTTCCTCTTCACGCTCCCGACGGAAGCAGAAACGGCCGAGATGTGACGCGTCGAAGGTTGGTGTCTGCTCGAAGTTAGAGCGTGTCCTCAAATTCGTACGATGGCCCTCCGAGGCCGTCGAAACAGCAAGACGTTGGAGAATCGACGGGCTCGGAGGGCCATCGTACCGCCGAATCGCAGGTTTCTCGCAATTTGAGGACAGGCTATTGCGTGTTCCCCAGGGAATGCTCGATCATCAATCGCACGAGTTGGGCCACGGACTGGACATGCATTTTCTTGGTCACGTGGCTGCGATGCACGTCCACCGTCTTTCCGCTGATCTCCAGCCGTTTGGCGATTTGCTTCGTCAGATTTCCTTCCACCACCAGCTCCATGACCTCGCGTTCTCGCGGCGTCAAGGAATCGATCCGCGTTTGAGTCTCCAAATGGGAAACCCGGCGGCGGCGATTGTTCGCATCGTGCTGGATGGCCTGCCGAACGCGGCTGAGTAAACGCTGGTGATCAAACGGCTTTTCGATAAAGTCCACCGCGCCTTCGTGCATGGATTGAACGGCGGTGCAGATGTTGCCCTGACCGGAAATGATGATAAAGGGATGACGACAACCTTTTTCCCGAAGCCTCTGCCAGAGCTCCAGTCCCGTCATTTCCGACAACTGCAAATCGAGCACAAGGCAGCCCGGCTGGTCGGGGTCGTAACGCTCGAGCAATTCGCCCGGCAATCCGTAGGCCTCGGCGTTTAGCTCCGCCGTCTTCAGAAGCCAGACCAGCGATTCACGCATCACACGGTCGTCTTCGACCACCAATACCGTTGGCGCTGCCCTCACCGAACTCTACCTCCGCGATTCATCAAGGATCAGTCGCACGTGTTTGCCACCCCAAGGCCATTCAATGATAAGCCATCAACGGCGTTCACCTCAATCCTGAACCGCCAGTCCGTAGTACCGCGTCGAATCGTTTTGACTGGGTCTTCTCTTCGCCATCCTCTGTATCGTCACGACGGGCGTATGGACGCCATAAGGGAGCCCCCAGAATTCCGCACGATTGCCTGGCAGCGCCTAAAGATTTCCCCTAAAACCCGCACTTTGCGCATCCGGCGCTCTAGGGTTCCATAGCGAGTTGCCCCCGCACTTCGGGGGCTAGTGTCGTGAGGCCGTAATTCGCGAACTCCCTTAACGAACATGAAGCTTGCCAAGCAATGGATGAACTCAGAGACGACTGATCGGCGCGACGACAAACGGATGCTTCCGCTTCTTCCGAGTGGAGTTGCCGCGAGATAACCGCGAAATAGAGGTGCAATCATGACAGCAGATTTCTCGATGGTTGATGGCATTTGGATTCTTGTCTGCACGGGGCTGGTCTTTGCCATGCAGGCGGGGTTTTTGTGCTTGGAATCCGGCCTGACGCGGAGCAAAGACGCGATCAACGTCGCGCTCAAGAACATGACCGATTTCTCGGTCTCACTGCTCTTGTTCTGGGCCTTTGGCTTTGCCCTGATGTTCGGTGCATCGGAAGCTGGTTGGTTCGGCACGTCACACTTCTTTGTACCGATGGCCGGGCAAAGCTCGGGGCTCACGACGACATTTCTGTTCCAGGCGATGTTTTGTGCAACGGCTGCGACGATCGTCTCCGGAGCGGTGGCCGGGCGGATGCGTTTTGCCGCGTACATCATCATCACGCTGATTGTCTCCGGACTGGTTTACCCCGTCTTCGGTCACTGGGCATGGGGCGGAGCTATCGAGGGGCCCGCCGGCTGGCTGGCAGCGCGCGGCTTTGTTGACTTTGCCGGTTCCACGGTCGTGCATGGCGTCGGCGCGTGGGCGGGACTGGCTGCAATCCTGGTTATCGGGCCACGGATCGGCCGATTCCCGAAGGATCAAGCACCGAAGCCAGTCCCCGGCAGCAACATGCCAATGGCGATGCTCGGCACACTGCTGTTGTGGATGGGCTGGATCGGCTTCAACGGCGGCAGCACTCTAGAAATGAACGGGGAGGTTGCCGGGATCATTGGCAACACGTTCTTATCCGGCGCCGCCGGAATGTTGACGGCGCTCGTCGTCGGCTGGCTGGTGCTCGGGCACGCGGACGTCAACCTGGCAATCAACGGATCCCTCGCGGGTCTGGTGGCGATCACTGCAGGTTGCCATGCGGTCACCGCGCCGTCTGCCGTCGTCATTGGGGCGATCGGAGCTGTCGTGATGATGGGCGCCCACTGGATCTTGGAACGGCGTCAGGTCGACGATGCGATTGGCGCCGTGCCGGTCCATGGAGCCGCCGGAGTATGGGGCACCATCGCGGTCGCGCTGTTCGGAATGCCCGAGATTCTGGGAACAGGGCTCTCTCGTTGGGCGCAGCTCCAGATTCAACTGACCGGCATTTTCGTTGCATTTGCCCTGACGTTCGGAACGACCTATCTGCTGCTGCGATTGATTCACTCGTTATTTCCACTGCGAGTGACGCCCGAGCAGGAACAGGTCGGCTTGAATGTCTCCGAGCATGGCGCCTCGACCGAGCTGTACGAGCTGCTTGTGGAGATGGAATTTCAGCGTCAGAGCGGTGATTTTTCCCCGAAGGTCACCGTCGAACCGGGCAGCGATGTCGGCCAAATCGCCGCGCAGTACAACCGTGTGCTGGACAAGGTCACCGTGGAGACCAAAAACGCCATCCGGATGGCAGAGACGGCGGACCTGTCCAGACAACAGACCGAGCAGGCCTGCGCAGAACTTGAGACCACGGTTGCCGAACTGCGCGAATTCAACGAACTGTCTGAAGGCAGAGAACAGCGGATGATTGGGCTAAAAATGGAAGTCAACGAGTTTGCAGGCAAACTGGGTCAACCTCAACCCTATGACGTCTGCCCTCACCAAAATGAAGCTTGCCAAACGGCTGATGAAAGATGAAACCAGAAACAACTAACTCGGTCGTTGGTGTGGTTCGACACAGGGCCCGGAATGTCGTCCGCGGCTGTGTCAGCCTATTGCAAGATCGAACCATCCTTGCCTTGTCGGTACTGTTTGGCATCGCCGCTGCGGGTCTGCTGTGGCATCAATCGCGCCAGAGATCGCGCCTGGTCGAATCGATCGCTCTTCAACAGGCCGTCCTGTACTCCGAAGCGATACCGACGTGCAAGGCACGATCGAGTACGTCAACCCAAAATTCACGCAGGTAACGGGCTATACCTTGCAAGAGGTGATCGGCGAGACCCCAAGTGTCTTGAACTCCGGGAAGATACCAAAGGAAACAATTAAGCAGTTGTGGGAGACCATCCTTTCCGGGCGAGAGTGGCGGGGCGAGTTGCTAAACAAGAAAAAGAACGGCGAACTCTATTGGGAATTCGCGTCCATCTCGCCGCTTGTAAACGCCGACGGGAAAACCACTCATTTCGTCGCCGTCAAAGAGAACATCACCCAACGCAAACTGACCGACGCCGCGCTTCGCGACAGCGAGAGCCGACATCGAACCCTGTTCGAATCATCGGGGGACGCGATCATGCTCTTGGGCAAGGAGGGTTACATTGACTGCAATTCCGCCACACTGCAGATCTTCGGGCTGACGGACAAGAAGGACTTCATATCCGTGCATCCCGCGGAACTGTCTCCTCCCAGGCAACTCGACGGCAACGACTCGTACACGGCCGCAGAGGAGAGGATTGCGACGGCTTTGCGGGTAGGGAGCGCCAAATTCGAATGGACTCACCAGCGAGGCGAGGGCGAGCGCTTTCCCGCTGAGGTGTGGTTGACAGCATTCGACATGGGCGGCGAACGAATCCTTCAGGCGACGGTTCGCGACATTTCCGAACGTAAGCGGGCCGACGCAGAATTGGTCAGGTTGCACGAAGAACTCGTCGTCGCTTCCCGCCTAGCCGGCATGTCCGAAGTGGCGACAGGCGTGCTGCACAACGTGGGCAACGTGCTCAACAGCGTCAACGTGTCGGCCAATCTGCTGATCGAGAAGGTGCAGACCAGTCGCGTCGGTAGTTTGGCCAAAGCCTCGGACATGATTTGCCAACATCAAAGTGATCTGGCAGCATTTCTCACCACGGACGGGCGCGGTAGGCATTTTCCCCGTCTGCTTGAAGAGTTGGTGACAAGTCTCTCCGCTGAGCGCGACACGCAACTCGAAGAACTCCGCTCGCTGATCGACAACATCGGGCACATTAGAGAAATCGTCAGTACGCAGCAGTCGTTCGCGCAAACGCGGGGCACCACAGAGCCAGTGAATCTAACCGAGCTGATGGAAGACGCGCTGAAAATCAACGATGCAGGATTGATACGGCACAATGTCAACGTGGTGCGCGAGTTCGGCGAAGTACCACCGATCGTCACTGAGCGACATCAAGTACTGCAGATTATCGTCAATCTGATCAGCAACGCCAGATACGCGTTGAGCGACTGTGATCAGGATAACAGGACCATGACATTGATCGTTACCGGCGGCGAAGAAAATGTACTAATTGAGGTGCGCGACAACGGCGTCGGGATTGCGCACGACAACCTTACGAACATCTTCTCCCACGGATTCACAACCAGAGAGGACGGTCATGGGTTCGGCCTGCACAGCAGCGCCTTGTCTGCGCAAGAGGTAGGCGGTTCGCTGTCGGTCGACAGCGACGGTGTCGGACAAGGTGCGACGTTTACGCTACGAATCCCAATCGAAAAGGAAGCGCTATGCAGAGTTTAGATGAGCACAGAAACCGGCGCATTCTGGTGGTCGACGACAATCTGGCGATCCACAGCGATTTTCGCAAGATCCTCGTGTCCGATGGGTCGGGCCAAGAGCTGGAAGACGCCGAAGCCGCATTTTTCGGCGAGGGGTGCGACATAAACCGGGAATTGAATGTCGAGCTGGACTCGGCTCACCAGGGACAGGAGGGCTTGGAAAAAGTCGTCGCGGCGGTCGCGGAGAATCGTCCGTATGCCTTGGCATTCGTCGATATGCGTATGCCGCCGGGTTGGGACGGATTGACCACGATTGAGCAACTCTGGAAGGCAGACCCCGATTTGCAAGTCGTCATTTGCACCGCTTACTCCGACAACACATGGTCCGACATCCGCGAACAACTCGGAGACACGGATCAGTTGCTGATCCTCAAAAAGCCATTCGACAACGTGGAGGTCTGTCAGCTTGCGCTGGCGCTGACCGAAAAGTGGCACCTCGCGCAGCAAGCACGGCTGAAGAAGCGCGATCTGGAACGAATGGTTGACGAGCGAACGGAGCAACTCCGCGAAAGAGAAGAGGCATTACGTCGGAAACACAAGCTGGAAGCCATCGGCTCATTGGCGAGTGGCATCGCTCACGAATTCAACAACGTGTTGCAAGTCATCCGCGGCTACACCCGGTTTGCCATGGACGAGTTGTCGGTGGACGCTCAACCACACCGCGATCTCCAGTATGCCGTAGAAGCGGTCGATCGAGCGGCGGAGATTACTCGGCAACTGCTGAACTTCAGCCGGCAGCAACCGGCGAAGAAGTCGCATCAAGAAGTGAACGAAATCGTCACGATGACTCTGAGAATGGTGCGGCCTGTATTTGGGGAACAGATTGAAGTCGACGTAGATCTCAGCGATGAGGCGGGAATCGTGTACGCCGATGTGGATATCATGTCACAAGCCCTGTTGAACCTGTGTATCAATGCTCGTGACGCGATGCCGTCTGGTGGCCGGTTGCGGATCACAACCGACCAGAGGGAGATACTTGATCGGCGAGGCGGTAACGCGTCCACTGGTCAACCAAACCTGAAGCCGGGCCACTACTCGGTGATCACGGTTGCCGACACCGGGTGCGGAATGCCTGCCAAGGTGATCGACCGCGTCTTCGACCCGTTCTTCACAACGAAAGAGGTTGGTAAGGGCACAGGGATGGGACTCGCCATGGTGTTTGGCACGCTCCAGAACCACGAGGGAACCGTCACGGTGGAGAGCAGCGAAGGCCAAGGATCTACCTTCAGAATCTGGCTTCCGGTTGCAGCGCAAGCGACAAACGATACTCAACAACCAACAAAGAATAGCGGAGCTTCGTCACTGACCGGGAGCGAAACGATCCTCTTGGCTGAGGACGATCCGATGGTGCGCGACGCGGCGGTTCGTGTGTTGCGCGCAGCCGGCTATACGGTGATCGTTGCGGCAGATGGCGAAGATGCGGTGAGAAAGTTTGAACAGAACGCGGACACGATTCAGATGGCTGTTCTGGACGTAGTCATGCCCAAGCTGGACGGCCATCGGGTTTATGATCGCATGAAAGAGGCTAATTCGGAAATCAAAGTCGTTTTCTGCACCGCGTACAACCCGGAGACGGACCAGACCGACGTGCTCGAAGGCGTGCAAGTTTCAACGATTTACAAACCGCTCGCGGAGGAAGCATTGCTTTCGACGATGCGGCGGATGTTGGACGAGGAGCCTCTATGTCAGACAGTCTAGTATTGTCGCCGGCAAACATCCTGGTTGTGGATGATGAGCCACATGTGTGCGAAATTGTCCGTCGTATTCTGGTGCCGGAAGGCCATTCTTGCGCTGTCGCCAACAGTAGCGACGAGGCGTGGGCCTATCTGCAGGCTCAGGACGTGGACCTGATAACCTTGGATGTAAGGATGCCGGGACAATCCGGCGTTGAACTGCTGAAGCGAATTCATGACGAGTTTCCGGATGTCTCGGTGATCATGTTGACGGCGGTCGGAGGAGCTGACACCGCAATTCAGGCACTAACCTACGGAGCATGCGGTTTTC
This sequence comes from Pirellulaceae bacterium, assembly GCA_030744725.1. Classification (GTDB taxonomy): domain Bacteria; phylum Planctomycetota; class Planctomycetia; order Pirellulales; family Pirellulaceae; genus ARS98. The sequence continues at coordinate 7,093 of JASLPZ010000080.1, forward strand.
TAACCAAACCGATTGATTCGGACGAACTGCTCTTCTACGTGAAACGCGGGTTGGAACGCCAGCAGCTCATCGTGGAACGACACCTGTATGTGGAGCAATTGGAAGAACGAGTTCGGCAACAAACCGAGACGATCCGCCGCGCTCATGAGGAAACGATCCTCCGCCTCGTGGGGGCGTCGATGTACCGGGATGAAGAAACGGGTGCGCATGTCAAACGAGTCGGTCTGTTCAGCGCCGTGATCGCCGAGGCTGCCGGTTGGCCGGCGGCAGAGGCCGAACGAATCCGTATGGCAGCCCCCATGCACGACGTGGGCAAGATCGGGATTCCCGATGCCATCCTGCAAAAGCCCGGCAAACTGACCCACGACGAATTCGAGATCATGAAATCGCACGCCGTGATAGGAGCGGAACTGCTGGAAGGAAGCGAATCGCCGATGCTCGAGACGGCCCAAGACATCGCGCTCCACCACCACGAACGCTGGGACGGCCGGGGATATCCCCACGGGCTGGCAGCGATGGAAATTACAGAGAGTTCACGGATCGTCGCCATCGTGGATGTCTACGACGCGTTGACGCACGATCGCGTCTATCGCCCCGCGCTGCCGGAAGAAAAGGCACTGGCAATGATGCGAGCGGACCGCGGAAGGCACTTTGATCCCCATTTGCTGGACCTGTTCTTTGAGGTGCTTCCGGAGATTCGGGCAATCGCCGGCCTGTATCCAGACGAGGAGAGCGAAGGAGATACGGGCGAGTCGGCATTACAACTGCTGTCGAACGCCGACAACACCGCACCAATGATGCACTCCAGTTGAAGGGACGCGAAGAGATGAGAGACGAAGGTTGTCGAGCGCTGGTTGTTGACGATGAGGAGTCTGTTCGACGGTTGACGATGCGAGCCCTGACCAAGGAGGGCTTCGATTGTGATGCGGCGGCTGACGGGATCGAAGCGATGCGATCGGCTGAGGAAGCCTGTTACGACGTGGTCGTAACCGATATGCGCATGCCGCACAAACATGGCCACGCGCTCGCCGTCGGTCTGCTGCGACTGGACCCACGCCCGGTCATCATCATCCTCACCGCCGTCGCGGAGCCGCGCCTTGCCAAAGACCTGCTGGAGCGTGGTGTTGATGATGTCGTGTTCAAGCCGGTGGATTATGAAGTGTTCGCCTCTAAAGTGAAGGCGCTGGTCGATCGTCAATTGCATCAGAACGGTAAGAATCACGATCAACTTCCGCGATCTCTGCCGACACAACTGGAAAGGGCGGAAGACGGTGTTATCGACGGGAGGAGTACGCCGATCAGCTTGTCGGAAATCGAAGACAAGCTTACGCCCGTGTCACGGGTGTTGCCCGTTTCGCGAGCGGGGCTCGACGTTTTCCAACTGGCTTGTTCGGACTCCTGTAGCGCTCAGCAACTGGCGGCCGCAATCCAGCGCGATGCATCACTGGCCGCCGAAGTCCTCAGGCTCGCGAACAGCAGCTTCTACAATCCTTCCAGCCAGGCCATTAAAGAATTGGACTACGCCGTCGCCCGCATCGGCGTCAGGCGAATCGGCGAGTTGGCTCTGGCGTCCGATGCGTTTTCCGCGCTCACGACAACACGGCTGCCGTGGTTGAATGTCGAGACGATCTGGCGACGAAGTATTGCCGCGGGGGTGGCGGTGGAACTGCTCCTTGAGCAGGGCAAACAAGAACAACAAGACGAGGGGTTGCTCCTGTGTGCGATCATGCACGCGCTGGGAAGGGTCTTGCTTGGCACTCTCTATCCCCAACACTACGAATGCATGGTGAAAGCGTGTCGTGATCGCAACGAACCGCTGTTGGAGCAAGAAAAGTGGATGTTTCCGGAGAACCATGCGAAGACGATGGCACGATTGCTTGCCATCTGGAACATTCCCGCCGAAGTCTACGGCCCTCTGAATCACATCTTGGAGCCGTACTGTTCGCTAGCACGATTGTCGGATCCACTACGGAAGCAAGTTGAACTCGTGAAACTGGCCATTCTGTTAGGCCAGATCGCTGCTGAAAGGTGGGAAGATTGGGATCTTGTTGAGTTCGCGCCTGCATCCGTGTTGCGGCGTTTGCGAATCCACGATGTTGCGGGGATTGTCGAGCAAACGAAGTCCGACCTGGCACAGATCATCAGTTTTCGACCCCAGTCGCAGACGGAGAGCAAGCAATCCGGGCAACGGCGAGACAACTCAGACTCGCAACCACTGCAGCTCGCGTACTCCAACCTTTCGGCGGAACCCTTCGACTTTTTGGCCGCGACGTTGCCCTCGATGGGCGTCGCTCTCACACAACGCACCGGCGATTTGGACGACTCGGATCGACCGATGCTTGTCAACTGTCTTGGCGCCAGACCACCGCAGCTCGCGTCCCAACTGAATGGGCATCGGGCTCGCAAACTGGTGATTGTGTCAGATGGGAAATCGATCGAGGAGTTCCGAGAACATGGTACGACCGTGGCGATTCCATGTAGCTGCGGGGCGCTCAGAAACACAAGCCACACGCTCGGTCAATTAAGCCAAGGTGTTAGGGCCTCCTATGCGCGATGGGGCGAGGATCTGGCGACGCTGGATGTATGGGGATAAGAATCGGACGGTGGATTATTTGGTAACGGCAATGCAACTGAAGTTAGGAACACCATCATGGCGGAATCACAACCGACGGCACTGGTCGTGGACGACGAACTGATGATTCGAAACCTGACGATGCGAATGCTGGCCGCGGAAGGTTTCCGTTGCGACGGCGCAGCGGACGGAAATCAAGCGCTTGCGTTGGCGGACCGCACCCACTACGACGCCGTGGTCACCGATCTGCGAATGCCAAACAAACACGGCCATGCTTTGGTGGTCGAACTGCTCACCAGGAGCCACCGGCCGCTGATCGTCGTCTTGACCGGCATAGTGGAGCCGCGACTTGCCAAAGATCTTGTCGCTCGCGGTGTCGATGACATCATGTTCAAACCCGTCGAATACGAACTGCTGGCAGCGAAAGTGAAAGCGCTTGTCGGTCAAAAGGGGACCCCCACGGCGGAAGATACTGGTGACGAAGACAAGTCGCCGTCCGACGCCACAGAACAAAGTTATGAGGAAAAAGCGGAAAGCGATGACGATCCGGCGCGAGAAACCGATGTAGACAGAGGACCCGCCGGGATTGAGGCGGCAGACTTCAAACGCGCGTTCGCTCGGATCCACCACATGATGCCGGCTTCCGACGATGCGCTCCACATCTACCGGATGACGAAGTCAAACGAGTTTGACACTAAACAACTGGCCCTCGCGATCGAAAAGCATCGCGTTCTGTCGGCCGAGGTCCTTCAACTTGCCAATAGCCGCTTTTACAATCCGAAGGGCACAAACATTACGAATCTCGAGCGGGGAGTTCTGCAGATCGGGCAAACACGGATCGGCCAACTCGCCCTGGCGGCCAATTCGCAAGCCGCCCTGAGTTCGGGTGAATCCCCTTGGCCCAGCGCTGGCCCGCTGTGGCGGCGCAGCGTGGCGGCGGGTTTGGCAGTCGAGTTGCTCGTCGCCCAGGGAGGTCACAAGGACATCTCGGAAGGACTGCTCTTGTGCGCCGCGATGCACTCGCTTGGTCGAGTCGTGCTGGCGTCTCTCTATCCCGATCATTACGAGAGAATGATTAATCGCTGTTGCAAAGATCGTTGCGCTCTAGTTGAACTCGAGAGGCGGGCGTTTCCTCAGAGTCAGGCGGAGGTCATGAGCGACGTCCTGCAAAGTTGGAACATCCCGGAGAACTTGTACAGCCCACTGCCGCACGTCGAGCACGATTACGCGTTAGTTTCGCAGTTGCTGGAACCGCTGCGATCGCAGGTCGAACTTGTCAAGCTTGCAGCCCTGATCTCTCACATCGCGACCGGCTGGTGGGATCCCTGGGACCGGGTGGTGATTCCGACAGCCGACGTCCTTGACCGTCTGCGACTGCTTTCGATTTCAACGGCCATTGAAGAGACCAAGCGCAATGCACAAGGAATCAACGATTTCGCGCTGCAATCTACAGACGATTCAGACGCGACGCCGCACACTCGTTCCACGGGCCCCCCGCAATCCATCGCGTACTGGAAACCGGGAGTGACCGAGTTCGACTTCCTGGCCGAGATCGTAACGTCGATGAACATCACGTTGATTCCGTGTCCGGACCCTGTCGATTCGGACGAAGACGTGCTCGTGAATGGTCTGGGCAGCCCGGGCAAGGAAGTCTTGTCACTGGTCAACGCATGCCCGCAATCTCGGATTACAATTGTGTGCGACGCGGAGAACGAAGCCAACTTCGCCGCGTTTGACAGAGTCGTGTCCATCCCTACCAGTTATTCCGCGCTGCAAAATGCTGTCATGGGGTGACAGTGTCAGCTTCGACCGTGTACGGTATGTGCGATGTCCGAAACGTCAGCGCAAAGAAGAGCCCTCCGCCGCAAAGAGAGAGCCGGCGAAGGGCTGAGGGGCTGGTATGACTCTGTCCGTCGTCGCAGTTGTCTCCGTTACATCCCCGCCGCCGCTTCGACCTGAGACTCCGCGTCGTGGAACATGCTGCCCATGCGTTCCTCTTCGGTGAGCACATATAGGGAGAAAGACACAGACCTTGAAGAGGGAGAATGGGAAAGATGGGACGGCGGCCCTGTGGGCCACTGGAATTGGCTGATGGATCATCAGTGACCTTAAAGCAGACTAAAATAGACAAGAGACGCACAAGGCGATCGATGATGCTCATCGATCGCCAGGGTGATCACACGAAGTCGGTGGTCGCAGTCGCAAAGCGACAAGTTCGGCCGTGACGAGGAGGTTATCCCGATCCAACCACGCCGGGAGAAGGCCGCGGAGCCGGGCGGCTGCGGAAGAGGTCCAGAAAAGAGTCGAGCCAAGCATGTGGCTCGATGTCGAGCCGTTCCAGGATCGGAGGTAAGTCGGCCGGAATGAATCCACGTTTGCCCTCGCGGATCACGCGGCCCAAGGTGTCGAGCAGCGAGAGATACTGGTCGCGCGTCATGGGCAGGAAGCCCTTGTTGGAGATCCGCGCCGCACCAATTGGATTGCAACTCGGCACTCGATCGGCGCTGTTGCTCGGAGAGCACATCGTTGCTGGAGGTTGGTACGCTATGGCGCGCTCATCGAGCGCAACGGGCGCCAACCAAGCATCTGCTTCATCCTTCGCCGGCAGCGAAACGGAGTTGCCCATTTCGTCGCTGACTTGCTGCCAACGCGCATGAATCCGGTCAAAAGCCGAAGTAAACTGCGATTGTTCGGGCGTGTCGGCCAAGCCTGCGTGAATCCAGTTGAGGTCCACGTAGATGCTGCAAGCCAGGACGTCAGTCCAGGATGCCAGTTTCGAGCAGTCGAAACGCTTGGCGAAGAAGCGTCCGTCAACGTCGTCTTCGCGGTTGGCGCGACACGCAATCGTCTGGCAGGCCAGGCGCATCATCCAGGAGATGTCCGAGAGTCGGCAACGGTACTCGTCGACGTCTGGCAGGAGCAGACCGACCTCACAAGGTTTGGGGTCGGGAACAGATCCGTCTTCGTTCTTGCGCAGCGGGCAGACAAACCACCAGCGCCAGGCCACTTCCTCGTCAGACCACGTGCTGACAATGTCGGGCCGGTTGCGGAGCACAATGTGGAGGTGATTATCGAGAATCGCGTAGTCCAAAACATCAATGGCCATGACCCCTGCTAACTGGCGAAAGCGGTCCCTCACCCAATCCTTGCGATAGCTGAAGTTCTTGCCCGTGAGTGCATCCCATCCAAACAGATGGCGGCGGCGGACGAGTCGATTCCAACAGTGATAGACACCGACGTGATCGGGGTCGAAGACTTTCGAACGAGGCTTGGCAGGCATTTGTACGCTCCGGCTGACACGATTCGCGAATGAACGAATGTATACACGTATTTGATAGCATATGCAACCACTTCCGATGGTTCGACATGCACCCCTCCGGGAACTCTGCTCCTCTACGCGCCAAGCTGCCCATCCTACCAACTCAACCAACTCAAGGTCTGTGTCTTGTTTTGGTCATGTGCAGAGTTCAGCTCGATTTTTCAGCCAACTCATGCGTCGTGCTGACTATCTTTTGGAGCCGCTGGACAGTTGGCCGTAGCTGTCGATCCACTCCCGGACGTGAAACGGACGAGGCATGTCTGTCTTCAGGTCGGCAGGAATGTGGGGCACGAACAGCTGCAACCGGAAACGATACCACTCGTAAGTATCGGGGGCTCGGTGCGTCTTGCACCAGTCGAGGGAGACATCGACGAAGGCAACGACCGTGTCTGTTGGATTTTGATGCGCGCCAAATATCATCGCGGCGCGAAGCAGCCTTCACGTCGACCGCTACTGACCGGCATCGTCATGCTAGCGATGAGTGCCGAAGTCAAGCAGCTCTTCGGTCCGATCGGAGCAGTACACCGAGTCGTTCGATCGTTTCAATCTTCGCGTTTATTTCCGGCATCCGTTGTATTGAACAAGCTCCAATTTGCACTTACGAATTGACGTTTGCAATCGCTTCTTCCCGCGACTTGAGAATTGGCCAAATCGTATCGAACTTGGCCGTCTTTAGAATCTCCTGTCCGACTTTTGAGACACTGCAAACGGCGAATGTTCCACCCGACTTATTCACTTTCTTCCAAACGACCACCATCAGTTCCAGCATGATCGAGCCGAAATAGTCGAGCGCCTCCAGGTCGATAATGGCGTGCTTGGAGTTATTCTTCTCCAACTGTTCAATCAGCGCGTCACATTCGTCACGCACTTCGTCTTCGACCAGCCCGTGAATGTTGGCGACTGCGGCAATAATCAGAGCATCATCGCTCGATTCAACGCGAAAGAACTTGGGTGAACTCATCGGATTACGCTCCTGGCGACATCGTGGTGTCATGTCGTTTCACCAGCGTCACCTCGTTGCCGTCTTGATTGAATAACACGTCATCCATAAACGTCCGCATCAGCAGTAGTCCACGACCGCTGGGTTTTTCCAGATTAGCGGGGTCGGTCGGGTCCGGCAAAACCGATGGATCGAATCCTGGGCCCTCGTCACGAATCTGAAAACGACCCTCTTCTGGCGTCACTTTAGCGTCAACAAAGATTCTACGCTGACGATACGGATTCATGCCCAAACGCTGATCAACTAACGTTCGATATATCGCCCGATCTCCCTCGCGTGCCTTCGAGTCTAGTTCAAGGTTGCCGTGATAGAAAGCGTTGTTCAACGCCTCTTCCAGCGCCACGCAGGTACGAATTCCATTCGTCTCGTCACACAGTTTTGCTTTGCGTATGAAACTGCGCATATAGTTTATCAGTGCGGGGATCATGGTCACGTCGTTTTCGATGACGAATTGACAACCCGTCATACAGTCCATCAATCGACATTGAATCTGTTCTTCCTGTGCCACGGACAGCACGTTTTCAACGGTGTCCACCAGCATACTTGCCAAGGCACTTTTGGGCACATAGCTGGACGCGCCAGTCTGTAATGCCCGTACGGCGATCTCCTCATTTCCCTTGCCAGTCATCAGTATTACGGGGACAAGTGGGTATCGCTTGTTAACCTCGGCAGTCAGTTCAAGGCCGTCCAGGTTGGGCATAATCATGTCTGTCAGGACGATGGTGGGGCAGGCGTGCCCCATCAACTCAAGGGCCTCTTCGCCGTCTCCGGCATAGACGATCTCGATATTGGGCGCTTTTGCCAGCAAACCACCCACGAGTCGGCGGTCGATCGGCGAGTCATCCACAACGAGAACCGTTGCCATCATACGGTAATCCATAGGCGGCACGACGTTACCGCCTCCCCAGCAGGACCAACAACTTTATTTCGCTCATCATAAACCGTAGAAGTTAACGTCTCCACTGGCAAACGCAACTACTGATGACTCCTAACAATACCTGCAAAACCACCGTATTTCCGCCGAGTCGGAGTTTTGGCGGGATCGTGTTAGAAGCTCTTAGAGAAGTCGAGCACGGACGTTGACTAGGGTGTTGGCTCACCTAAAATGAACCCGAAACAACTTGCGAGGTTGTGTCTCGGACCGATCCAGGCTATGGCTCGGTTGCGGCGACCCGCTCCGCCACCAACCTGCGGTCGGTGCCCGCCGCTGAAAACTGGACTCATTTGTAAAGAAAGACCTGATACAAGCATTCTAGCCCTCCTAACCACCCACCTACAGATCGGAATGATATTATTGTGCGATCGCTTGCGGCGCTGCCCGTTTTTAATGAGGCCAGTTCAGTGGACGAGGTACTGGACGAGGTGGCCCGATATTGCGACGAAGTGCTCGTTGTCGATGATGGATCGTCTGACGGTACAGCCGAATTGCTTCGCCTAAGATCGAACCTTCGAATCGTTACTCATGACCACAACCTAGGTTACGGAGCTGCGCTGCAAACGGCATTTCGCTATGCTGTTGAACACCGGTTTGACGTCTTGATCACCATCGACTGCGATGGGCAGCACGAACCGCAACGGATCCCACAGTTTGCGGCGGCCTGCAGCAGTTGCGATATCGTTTCCGGGAGCCGGTACCTCAAGGCGTTTCCAGGCGATACCGAGCCACCCGCCCAGCGACGCCAGATTAACTGCCGAATCACAGCCGAATTGAATCGGCGGCTGGGATTGCGAGTTACTGATGCATTCTGCGGGTTCAAAGCCTATCGGGTCGAAAGCCTGAAGAAACTCTCCCTGACCGAATCAGGGTATGCGATGCCCTTGGAACTTTGGGTCCAGGCAGTCAGTGCTGGTCTGGAGATTGTCGAACTCCCCGTCCCGCTGATCTATCTGGATCAAACTCGTTCGTTCGGAGACGTTTTGGACGATGCCGACACGCGCGTGCAGCACTATCACGATGTACTGGATCGCAGCATCGCCGCAGTGGATTCCCGAGTGAACATGTCGGTTTGCGGAGAAGGGACCGGTTGATCTCCGGCGCAGGAGCATGCAATACCGACGGCTCCGTGCTCCGCACCACCATGGCCAGTGTGTGATCGATCCACCACTGTCGACCGCGGCCACGCTTGTCGCCGAGAACCAAGCGAATACTCAAATCGACACGGACTTGCCGGGGCAGTCGTTGCATGAGATTGCCAGAACGGCGCGTCACGATTTGTTGAGCGCCGCTCGTCGCTATACCGCCGCTTATCGTGATGTGCCGGCGGTGACGATGGATGAAGACGCGCCCCTGGTGATGGCCGGTCATCAGCCTTCGCTGTTTCATCCGGGCGTCTGGTTCAAGAACTTTGTGCTGGACCATCTTGCAAAGAAGCTCAACGCCATCGCTGTCAATCTTCTGATCGATAATGATGTTTCGCGGCAGGCGGCGATTCGTGTCCCCACCGGCAACGTCCTTGCGCCGCGCGCCGTGACTGTTCCTTACGACAAACCACAGCCGGGAATGCCGCTCGAGGAAAGTCGTTTGCTCGACCCAGTTTTGTTCGCCGGCTTCGGAGATCGGATCTGTGAGACAGTTCGGCCGTTTTCGCGCAATCCGCTCATTGCACAGTTATGGCCCCTGGCCGAACAAGCCGCTCAACGCACGAATCGCGTCCACCATTGCCTCGCGGAAGCTAGACACTGCATTGAACACCAATGGGGCCTCGATACCTTGGAATTGCCGCTGGGCGAAGTGTGCCAACAGACGGCATTTCGCTGGTTCATGTCGCACATCTTGGCTCACGCGCAACGATTCCAGGCTGAACACAACGACACCCTGAACGAGTACCGACGGGCAAATCGTGTTCGGAGCAAGACGCATCCAGTGCCCGAACTTGCGCAGCAAGACAATTGGCTTGAGGCCCCATTCTGGATCTGGACGAGTGACAACCCAATACGTCGACCGCTCTTCGCGCGACCCATGGGCGATCAAACCGATCTATCAGACCTGCGTGGTCTGACGCTGCAGGACGTTCCGCTGAATCCCGCCGGCAGCGACGAGGCGGCGGTCACGTATTTCGCCGAACGAGAGAGGCAAGGCATCAAGATCCGCCCACGGGCCTTGATGACGACCATGTTCGCCAGACTCTTCCTATCTGACCTATTTCTCCACGGCATCGGGGGTGCGAAATACGATCAACTGACCGACGATCTGATCCAACGTTTCTTCGGTCATCCTGCCCCCAACTTTCTCGTGGTAACTGCTACTGCGCACCTGCCGATTCAGCGCGATCCTGTTCACCCCAATGACCTACGTGAACTTCGTCAGCTGGCGCGGGATTTTCGCTTCCATCCCGAACGTTATTTGGAGGAAACACGCAGCACGAAACCGCTGATTGAAGAAAAACAAAAGTGGATTCACGACGACATTGCGAGTCCGCGGCAACGCCATGAAGCCATCAGCCGGTTGAACAACACACTGTCCGGTTTGTTACGCAAAAAACAGGCGCAAACCGCCGAACGTTCGGCGCATGTGGCGGCAGCTCTGGCACGGGAACGCATCCTTGGCTCGCGCGAGTATTCATTTTGCTTGTTTTCGCAAGCAACTTTGCAACCATTACTACTAGACTTTTGAAGAATGCACTATATGGTAGTGAACGCTGAGGGATCGCAATCACACCGCAGTAGGGATGCTGATCATGACTTCCACAACGGTGCCAAGCCGCAAAGCGTGTGACGTCAATCAAGGCCTGGAGGCTGTTAAGACTTCTGTCCCCGTGCCTTCGCCTGCTTCTGCCTGGCAGACTTCTTTTTCCGGCTTCAAAATTATTGAGGGCCGCGCCGGCGATCACCACGACGTTCAGCAGTTGCTGACAACCCTGTTTCACGGTCCGTCGATGGGTGATTTTCAAGCTCAGATTGACGATCCGTTCTACGAGCCGAATGACCGAGTGTTGGTCAAGCGAGACAAGCATGTGGTGGGACATGTCCATCTGGCCAAACGAGAAATCCACTTTGGGCCCTTCCAGTTTGCCGTCGCCCATGCGACTGATTTGGGCATCCTGCCAGAATACCGCGGACAGCAATGTGCCACACAACTGCTGGCTGCGGCCGAATGTCGAATGGGAGAAGATGGTGCCGTGATAGGGGTGATTCGCACGAGCATCCCAGAGTTCTTCAAACGACGAGGCTGGTCCGTCTGTATGCGTCACAGTTTTTCCGTGGCAGGTGCTCGAGATATCCTCTCGAGGCTTGGGGAGTCGACTCCGGTCGAATTCGATCCTCTACAACCTGCGAGAGCGCCACTGAACATTCGATTGTGGCGGCATGTCGAGGAGGCGGCGTTGATGCGAATCTACGCCGACAACACACACAACGTTTTTGGGCCGGTCGCCCGCAGCGACAGCTATTGGCGGTGGTTGATCAATCGCCGTGCCTATGATCGCATCTACATTGCTATTGATGGTCCGGACAAAATCGAATTGAACGACACGTTGACACCCATTGTGGGTTATGCGGTGGTCAAAGACGAGCGGATCGTCGAACTGATGACATCGGATGATGATCCACGCGTCGCCGAACAGTTGTTGGCCCGAACTTGCCGCGATGCGATTGAACACGATACGCATCATGTGCGACTCGATGCAGCACCGAATGATCCGCTGCACCGGGCATTCAAGGCGGCTGGCGGCAAGCAGCATTATCACGAGTCGGAAGCGGGCGAAGTGTGGATGGTTAAGGTCTTTGATCCAATCGCCCTGTTTCGCACGATTTCAAGCGAAGTACACCGGCGAGCGAAAGCAGCGGGAATGACCATCCCCAACGAGCTAGGTGTCCTGTTGGATGGGAAGAAATATGTACTTTCGACTCGCCGCCGCACCACCCGGTTGGAACCGGGGAAGTTGGGACGCAGCTATTTGGAGTGCAGTGCATCCGAGTTTACGCAGTTGATGCTGGGCCACTTCAATGTGGAAGCCTCAATTGAAGCGGGGCGTCTACAGGCCTCCACCCGCGTCGCCGTTGAGACGGCCGCGATCCTATTCCCACAATTGCCGCTTTGGCAACCACCGTTCGATTCGCTTCCGTCATAACTAGAGTTCCACAACCTGCTGATATTCAGGCACGCTGACGGGCCACTTCATTTCCTCCCGAATGTGCTCGGCAAGACTTGTGGCCGCGTCCTCGTCACCGTGCGTCAAGAACACCTGTTGCGGTGCGTCGCGCAAGTTCGACAGCCAACGAATCAGGCCACCGCGATCGGCATGACCGGAGAAGCCATAAATCTGCGCAACCTCGGCCCGCATCGTGTGTTCTCGCCCATGAATCCGCACTGTTTTCGGACGTTTGAGGATTTGCGAGCCGAGCGTGCCAGGACTTTGGTAGCCGACAAACAGAATCGTCGAGTTGGGGTCACCAATATTGTTCCGCAAGTGATGTTTGATCCGACCACCGGTACACATGCCGGAACTCGCCATCACGATCAAGGGCTGTCGCACTTCGTTGATCGCCTTTGAATCGTCTACGGAACGCACTAACTTCAAACCAGGGAATTGCAGTGGAGCTTGATCCGAATCGATCAACTCCCAAGACTCGTCGTCAAAGCACTCGCGGTAGCAGCGAAAGATCTTCGTGACGTTCACCGCCATCGGACTATCCAAGAAGACCGGTACATCGGGGATCTGGTCCGTGTGCACCAACTGCCCGATGTGATACATCAATTCCTGAGCTCGTTCCACCGCAAATGTCGGAATGACCAGGTTGCCGCCCTGAGCCATGGTGCGATTGATCACGTCGCGCAACTGCGTCTCGACGTCGCCGCCGTCGCGATGGTCCCGGTCGCCGTACGTCGACTCCATCACGACAAAGTCGGCTTGCTCGAACAAGCTCGGATCGCGAATTAACGGCTTTTCCCACTGGCCAATGTCGCCCGAGAACAGCAACCGGCGCTGGCTGCCATTTTCTCGCACTTGGAATTCGAGCATTGCTGAACCCAGGATATGCCCGGCGTCGTGAAACGTCACAGAAATTGCCTCCGTCACGTTCACGGGTTCGCCGTACAAGCAGCCTTGAAACAAGGGCATGGTCTGATCGACATTCCTGCCGTGGTACAACGCAGTCTCTGGATATTTCCCCTTGCGACCTTCACGCGCATGCCGTTTCTTCTTGTACGCCGCGTCTTCTTCTTGGATCTTGGCCGAGTCACGCATGATCACTTCCGCCAGGTCGACGGTCGGTCGTGTCGAATAGATCAGGCCGCCAAAACCGTGGGAAACGAGCCTTGGAATCAGGCCGCAGTGATCCAGATGGGCGTGTGTCAGCACCAACGCATCCAACTGGTTCGGCGGGATGGGATTCACTTCCCAATTGCGACTGACAAACTGCCGCTCCTGGAACATGCCGCAATCAATCATCACCTGCTTGCCACCTGCTTCCAGGCAGTAGCGCGATCCCGTAACTTGACGATTGGCACCCAAAAAATGAATCTTCACTGACGTTCCTAACACGGCAGGGCCGCGGCCAAAACAGTGAACGTGTCTGTATTAGGTAAGCTCCCCGACCAACCTGCGGTCGGTGTCGGTCGCTAGAACTTGACTCAAATACAACAAGTTTCCGACCGCAGGGAGACTAACCAAGCGTGAATCCGTACGGCGGGAAGACGAGCCAAGAATTGTACCCGAGTCCACATATTCTCACGATCGCATTCTCACGATCGCAGAATCCGCCATACGGGCTGTTGCAGCGGTACCCGTTCACAACATGACAAACTGGTGTCTCAGTCTGAGGGGGTCAGACACATTTCTTGGCGAGTGAAACGTTCGTGATGATTTGCCTATACCTCGCCAAAAAGTGCGTCAGACCCCGGTGGCTTGAAGGGCCACGTTGCAGTGGATTCAAGGGCTCGACGCGCTACACCTGAATTCCAACAGCATGCCTGGCAAAAAGTTCTCGGGCAGTTCATTGATGTCACGGTCATCCAACACCTGAACCTGCAAGTCATACTTTGGACCCAGCTCAATCGCTTTTCTGATGGCCGTCACGTTGCCGTAGGCGAGCAGCGCTCTGCCGTTTGGGTTCAAACGGTCTGCGAGCTGACTCAGTAATGACTCAAGCAGAAGAAGACCATGATCGTACAACGCATATTCGTCGATGGATTGTGGATGTTGGTCCTCCCAGGGAGGATTGGAAATGATCAGGTCGAAGCGTTCGCCAAGTTGGAGCACGGCGAAAGCCGAGCTATCCTCCAGCGGCACGCGACGGGTTTCCAAACGGTCAAGCAGTTCCAACATCTCAGCGTTATAGCGTGCATTCTCCAGCGCGTTTGGATTGACGTCCGTCGCCACGACTCGCTTCGCTTGCGCTTGGAGGCAGCAGAGAGCCACCAGCCCGGAGCCGGTGCCGATCTCCATGACCGTTCGCTTCCGCACTAGATCGGTTGTGTGAATCAGTTTTCGAAGGCTGCTGGTGTCTCGAGGCTCCCAGAATACGGTTTCGAACACGACGATGTCGAAAGGCAACTCGGCCACGCGAAAGCGACCACGGATCGGTGGCTTGTCTGGCGTCGCGACCTCACCGGGGAACGACGGTTCAGACGCGGCCGGCTGAGTGGCCTGCGGCGGGATCGCTTGAGGTTTACAACTCGTTGCCGCGATGCAACCAAGGCCACCGATCAGCAACGAAACAAACAAACCTGTGCGACAAAGTGGTTTCACGGTACATCACCTGCCGGGGACAAACATATGACGCCATTCGTTGGCCTGCGTTCCGGGCTGGATTTGGACGCTGCCACTGAGGCAAGGTTTACCGTTTCGAGTCGACATTTGCGTCTCCATAAAGAAAAACAGCTTCTTTGGAGGAGTCATTTGGTCACCGAGCTCCCATTTTTTCAAACCGTTTGCAACCTTGACAGCTCACTTTTTGGCTAGTTCTTCGGTCTTAAAAAACGTAGCGCCTGTTTTCTTGCGGCAAGCAACCAAACGGCATGGACTTAGGGACTTGAGTCTTTTTTCCGCGCTGGTTCCGATCCGCGTTTGGCACGACAGCTGCATTCCGTTCACGGCAGATGGACGAGTTCTTACCACCTACTGGACGCAAGGAAGTCAACCCGGGAGGAAATCATGAGCGTTAGAGAAAAGAAGCAAACTTTGGAAGAACGAATGCTAGGCACGATCATCGACGCCATGCTGGACGCCAAGCAAGACTTGAGCGACAGAACGGTTCTCGATTGGTCACGCATTCTCATGGACTCATGTCGTCGCCGTAGGTTTGGAACTGATCAGTCTCCGTTTGTCACATCCTGCTAAGCGATGCTTAGATTCAATTCGGGTACGTTTCTGGGGAAGCGGCGTACTCCCAAGGGCGAACGTGTCACCGAAGCACGTTCGCCCTTTTTGTGTTCGAAGAAAGCACATCCATCTCTAGCGTACGTGCATGAATTCGTTTGCACTCAACAGGGTCTGCGCGTACTGCTCCCAGGCGGACAGTTTCGGTTCATTTGCGTTTGTCGCAGTGTGATTGGGCTGCTTAGCCTGCGTCAGAAACCGTAGGCCAATCGCCTGTTCGCGGTCCGTCGGCGGTCTCGCGAACAACAGTCGATAGGCGCGGTCAATGCGCTGTGCGTCATTCTTGGCCTCGGCCGCCAACCGCCGAGCCAACTCGCGTGCCCGTTCAATCATGAACGGGCTGTTCATCATGAACAGAAACTGCTGCGGAACGATGCTGGTGACGCGTTTCGCACTCGTCGCTCGCGGCGACGGAAAATCAAAGAGCCGCAAGAACTCGTCCGATTCGAACCGGTCGCCGTTGCGGCTGACGACAGAATAGAGCGTTCGTCGCCGACTGCTGAGCAGACGTTCGGTTGGCAAACCACCGATCGTTTGATCCAAACCGCCGACCACGTCCAACAACGAATCACGCCACGCTTCGACGTCCATTCGTCGAGGGTTCATCCGCCAAATCGACCGGTTGTCTCCATCGTGTTTGAAATTCTCGGCATTGTACTGGCTACTCATCTGATAGGTTGCCGAAAGCATGATCGTGCGGTGCAGGCGTTTGATTGACCATCCCGACTCGACAAACTCCACGGCCAACCAGTCCAGCAACTCCGCGTGCGTAGGCGGTTGCCCGAGCGTTCCAAAATTGCTGGGCGAACGAACCAGTGCGCGTCCAAAGTGCTGCAGCCAAATACGATTCACGATCACCCGCGCGGTCAGTGGGTTGTCTGGGCCGACGACGGCAGCGGCCAGCTCGATCCTCCCGCTGCCTTGAGTGAACTGTGGCCGATCGCCGTCTGCCAGGATCTTTAGGAACCGCCGCGGAGCAATCTCGCCCTGTTTGCGAAGGTTTGTGAACGGCGTTTGAAAACGCTAGCGCTTGGGCGGTTGAAAAGGCTAGCGCCCGATGTGGTTTTGTTATTGTAATT
>JASLPZ010000081.1:0-23360 GCA_030744725.1 Pirellulaceae bacterium
GCACCTAGAAACGGTAGCACTGATAGCGGCCCATTTCCCTGGATTCCACCGATTTAATACCGTTCCGGGAATCGCTGTGAGATACGGGTGGTTCGCACTGATTATAAGCGCCCTCTCCCAGCGGGAAGGTGACTGGATCTTAACTTCAGAAGCGGCAAGATTTGAAAGCTGGACGATCTCCTTGTGGGAGAGGGAAAGGAAAAATGAACAGGAGGACGCAGAGGAAACAGAGACAGCAGAATCGGGAACTCTGCTTCCTCTGCGCTCTCCTGTTCAAAACCTGCATTCAGCCATGAGAACACAAACCTAGGATGCTCCGGCAATACAAACGTCTCAATTAGGAGGCCATTTAATGCAATCGATTCGAGTCGCTGCAGTCAGCATGAATAGCCCGCTGGGTCAACAGGAAGAAACGCTTCAGCGAATTTGTGATTTTTGCGAAGGTGCGGCGAACGAAAAGGCCGAACTCGTGCTCTTTCCCGAACTCGTCATTCATGGACACTGTACCCCCAATACCTGGGAAGTCGCGGAACCTATTCCGGACGGTCCGAGTGTTCAACGCCTTGCCGAGTTCGCAAGACGATTTGGGCTTTTCCTTTCAGCCGGTCTGAGCGAAAAGGAAAACGACATTGTCTTCAATACACAAGTCCTGGTTGGCCCTGGTGGCTATATTGGCCGACAACGCAAACTGCACACGTCGCGTGATGAATCGTTCTTTTACAAAGGTGGACGTGACATTGAAGTATTCGATATCGGGAAGTGCAAGGTCGCCAGCGTTATCTGCTATGACAACCAGTTCCCGGAAATCGCCCGCATCGCGGCACTCAAAGGAGCAGACGTAATCCTCATGCCACACGCCGCACGCGAAGGACGCTGGGACGACACTCCCGAATCCGAGGCCGCCGCACGACGCCACATCCTCGACTACTTCAGCGGGTATCGGCAGCGTGCACGTGAAAACGCGTGCTTTTGTGTCTACACAGATCAGGCGGGCATCGCCGGCTACGTTGATTCCCTGCCGCGAGATCATCTCAATCAGCCGCATCATCCCGGCGGCGCAATGATCATTGCTCCCAACGGCACAATTCTGAAGCACGCGCAGCTCGACAGAATCCGCGACGAGATGATCGTCCAGCAACTCGAATCCTCGCAACTTGCCGAATGCCGCAGCCATCCGAACTACACACTTCGCACGCGCCGACCGGAGTTGTTCGGCGAACTCGTGCGCGACCAACTGACCGGTTGATACAAACTCGCTGCCGTTTCTCAGAGGGTGAAGACTATGGATGGTGTTGCCACCGAAATGCTCAAACAACTGGGCGCCGGAATCCCCATCGCTGCCGTTTGTAAAACTGCCGGTTGGACGCGCGCCGAATTCGATCAATGGTGGCGGGAGTGTGTCGCAAAGCGAGTACCAGTTGCCAGTGGAGACGTCCGCGCGGCGGTGAAGGCAGCAGTGAGCATCCAGCGCGATCAGCGAGGCATTCCGCACATCCACGCCGAGAACGACGAAGACTTGTTCGTAGGGCTCGGCTACGCCATGGCGCAGGATCGACTGTTCCAGCTGGATTACCTGCGACGCAAAGGCGCTGGAAGCCTGGCGGAAG
Source organism: Pirellulaceae bacterium (assembly GCA_030744725.1). Classification (GTDB taxonomy): domain Bacteria; phylum Planctomycetota; class Planctomycetia; order Pirellulales; family Pirellulaceae; genus ARS98. The sequence goes on from JASLPZ010000081.1 coordinate 1,608, forward strand.
TGTTGGGGGTGGAGGCTCTGCAATCGGATCTGCTCGCGAGGACGGTCGGCCTGCGCCGCATCGCCGAAACCGAATGGAGGCGGTTACCAGAAACAGTGCAGACGCTGCTGACTTCGTTCACCGCTGGTATCAACGCTGTCATCGAGCAATCGACGGGTAACCTGCCGATCGAGTTCGACTTGCTTGACTACCGGCCCGCACCGTGGACCGAAATCGATTGTCTGACAATTGAGAGCGACCTTCGCTGGTATCTTACTGGCCGCTTCCCTGTCATCGTCATTCCAGAATTGGTCAAACGAAGTTTAGGAGACGGCGATTTGAGACGGGAGTTTCACTGCGGTGAAGCGCTCGACGAGTACCTTTTGCCGCCTGACGGTTATCCGAAGACGAGGCCCGAGCGAACTACCGAATCCATTGGTCCGCCAATGGGCGGTTTCGACGATGGGACCGGTAGTAACAACTGGGTCGTCGGCGGAAAGTTGACCGAAAGTGGCAAGCCACTCGTCGCCAGCGACCCACACATTGCGATCGAGGCGGTATCCTGTTGGTATCAAGCCCACCTTCACGGCGGTTCGTTCAACGTTGCCGGCATGACCCACGTCGGGATGCCGGCGATCATGTTCGGCCGCAACGAAAAGGTAGCCTGGGGCATTACGAACAACATCTGCTCGATCCGGGATCTCTATCAAGAGAAGACTGACCCCGATCACCCAGGCTGTTTTCTCTTTAATGGCCAGTGGGAGCCGTGGCGCGAACGCACCGAAGAGATCGTCGTTCGCCATGCGGAGCCGGTCACGAAGACGGTTCGCTTTTCTCGCAACGGCCCAATTGTCGACGAACTGTTGCCATCACCCGCTGACAAGACCGGTCCAGTCTCATTGCGATGGCTTGGAAATCACGAGGGTGGCTGGCTGACGGCACTGCTTGGCATGGACCGTGCTCGCAACGTAGCCGATTTCAACGAGTCGTTGCGGCCGTGGCACGTGCCGACATTTTCGCTTGTCTTTGCCGATACCGAAGGCCATATCGGCCTCAAGATCAGCGGTCGTATTCCAGTTCGCAATATCGTTGAGCGGGGCTATCGCCCTGGATACGATCCGGCGCATCAATGGGGCGGTCTTATCTCCTTTGAAGACATGCCAGGTGTGATCGATCCCGATCAAGGGTTCGCCGCGACGGCCAACAATCCTCTCGCCACGACGGACTATCCGTATCCGCTTTCGTGTACTGCGCCTGCTGGATACCGCGCTCGTCACATTCGCGAGATGATCGAGTCCCACGAACCGGCAACCATCAATTCCGACGACTTCCGCAATATGCAATTCGATGTGCTCTCCCTTCGAGCCGTGAACTGCCTCCCGCCCCTTCTCGCCATCCTCGATGCCGCGTCGGAAGAGGATGAACGAACTCGGTCAGCGATCGACGCACTGAGCGCTTGGGACGGAAACGTACTTCCCAAGTCGATTGGCCCGACAGTTTTCAATGTTTTCTTCACCTATTGGACGCGAACGGTCGTTGCGGCGCGCTTTGACGAGGATGCTCGGCCCCTGGTAGCGATGGGTGCCGAAGGCCTTGCGGCACGACTGCTTGCCGAAGACCAGCATGGGTGGTTTGCAGGCGGTGATCGAGACGAACGTGTTCGTGCGGCCTTTCAACAAGCACTGGCGGATCTCACGCAGCGGCTTGGACCATCCGTTGCTGACTGGCAGTGGGAGAGGTTGCACCGCTTGACGATGGGCCACGTTCTGGCCTCACGTGGCGATCTGGCGGAACTGCTCAACTACGCTGGTATGGGTGTGCGGGGTGACATGCAATCGGTCTGTAACACCGGCAGTGGGCCCGACTGGTCGGCGACGACAGGTGGCGGCTTCCGCATGATTGCCGATCTGTCTGACTCGACGACGCTTCGAACCGTCGATGCACCCAGTCAGTCGGGACATCCCGGCAGCCCGCACTACGAGGATCAACTCGATGATTGGCTGGCGGGCAGCTACCACGACCTTCCGCTTGCCCGAGAACGCAATGCCGTTGACGCCAGCCTCACGTTGCAGCCAGGCTTCCCAAGCGCGGCCTCTGGCCGCGACCAAGGAGGGTCTTCGAACACCACAAAGTAGAGATCATTGTATGACGCAAAGAAATTGACCGTTAGTATCACGGAGTGTGCCTACTACCTTGGTGTGGGCGTCGACGCCCGTTGATAACGTTGATGTAAACCATGATAGAAACGATTGTTAGGAATATCCTTCGTCGCAAAGTGGCGCTGTCCAACTAAAAAGCTTGTATCAGGTTCTTCTTTACAAATGAGTCAAGTTTTCAGCGACGGGCACCGACCGCAGGTTGGTCGGGGAGCGCGTCGCTGCAATCGAGCGATAGCTCGCGCCGGTCCGAGGCACAGCCTCGCAAGTTATAGTTAGACACAGCCACTCTTGTGCATGGTTACCGATACCTTCAACGACTTGAAGCGCCGGTGAGCACTTCGCGCGACCAAGCCTTCCGCGTTCGTTTGTCCACTTCGGAGAGGTGGAATTCGTTGAGAGGCGGACGAAACCTTCGTCTGGCAGTTACTTGTCGCCTGGTTTCTGAGCGTTCTCGGGAAAACCGCGGTTGAGATTGCGGCGGATCACCAGGATTTCGTAGACGGGCTCCCCAGAATCCTCCACGGTCTCATCGTTGGCAATGCCTTGCTTCGGTTGATTGCCACCGAAGTCCAATGGAATCGGAAAACTGAAACCAGTGGCTGATTCGCCGCGTTTCGTTTCATTCGGAACCAAACTCGCTTTGAGCCCTGGCGTAGGGAATTTGGCAAGGAAACCGCTCCGGCTCGAATGCAGCGTAACGCCAATATTCAATCGGTACGCATACGAGCCGGGCGACCCCGGATTCTCGGACTTTGCCAACGACCACGAGCGTTCACCAATCGAATTCAAGCATCGTTTTGTTTCCGGCTTGAACGCAACGTCTATTACGATGTGAACTTGTTCGTCACGTCGCCAATTCCAGTAGATCTCGTCAATTTGAGCATCAGTCCCCTGAACGTAGACCATATCAACGACGTCGAATTGCTCGTTCGCTCTACTCGCATCAGTCTGATTGACGCCCGCGGCAAACCGAGTATCCAATAGGTCCTTTTGAAGATCGTCATCCAATTGCACGCCTTCCCTACGCGGCTCAAAGGCAATTCCAGCCTGCCTCAGTGTCTTGCCAAATGCGTCTCCACGTTGGCCCTGATTCGTGATTGCCAAGTCGTACACCATGATCATCTTCGGCACAGGACGTTGTGGAGCGATCACCAGGATATTGTCCTCCGGCAACGGAGTGTCCTCCGACACGACCTCGGACCCGTTGGGATCTGGATTCTCGACAATCTCCTCGTCTCGCTGATTGATAGCGATGACCAAGGCAACCACCAGCACGGCCGCAACCGTGGCTGCAATCGTGGCAATGCGGAGCCAATTTGCGGTAACGGCCGAGCCAGCCGTGCCTGTCGCGACAGCTTGGGTCGCACAACGCCGTTCTGCCTCTCGCACAACCCGTTCGTGAAAATCGTCTGCCAGGGTAAAACGGGGAATTGCACGCAAACGCGCTTGGACTTGCTTCAACGACTCAAACGACGTACGTGTTTCGGGCGAGTCCGCCAAGGCTCGCTCAACCTTGGCGCGCTCCTCGTCGGTCACCTCATTGTCGAGGTAAGCGCTTAGCAGTTCGTCGTTTACGCGGTCTGACATGACGTGGATTCCACCAAATTGAGGTGGCGTTTCAAATTAATGTCACGATTCTGGAGTTTATCGGTCAAATTTTCGACGCAGCGCCAAAATGAAAAGTTCCTCGACCCTTAAAAATATCGGTCGACTGGCCGAGTTTAAGTCGCCAAGCCCCATCTTTTCCCAGGATTGAATCTATGTCAATTAGATTGCGCATTAGCTCTTTTGAGTGGTTTTTCCAAGAGCCTCCAAGAACAAGGGGTTCTGCGGCTGTTATCCGCCATTATCCTTGCCAGCACTTACCCCGACCGGCCTCTCGCTAGCGTCTTGCAGCCCGGGTCAATCTGCCAACTGTCCATCATTTTCGGAAGAATTCTCTGGGCGCTCCATGAACGACGTGAGAATGATCTGGGCGGCAAGCATATCGCGGCGTTTCTTGCGCTGTTTGTGGGTCAATTCCGCCTCCCCCATCAACGCATCTGCCGCGACGGTCGAAAACCGTTCATCGTGGAATACGACGGGAGAACCAGTTTGGCGGGCAAGCCAAGCTCCAAAATCCCGCGCCTCCTTCGATTTCTGGCTTTCGTCGCCAGACATGTGAATGGGGAGGCCAACCACAAAACCAGCAACACGTTCTTCTTCGACAAGCCGCCGAAAATAGGTCGCATCGGCAACTTCTCCACGTCGCGTGTAGTTGTCCAACGGACTTGCGATTGATCGACTGGGATCCGTGATCGCGATACCGATTCGGACATGGCCAAAATCCACTCCTGCGATTCGGCCATCCGAGGGGAATTGATCCGTCACGGTTGGTCACCAGGTCGATCGTCGGGTGGTGAGACGTCGATGGGGATCGGTTGTCGCTGATCACTGGCCACAAAATGACCATCTTGCAAGAACCGCAAAGTGCATTCCTGGACACGTTCATTTTCCATGATCGAACCGTGTAGCGCGGGAACAACCAGGAAGTCGCGGGCACCTGGCAAACGGGTTTCCTCGACGCTGACCACAAAGTCGTCGTCACCCGGGATCAACGGGTTGTTGCCATTTTCTGTTCCACGACCACCAGCGATGATGCCAAAACTTGGCGGCGTGGCGAGGTGCTTTTCAAGCTTGTTCAGTTCCGCAATCTCTATCCCGCTGATACCCCAAAACGACCGAAAGATGTTGTTTTCGCGAAATCGTTCCGCCAGTTTTGATCCGTTGTTGGGTGGTGCCAACATCACCGTCTGTCTGGGCAATCGACGTTTCTTCGGTACCACGGCGCAGACTCCACCGAGGTATCTGCGTATCACCAGGTTTCCCATACTGTGGCCGACAAAGTTGATTTCCTTTACGTCATTTCCCAGGTTCGTGACGACTCGTGCCAGCGATGTTGCGTGCGCTGTCATATCCCTCCGCGAGCTGGCATACGAGACAGCCAGAACTTGAAAGTCCCCATTTTCCTCGAGATAGTCGCACATCGCCTGCATCGCCTGCCGTGATCGCAGCAAGCCATGCAGAACCAAGACAATTCGGCCTCGCATCGGCGGCATTTCCAGCTTCTGCTTCAACCGCTCCAGTTCTTCCTGGCATCCTGCAAAAGTCCCTCCGGCGCGGCGATAGTCTTCTTCATCCAAGAGTCGACAATAACTAGTCAAGGCATGACGCTGGATTCGCCATTCGTGGAAAATCAGTTCGTCCGACCAAAACTGTTTGCCGCCGAAGGTTGGTGATCGCTGGGGTTTCTTGCTTGCGGCAGGCGGATTGGTAACGTCATCAGCCATGGTCTGTGTGGCAATCAGGCACAACACCGCCAGGATCAGGACGACACTGTTTCGAAGGAGGGGGTGCATGGAGAACCTCTTCCCTGGCTGGACCGCGCCACTTTGACGTAACCCGCGGCCGATCAATGACGAATGACGAAACACCCAATGACGAAGGAATGAGGAAATCCGAAGCCCGAAGTAGTCAGCTAACATGGTACAGCTCTGATTTCGTTCCTGGCCGTTTTCGGCAATGGTCATTCGGGCTTCTTTCGTCATTCGTCTTTGGTCATTCGTCATTTACGATACAGGTGAAACTCTAAAGTTGCGTCGTCTCCCTAGAGGTATTCGTGCCAGCCTTTATCTTGCAACTGCTGGACAACCTGGCGAATCGCTTCTTCGTCATGTTTACGTGCCACGAGTGTCGCATCGGGCGTATGCACGACAATGCAGTCTTCCATACCGACGGTCACGATCAGATGGTGGTCCTCACTGCTGAGAATGCACCCTCGCGAGTCAACGCTCAGGTGTTTCCCACTCACTGTGTTTCCGTCGTCGTCTGATTCTCGCATCCGCGCCAGCGACTGCCAATTGCCGACGTCGTCCCAATCGAACGGCGCTTCGATGACCACTACATCATCGTGCTTTTCCATCACGGCATAATCAATCGACTTCCCTTTGATGGCCGTAAACTCTGTTTCAAACACGTGTGAATACTCTGCCGTGTCCTGGCTATCGGCAATCGCCTCGATATGCCCATACATATCTGGTTCAAACCGTTGAAGCGCTTGCAGAATCGTGGCAGCCTTCCAAACAAAAATCCCGGCATTCCAATAAAAGTTGCCCGAGCCAAGATATTGTTCGGCGATTTCGACCGTAGGCTTTTCGCGGAACATCTCGACACGAAACACGTCCGTGTGATCCGCCACCAATTCTCCCCGTTCGATATACCCGAACGACTCTGATGGAAACGTGGGCCGAATACCAAATGTGACCAATCGCGAAGGATGTTCTTCCACGAGGGCCGTCGCCTGGCGCACCGCATCACGGAATCGGTTTGGCGTTTGAATCGCATGATCGGCCGGCATGACAACCATGGTGGCATCCGGATCGGTCCGCTGAATCAACGCCGCTGCCAAGCCAATACAAGGTGCCGTATCGCGTTTGCACGGTTCACCAATAATCGACGTCTTGTCCAGCGCCGGCAATTGTGCGGCAATTGGCTCGACCAACGACTGATTGGTCACGATCAGGACGCGCTCGCTCGGAACCAAGTCACCTAATCGATCAACGGTGTCTTGAATCATGGTGCGATCTCCGACCAAACGGAGCAGCTGTTTTGGTCGAGCCGTTCTGCTGGCGGGCCAGAATCTCGCGCCGACTCCGCCTGCCATAATCACTGAATGCAGCATACAAGCGGCCTCCCCGCTAATGAAAATAGGTGGGCTGCGTGACGTGAAGCCCTGGTTGGATTCTACGCGCGGCTTCTTCCGAGTCGAGCGCCCACAACGGGTTTACTTCGACGGCGACGTCGTCGACGATGGCTCCGGAATTCCTCAACAACTCGCCGTCGCGTCGAATCATGCCTTGCCTGGCCGTTTCCGGAGAGTTAGCGCCTTCGGCGTTCTTGACCGGTGCAAAGGCATCTTCTTTGGCAGCTTCCACGACCAAAGCGTTCTTTGCCGCAGGCAAGAGATCAAAAATAAACCGTTCGAATTTGATCGCGTTCTCCACTTCAGGCTCAACGAGGTTTCCGTCTTCACCGACGTAATTGATCCTCTTCTTCGCCTGATGAAATGGTAGCGCATCCGTGTCGTCCGCCATCCGCGTCAAAAAGTCCAACCCAAACACATGCACACCCAGATTGCCGGCCCAGAGCCGGATGTCACCTTTTTCGTCACGACTCCGAGCGATCGGATCAGGCAAGTCGGAGTATTCGATAATTCGAGTTCGCTCGTTCAATTCCACGACGTTGCCGACTTTTTCCAATGGATCACGTTTCTTGACGACCTGCGTTGTGAGTTCCGAACCCGCCAATAAATGGTAGCCGATTAAAGTCGGGTCACATACATTCAACAGCGGGTTGTCGATCTGGCCGTAGAACAACTGGCTAAGGCCACGCTGATGCGCATCTTGCAGACAGTCCGATGCAACGAACGCTTCGAGCATACCGCCATGTCCGTTGGGGCTCAGGGCCACTTTGCCTTTGGATTCAAGCAAGATGCTCCAGTTCTTGCGATCAACTGCCGGCATGGTTCCCTGGCAAAAAACGTATAGATCTGCCTCGTCCAATCCAAAGCGTTCGTGATCGTTCAAGAACGTGATCAGTTCTTCGTGCGTGGCGGGGCTGGTCATCATGTAGAGCGGGATCCGAGTCGCATAGCGTCGGGCAACCGCCAACTGCCGTTCGATCAACACCTGTAGCAACGTACGTTTGGAGATCGGCCCGATTTCGAAAAGTCCCTTGGCGTGCGCAAAGTTCAAACGCGACCCTTGGCCACCCGCGACCAGCAACATGCCGATCTGGTGGTCACGTAGCGCTTGTTTTCCGCGCCGCAGCGCGTCTGCTTGCGAAATTGGATTCTCCACTCCATTCAACTGGATCGCCTTCGGCGGATTCGCCTTCTTTGCGAGTTCCGCCCAATCTGGCGTGTCTGACGTCCCTTCCATCAGCCGCGCCAGTTGTGCCAGGTCGATCGAATCGATCTGACGACGCAGCCGATCTCGCGCATCTTCGTCCAAATCGTCCCAGAACCGCAACAGCTGCTCTTGGTCGAATTCGTCCAGATGTGATCGCAATGTTGATTCCATCAGTGATTCCAGGCGGAGGCTTCAGGAAAACCACCCGTTTACAAAACCGTAAGCCAGCAGTGCCAAGAGCGGAAACAGCACGAATATCGAGCCGTAGGTGAAGATCGTCGTCCAAGCGTGGCGAGGCCAGCGTGCCATCTGTTATCACTCGTTTCAAGGCCAGATTTGTCCAGCAGAAGCTCCGTTGTTAACATAACGGTCGCCTCACAACGCTCCAATACCACCCCTAGGCCGCACGATCCTCCCTGCGGACACGCCCCACCGAAGGATACCCCAATCAATGAACGCTGGACAAAAAAGAGAACATGCGCCAAGCCAGGATTTTCCAGGAATCGTGCTGTCGTCTCGTGTCAATTCCGTGCGAATGCTCTTACCGGCGGCGTGTTGCCTGAGTACGCTATTCTTCGCGTTGATGTGCCCGTTGGCAACCGCTGACTGGCCGATGTACCGCAACAATGCAGGGCGCACCGGCTACACCGCCGCAACGCTGCCCAATCAGTTGGCGCTGCGGTGGTCCGTCAAGTCTGAGCATCGGCCGCAACCAGCCTGGCCGCGCAGCGATCGTATGCTGTTCGATCGTGCATTTCAGCCGGTTGTGGCGGGCGGGCGTCTATTCTACGGCGATTCGGTCGACGGTTCCGTCACGGCACGTGATCTGAAGTCGGGTAAGTTGCTGTGGAAGTTCCACGCCGAAGGTCCGATTCGATTCGCACCCGCCGTGTGGCAAGATCGACTATTTGTCGCCAGCGACGATGGTCGACTGTACGCGTTGACAACGGAGACTGGCCGCCTGCTATGGAAACAACAGGGCGGACCTGATCAACGTTCAATCTTGGGTAACGAACGACTCATTTCAAAATGGCCAGCGCGAGGCGGCCCTGTGGTGGTCGAAGACACCGTCCTGTTCGCAGCCGGGATTTGGCCCACCGACGGTATCTACTTGTACGCCTTGGATGCTCGCAACGGAGACGTCTTATGGAAGAACGATCAATCTGGAAGTATCTACATGCCGCAGCCTCATGGAGGTGCCAGCGCGGAGAGCGGAATCGCCGCGCAAGGATATCTGGCGGCGACGGCCGATCGTGTGTTCGTGCCGACCGGTCGAGCGGTACCGGCCACGTTTGATCGACGTGACGGACAACTTGCATTCTTTCATCTGCAAAAGTACGGCCATAACGGCGGCGCCTCGATCATGGCAGCTGGCGATCAGTTCTTCAACGGTGGCCTGAGCTTCGATGCAGCATCCGGTTTCAGCGTCTCGAAACTCGGAGACGGGCAATTGGCGATTACTCCCAATGGCCTCGTCCGCAACGTTGGCGATTCGGTGATTGGATACAAATGGGTGGATGCGGAAAAGGCAGATCGCAAAGGCACTGTGGTCAAGACAAAGGCCCTTAAATCTGAATGGTCCGTCAAGGGCCGGGCTGACGCAACGGCGCTAGTGGTTGCTGAAGACCAGGTCGTCACTGGCGGCGCCGGCTACGTGCAAGTCGTTGACGCGAACGAACAGCGGATTGCCTGGACTGCCTACGTGGCCGGCACGGCGTACGGCCTGGTTATCTCTGACGGCCGACTGCTGGTTAGTACTGATCTTGGCACGATCTACTGTTTTGACGCCAGCGGTGATCCCGTCGCCGACATTCACGATGATCGCAAAACAGCTGCCCTGGTCAACTCGGCCTATCAACAATTGGCTGAGGAGATTATCCGGCGCAGCGGCATAACGCGCGGTTTCTGTCTCGATCTTGGCTGCGGCAATGGTCAACTCACAATGGCATTGGCCCAGCAAACCGAACTGCAGATCATTGCGGTTGACGACGACATCGCTGCCGTCGCTCAGACACGCAATCAACTCGCCGCCGCCGGCTTGCTTGGCACACGTGTCACCGTGCACCATCGCGAACTTGCCGCCACGGGATATCCCAAGTACTTCGCCAACCTGCTTGTCTCGGGACGTTCTGTCATAGAGTCCGAAACCGTTTTGCCTGAGGAAGCAATGGGGCGGTTGTTGCGGCCGTACGGCGGCATTTCTTGCGTGGGCCCGCGCGACGCGTTGCAGGTTGTCACCCGTGGCGAGTTGGCCGGCGCGGGTTCGTGGACGCATCAGTACGCGAATCCCGCCAACACGCTCAACAGCGAAGATGAATTGGTGCAGAGCGGGCTGACCATGCTGTGGTTTCGCGATGTCGATTTTGAAATTCCTCAACGGCACGGCCGTGCGCCGGCACCGTTGACCCATCGAGGACGGCTGTTTCATGAAGGTCTGGACGGACTGGTTGCGGTCGATGCTTATAACGGTCGCGAGCTGTGGCGGTACGACGTGCCCAACGTGCTGCGTGCATACGATGGCGATGAATTAATGGGTGTCGCGGGCACGGGCAGCAACTTCTGCTTGGACGACGAGAGTGTTTACGTGCGGCACGAACAGCGCTGCTTGCGGTTGTCCGCCGATGAAGGGACGTTGCAACGCGAATTCCCCACGCCGCCACGAAAAAATGGTGGCCCCGGGACGTGGGGCTACATTGCGGTGGAAGCCGGAGTGTTATTCGGCTCGGTGGCCCAGCCCGACCACGTCGTAACTTACCGCTATCGCAATACTAGCGGCGACATGAGCAAACTGCTGACGGAATCGGAGAGCTTCTTCGCCGTGGATTCGGAGACAGGTGACCTGATCTGGCGATACGACGCTCAACATTCCATTCGGCACAACAGCATCGCGATTGGCGACGGCCTTGTGTTCTTGATTGATCGGCCAGTCGCACTGCATGATCGCGAAAAGAAGCCCAAAACGAAAGAGCATCCTGTCGGTCGGCTGGTCTGCCTGGACGCCGCGACGGGCGTCGTCAAATGGCGCAACGATGACGATGTCTTTGGTACCGTGCTTGCCTTCAGTACCAGGCACGACGCGCTGCTGATGAGTTATCAGCCGACGCGTTTTCGCTTGGACTCCGAGATCGGAGGCCGAATCCGGGTGTATCGAGCGAGCACGGGTGAACCGATGTGGGAAGCCGAGGCCGACTACGCATCGCGACCGATGATCAACAACCGCACGATCTACGCCCAAGGCGGTGCCTGGGACTTGCTGTCCGGCAAGCCGCAGCCCTTCCAGTTCAGCCGATCTTACGGCTGCGGGATTCTGGCCGGCTCGCAAGACTTGCTACTGTTTCGCTCGGCGACACTTGGGTATTTCGATCTGAAGTCCAACGACAAGATCGCTAACTTCGGCGGAATGCGACCCGGCTGTTGGGTCAATGCGTTGCCGGCTGGCGGCATTGTGCTCGTCCCGGATGCGTCCGCCGGTTGTCGCTGTAGTTACTTGAACAAGGCCTGGGTCGCGCTGGATTCGCAACCGTAGCTTGTGTTCTGAGCGCACGACACATTGAACGATAAGGACACTGGGCAATGAAGCTCATCTCGCCAATGCTGGGCCTGTGCCTTTCTGTAGTTTGTTTCTCAGAGGCGGCTGCGGATGATGCCAGATTGACGACTGCCAGCACCGTGCAATTCGCGACGGTCGAGCAAGGCGCTGTCCTGCTGGCCAAGGAAGATCGATTCCTGAAATCGCTGAGCCGATTCGACTGCCAGGCGCGGCTGCAAACGGATCGAAAAGTCGCCGGAAGCGACGTGGGAAAATTCGCGGCTGATCAGGTCGTCGCTTGGACCGGGGACGAACAGGCCAAGTTGCGTGAAGCCGTTGCGGTTGTAAGCGAGAGAATGAAGCCTTTCGATCTGCCGTTCCCCAGCACGATCCGCCTGGTGAAGACCACAGGCAAGGAAGAAGGGAATGCGGCGTACTGTCGGCGGAATGCAATTGTATTGCCTGAACGGAACACGAAACAGCGACCGGCCTCCCTCCAAAGACTGCTGATCCACGAACTGTTTCACGTGCTGAGCAGTCATAATCCAGGATTGCGAAGCAAACTGTACACAATCGTCGGATTCACGACATGCCAGCCGATTCAGATGCCGCCGTCACTACGAGACCGCAAGCTGACGAATCCGGACGCGCCGCAGCTGGATGCTTACATCAAGCTGACCGTCGATGGCCAACCAGTGACCGCCGCCCCCGTCTTGTATGCATCGACGGAAGCCTACGACGTGAAGCGTGGCGGGACGTTTTTCGACTACCTTACGTTCCGCTTGATGGCAGTCGAACCCGTTGGAAACCGATGGCAGCCGGTGCTTTTCGATGGCCAGCCTCAGTTGCTCGACCCAAAGTCAACGACTTCGTTTCACGACCAGATTGGGAAAAACACGGGCTACATCATCCATCCTGACGAGATCCTGGCAGACAACTTCGTGCACCTGGTCAATCAGACCAAGGGCCTCGCGTCACCAGAAATCGTCGTCGCGATGCGAAAACAACTGGCTCGATAATCCCCGCAATTATTGAGTCAGCTCGATGCCCAACTTCTCTTCCTCTTCTTCCTGGATGATGATGCGTGGAGTGACCATCAACATCAGGCTTTGCGATTCTCGCCCAATACCGACGTTCTTGAACAGGCGGTTGATGTAGGGCAGCTTGCTCAACACCGGCACTCCTTGCTCATTACGTCCTTCGCGAAGTCGCTTGATGCCACCCAACAACACGGTACCTCCGTCAGGCACGCTGACGGTGGTAGAGACCGTGGTGAAGGCGAACGTCGGCAACTGTACCGTCGTTCCTGCGGTGGTGGTGGTTACGTTGTCCTGTGCCGTCGGATTACCGTCCGGGTCAACAACATTGGACCCTGAATCGGTCGTTGTGGTTCCGTCAAAGGTGAACTCTTCCACCTCACCGATCTGGCTGAAGAAGGGCACCAAGGTGAGACGGACGAATCGACGATCCGACGAGACGACCGCTTGCACGCTGAGCGATGTTCCTTCGCTGAGCACCACGATGACGGGTTGATGGGCGGCGGCAAAGTCCCCGACCACTGGAATCAAGCTCGTCACGAACGGTCGCTGTGACGTATCGCTGACCGACGCCTGTTGGCCGTTGAATAAGGTCACTTTGGGTGCTTGCAGCACGTTACTGCGCTGGTCACCCTGAGCGGCCTGGAGCACGAAGAACGCCTCGATATCGCTGAGGATCGCAAATCCGATACTGGCCGCACTGGCGGCATCGAAACCGCCGAACGCTGGCTGACTGGCCGCGAAACTCCCTTGATTGAACGAGATGTCCAAGTCGGCTGTGGGGATGCCGGTCGCATCCAAGCCGATGGTCACACTATTGCCCGAATCGTCTTGCGGCAATTGCGTGACGTTATCGTCGATGTCAAAGTCGAAATCTATGCCCATCTGCTCGAAGAAGTCATCACGCAGCGTGATGAAGCGAACCTCAATCGTCACCTGCAAGTCTTGCAGTCGACGCAACTGCTCCAGCAAGTCGGCAATTTGATCGTGAACGTCCTGCGTTTGGCTGATGACCAAACTCAAGTTGGTGGGGAAGGACTCGATGGCACCCGGGCCACCGACGTCGTCCCACGTGTCTGGTGCGATCGTCGACGTAATCAATTCAATGAGCGTGTCAAAGTCCGCCAAGGCGGCTCCGCCCATGCTGCCATTGCCGTAGCCCAATGGCGTCGACGGTCGCGATCCGCTCCGTGATTGCAAGCCGAAGGAATTTGACTGCGCGAGCACCGACGCGCTGGTCGACACACTACCTTGCAGGTCGGTGGGTGCGATCGTAAAGGGACCCATTGCCGAGGGGATTCCATCACCGTAGCCCAACGCGCGATGCGCCTCGCGAATCGCGGCAGGCAGGCCAACATTGTATCCCGGTACGAAATTGGGAATGGGAATCACCAGGTCCGCCACGTTGTAGACGTCCGTATACACATTGGCGTCACCCGATTGTTCGCTAGTGACGCGAAGCACTTCGTGTTGAATGACGTAGCTCAGCCGTAACGGCTCCAAGATTAGCTTCAAGGCACTTTGAAGTGAAACGGCTTCAGTCAAGTTGATCGTGATCGGTGTATCCGACGTCACACCTTCGGCACTGAGCCCTTGTGGATCGGCGTAGATGTTCACGTTCGACATGCTGCCCAGGTCATCGAGGACTTCCTTGAGCGGCCGGTTGGTAAACCTGACCTGCACCTGTTCTTTCAATGCAGCCTGAATCTTGATTTCCGTGGGTGACAGTTGACGGTGTTTCATTTCTCCACCGCGGTATGGGCTTTTGTTGAGCGCCATCCAGTTGTCCACGTTGCCGAAGTCGATCGGATTGTTATCGTCGAAGGGAGTTGCCGACGCGCCGACATTCGACAATGCGCGATACACGCCTTTCTCGTTGAGCTCAGCGATATTCTGCTGCTCGCGAATTCTGTAACCAAAACTAGCGTTGATCATCAGCGTGCGGGCGATCGGCGAATCCGGATCGAGCGCCCGAACTTGTTTGGCGCGAACCTCCGCTTCCTTCCATCGTTGCTCTTCGATCAGGTCGTTGTACTCTTCGACCAGTTGAGCGATCTTGTTTTGAGTTTCAGATTTGATCGCTTGATCGCGATCGATCGAGGCCAGGATCGCGGCGTTGCGATCGTCCTGTTCAATCTCGGACCGATGTTGATCGATGTAGGAACGAAACTGAATGGTCTTCCGATCGATTAAGGTCAGCAGCTGTTTTTGCGAACCGGGGCTCAAGTCAGACGCACCAACCTTGGCACGGATTTTCTCCATGCGTTCTAGTGCTGCGAATGGTTCCGCCTTCATCTGCTTGTCCGCGGCTTTCCCCTCAATGGAGAATTCGCCATAGAGTTGTTGACGCAAGAGTTCCTGGGCGGTATCGACTTGCTCCAACGGCGAAGGTTCTCGACCGCTGGATACGATGTCTCGTGCAGAACTCAGCAGGCTGAGCTTGTCCGTGAGTTGCTGGCGCGTTGACGGATCAAGATCACTTTGGTGTTGCCAGGCTTCGCGAAAGAGCTGGAGGGCGCGACCGCGATCTTGACCTTCCAATGCGGCCATCCCTTGCTCGAATAGCTGACGTCCCAATGGCTGAACCGATGGTGGTCCCGCGGGCGTGGGAACACGGATTTGCGCCCGCATGTTGCTGGATGGATCGGTGTTGGGATTGTAGATCCCTCGTTGCACGGGAAACCCAGCTGCCCGTTGGGGTAATGTAAACTTGCTGGCCGGTACGACACCCTTCTGGCGTCGCTCGATCTCCATGAGGACTTGCCAGGGTCGCATTTCCTGTGGCCCGAAGGCCTCTTTGGGAACTTGCAATCGTTGTGCTTGTTCAGCCAGTCGCAAGGCTGAATCCAGTTCGCCTCGCAACAGTTGCTGTTGGGCCTGGAAGACAAGCTGCGAGGCGCGGTCTTTGGCTGGATGCGAAACGACGCGTCCACCAGCGAGCGGTCTGCCAGAGGAACTGAACGGCCGTGGCGCCGCGGCGACCGATGGCAGGCGACCAATTCCGTCTCGGCCAGCTGGAGCTGAGCCCAACGGCGTAAAGCGGGCACTGGGAGGCGCAATGATCGGAGGCGCACTAGCCCCTGAAGTGACCGCCGGTGACGTGACCGGGTACCGGTCGCCGTCAGACGCCGTTTGACCGACTGATGCGGTCGCTTGTGCCAGCTGTGTTGTGAGAGGATGAGCCGTCGCCGGACTGGCCAACGCAAGCCCCAGGGATAGGGTGACAGTCAACGACAAATAGGCGATCGCTTTCAACGCGATTCTCCTTCTTTGAGGTGCTTCGAATCGAAGAGGCCAAGTTTCAACTTCTGATACGCTGCTTCATTCTTGTCGTTTGCGTTCGCGAGAATTCGCGTCTAAGCAACTCAAAGACAAGCGTTGACGTACCACAACAGTCAGTGACCACCGCGATTTGACAACCGTGACAGGGTTTTCTCCGTAGATGAGAGCGGGATAAATACTGGCAGTCCAGACGACCGTCAAGGTCACTTTGTCAAGAAAAAGAAAACAGCCACTGTTTTGCAGTGGCTGTTTGAATCCAAAAGCATTTTGATACGACCGTTAGAGCAGTCGTTTCACTGGGACTGGTGCTATTCGTCGTCGCTACCGCCTCGACCCCTGCGGCCTCTACCACGGCCACCCTCACCGTCGTCACCACCTTCGTCGCCTTCACCATAGCCACCTTCACCATAGCCTCCCATGCCCTCCATATCTCCCATGCCCTCGCCGTCGCCGAGGCCGCCGAACATCGAGTCGTCGGTGGCGGCGGGTACCGGTGGCAATCGTTTCTTGAACCCGTCCCAGTCGTCCAATTCGTTCTTGACAAAGAATTCACCCTTCTCGTTCAAGAATAAGAATTCGGCAGGCGAGAAAAGCGGATTGTCTTCTTGCTCGTCCTTGGGAACAGGTAGCGGCCTGCCACCGATGAAGTCCAAGACCATGCGATTGGTCTTAAAAGGATACTCCTTGATCGTCTTGTACTGAAGTGAAACTGGATGCACCACATCCGCGTCCAGATCGAAGTTCAGAAAGGTGCCGCGATGGGCGTCCACCAAACCAGGAACTTCGATGGCACGTTTTGCGTCCCAAACGACCGACATGACTTTTGCAGATCGTTCGACGGCCATCAGGTCGAATTGGTTACCAAACGAATCGTTGATCACCTTTGGTTTTTCCATCGAGATTTCACCACCCAGCGTTTGGTTGCTGGGTCCGAACGAAACAACAGCACTCGGTTCGCTGAACTCTGTCACGCGAAAATAAGATAAACGGCTCTTTGCTGCAGCTTCCTTGGCCTTGACGTCCGTGATACGAGTTCGGACGGCCGTGGAAAGTGCTCGCACATTCGGTTCGGCGAGAGGATTCTTGGGATGATTCGGGTCTTCCACCCAGAGCTGGATGCGATAGCGGTATTTCTTGGTCGTGTCTTTGATGGAAAGGTCAAAGAAGCGAACCATCAGATATTCGACGGTGGGGCCAAATGTGGGGATGCCGCCCATGCCATCGCCCATGCCGCCATACCCGCCGCTACCTTCCTCGCCATATCCACCCATTCCTTCCATGCCAGACGCACCCATGCCAGGTGCACCCATACCAGGTGCACCCATGCCAGACGCACCCAAACCAGGTGCACCCATACCAGGTGCACCCATACCAGGTGCACCCATGCCAGGTGCACCCATGCCAGGTGCACCCATGCCAGGCGCACCCATGCCATATCCATTCATACCTTGCATACCAGAGGTACCTTCACCGCTGAAACCCGCCTGCAAACCAGGACCACCGGTCAGCGACGGGCCGCTGTTGATACCCTGTGGCTCGTCTGAATCCTCAGGTGCGTCTTGTGCGTCATCCGTGTCGGGAATTTGTGGCGCGACCTGATATCGAGGAATCTTGCTGTGAATGGCAATATCATCGTACGACTTCGACACAATTGGCGGTATAGGCATCGTCAGTATGCCGGGCATAACGTACCGTGGATCCGCGATTTCCGCGGGAAACCCTGCCCATCCGCCATAGGGTCGTCGCCTATCGTTCATCTGTTTCACAACAAATTCGGAGGTCGAAATCGCCTTCCATTCAAATTCCGTTTCGGTTTCGTCTTTAACTTCGGCGCGTTCCGCGTAGAAGCCCAAGTACGTTGGCACATCGCGCGACCTGGTGTAGCCCATGGCATTGGATAATTTGACATCGAATTCGTCCCACTGCTTCTTGTACGGAATTCTCGCGGTCACACCAACCACGTGTCTCGTGATAACAAGCGCGCCGGATTGTGGTCGATAACCTTCGATGTTCGCTGGGTCCGCCATGCCCGCCACACCGGCACCTCCTCCATATCCGCCCATTCCAGATCCGCCCATTGCAGATCCGCCTGGCATGGCACCGAGCATACTGCCTTCGTCACCTTCATCGTCCATCCCTCCGAATTCGCCAAGTCCGCCAAGAGCACCGGAACCTGAGCCCATTCCGGGAATGCCGCCATCCTCATCACCGTAGCCACCTAAGCCACCATAGGGATCATTCTTGTCACGCTTCTTGCGCTTTTTTCGTTTCTTTTTGACCTCTTTCGCTTTCTTTGGCTCCATGATCTCATCGTCTTTGAGCGGATCCACTTCGCCTCGAACCGGCACATAGGCGACGGGGCCGTTCGACATCGCCACAGCTTCAATGTCCATCGGCGGATAGAGATCCGGATCCGTACGTTTTCGCCCTGACGGCTTTTGCGGGCCAGGATACACTGGGGCCGGATAGCCAATAGCGTTGATCGGTGCCTGGCCGGCGGTGGTTCGTTGAACGAACTCGGTCGGTCGTTCGTTCTCCGCCACGATCGTCGGAACGGGCAGCGGATCTGTGATGAATTTCTTGACTTCAACCGCCTTCGTCCTCAAAACGTCAGGACGCTTGTCACTGGCCAGGCCTTCGAGGCGTGAGCCTCGGTAGACAAACAAAACCAGTACCAAAACGACGACGCCGAGTACAATCTTCTCGACGTGCAGGGAAAAGAATCGCTTAAAAGCGTCTTTGTCTAAGCCAAGTTTCGCCATCGTGTGGCTCCTCGTGTCGTTGCGAGGTACGTCCTCGATTTTGTCTTTTTCGCACGCCGCCGTTCCTAACGGCGTACGAATTCAGTATAGCAGTTCGACCCTTGTCAAGCAGGCACAGATCGCCCGATTCGTTGGTTTTTACTCATGTGCTCTTAGCCACCAGCCTGCGCAGGCTGATTCAATTGGTCGCCAATTTCCGGGTCTGCTCCTCCAGCCGCCGCTCCAGCTCCAGGAGCAGCGTCTGCCGGTGTCGTTGCGTCGGTCGCAGGTGGTGCACTGGTATCATCGACCGGTGCTGTGGGCGTTGTCGTGCTGCCTTCCAGATCCGTATCCGCCGTGACCTGACTTGTCGCCTCTTGTAAACGCAGGCTAATCGGATTGTAGATGTACACCATTCCGTAGATTTCGACAGGCAGATCGTAGGGTGAAACGTCACTAAACGCGCCGCTGCTTCCATCACCGCCCTCGTAACCACCGGGACCTTCTCCCATCCCGCTTCCCATTCCGAACGAACTTCCCTCGCCGGCCGCTCCTTCATCGCCGAAGCCGGCACCAAGACCGCCACCAAGGCCGCCACCAAGGCCACCGCCAAGACTCCCACCCATTCCACCAGACATCATTCCCCCGCTCATTCCGCCGCCCATTCCGCCAGGATATGAACCTCCCATGCCACCAATCATGCCGCCATTACCGCTGGAACCACTACCGATTCTGTTAACGCGCACCTGCCGAACTTCAACCACTAAGTTCGAGCTTCCACAAGCTGCGATAAAATTGTGCAGTTTGCGCTGATCAATGACCATACCCATCCGAATGGGAATCCGTTTGGCGACCACCAGGAAGGCGTTCGCAGGTGCTGGGTTTTCTGACTCCATCACCTCGCGCAATCGACTGGCGGCGATTGGAACATAGTTGTTGTCGACGTATCGGTTGTGTGCCGGATCGTTGCTTGCGACCGCCATCGCCCCGCCTTCGCCAAGCATACCAGAGCCTTCCATACCAGAGCCTTCCATACCAGAGCCGTCCATGCCAGAGCCTTCCATCCCGCCGGTTTCACCATCCATGCCAGCACCGCCCATCGCGCTGGCTCCTGACCCCATGCCTGATTCACCGTAGCCTTCCATCCCGCTGCCGGGTCCTCCCATCCCGTCCATCATTCCAAGCCCGCCTTCGCCACCGGTGCCACCGGCAGCAGCTTGAAGACGCTGCACGCGGCTGGTTGTAGGTCCAACTTCTCGTCCCATCTGGATATATTTGATTTCCTTGACCGTCGCGTTGTAACGCGCCGTTGCGCCCTGGTTCGTGGTGGCCACAATTCGCATCAAGGCTTGCATGACCCAGAGATTCTCTTGGGCGTACAGAATGTCCAAAGTCCCAGGTTTTCCGCCAGGCAATCTTCTCCAATCAAACCTCATACTTTGCAATCGCGTTTGGTCCGATGGATCCCATGTGACGATCGCCGTTGAAACAGCACCTAAACCTGTGCCTGGTAAACCAGACTGACCGCCCATCCCACCGCCAAAAACTCCGCTCGCGCCGCTGCCAAAACCACCATCGCTGCCACCGCCATAACCACCTTCGGTGTCACCACCAAAACCACCTTCGCCAAGACCACCTTCCATGCCACTGCCCCGCATGCCTTCACCACCACCTCCGGCCCCCGAAGGCAACCAATCGGCACCGATGATCTGGGCTAGTTTTGGCAGTTCTTCCTGGATGTAATTTCGATAAAGTTCGCGAAATTGGACATCGATTTCGTTGGTCGGATCGTTGGGGGCGTATTTCAGTTTCTCGATCGGACGATACTCGTCCACTTGAGCAATGAACTCGTCCCCCAGCTCTTCAGGCCAGACAAGGAATTTGCGTTGCTGCTCGTATTGAATCTTCCATGCAGCCACGACTTCCGCGATGATCTCTTTTTCTAATTTCTCCAACCCTTGCTGGGATAGAGAATTGGGATGAGCGGGTGTTTTCCTAATGGCAGTGTCGATGCTAAAAGCTTTATCGATCCGACTTTTCCCTTGCTTGGTGGCATCGTTCATGCCGGAGGTGGTGACAAACCAACCGCCCAACAGCAACGGCACCATGATGCTACAGACGACCCAAAACCAGTGCTTGACGAGTTTTGATAAAATCAGCTTGACTTGATCCACAATTAGCTCCCTTCCTCAGTTTCGGATGCATCCCCTGCTGCGGGTGTTGCTGGATCACTTCCAGCCTGTTCGGCGGCTGCCTTTGCGGCGTCGGCTGCTGCCTTTTGCAACGCTTTTTCCCGATCCTCGCGCTCTTGAACGCGAGTGGTCAAGCGGTTTTCCTGCCACACAAACTGGACCGTGAACGAGTGTTTTTTGACGGAAAAGAACTGGGGTTCCACCTCTGCGCCCTCGGCTGCCGGGCCACCCGGTCCGGCTGGACCACTACCGGCAAGTGATCCGGGTCCGGCAAGACCGCCTGGCGCTCCACCAAGCGCGCCCGGCGCATCACCGAATTCACCAGACGCTCCACCAAACCCACCCTCGCCCAAACCACCATTGGTACCGCCTGTGGTTGGGGCAAAATCAGGATTGGGGACTGGCGTCAATACTGGCTGACCGCTTTCTACGGCTAGGATGGGAAAGCCGATTCCCAGCTCTTTCATTGTGAACTCCGTCTGCGTTCCCGTTCCATCGCTCTTATTTGGAAGAACAACGCTACCTCGCTCGAGTTCTTTCAGCAGGGTGCTTCGTACGTGCACGGCACCTCCCAAGCTGAGCGACTTGTTGAAGTAATGGTAGCCTTGGATTTCGATGATCCAGCCAGGGCCTGTGGGGCCAGGCAAGTCGAGTCCAGCGCCACCCGAATCTGCCCCGTCTTGCTCGTCCAACGTGCCTAGCTCGTCCAACATGTCTGACGAATCACTGTCACCTGTCTCTACCCCGGCAACGTCGTTGTCGCCGACCACCGGTTCGGCGATTGGAAATCTCTTCTTGAGAAACGCCATCAGCTCGTAGTTCTTTACCTGCACCTGATTGTTGGCCCACCATGTGGACAGATCGGGGAAGTACTCGGACTCGATAT
>JASLPZ010000082.1:0-23239 GCA_030744725.1 Pirellulaceae bacterium
TAAGCGTGGAATTTGGCCATCTGGGAAAAGCCGCCGCAGCGATGGGTCATTCAGTAAGCTGCGCAAATCTGGCTGTCGACCGTCGCCATTGTTGATTTTCTGCTTGGCAATGATCGTGACCACCGAAGGGGTCACGGTCTTGGCAGCCGAGCGAAATGCGCGCGACAGTGATTTTGCGTGGTCGATCGCCGTCGGCATGTCGTCCGCAGAGACGGGCATGGCGATGGCAAATGTGGTCAGGCAGACCACCGTGACAGCGTGATTCAAGATCCACAGTCTATTGAACATCTTCAGTTCCTTTGATTCTCGAGAGGCGGGGCCGCAAACGGTTTTGTGACGTTCAGGTATGGTGCTATGCGAAGGTCTTGTGGCTTGCTGCCGTGACGATCCCAATCTCGCGTCCTTCGGATCGACAGCACCCTGCTGGGAAGACACGGCTGCTTGGCAAGCCATGCAGAATTATAGTCAGACGTGGCCGCAGGCCAATGCGATTCCTCCAGTTACGTTGACTTGCGACAAGAGCTAGGCAGCACCCGGCAGGGTTCTGGTGGGCAGCATCAAATCGCCTCACGTTGACAAAAAGTGTGCTCGTTGATAGGGTTACGTCGCATCGTGCAATTCATGGCACGCGCGTCGATTCGGTTGGTCACAGTGCTTGAGGTGACCAACCGAATCTCCGTCCGGCCTTGTTTTTGGAAACACAGACAACGAGTCGACTCATGACGGAGTCACCTGGACCCCGGCCAGACGCGGACTTTCCAGACGACCAGCAGCAACTCAAACTCGATTTGTGTCAGGAACGAATTGGGTACACATTTCGGGATCGGACCCTGTTGCTTGCTGCGTTAACGCACGCTTCAAGTGCGGATAGTCGACTTGCCTCGAATGAGCGCCTCGAGTTTCTGGGCGACGCGATCTTGGGCGCCGTCGTGTGCGAGTATCTCTACGACACCTTCCCGAATTTTCTCGAGGGCGACCTGACACGCATTAAGTCGGTTGTCGTGAGTCGCCTGTCTTGTGCCAAATTCAGTAGAGAGATGGGTCTGGAAGAGTGCTTGATTGTTGGCAAGGGGATGGCCGCCAATGCAGATGTCCCTGCGTCGCTGATGGCGGACGTGTTTGAATCACTGGCCGCGGCGATCTACTTGGATAGTGGAGACGAATCCGCTCGCAAATTCATTTTTCGCTATGTTACTCCGGAGGTCGAACTCGTCGAGTCCGGAGAATTGGGTGGGAACCATAAGTCATCGCTGCAGCAGTTCGCGCAACGGGATTGTGGTACGACACCGACCTATCTGCTGTTGGACGAGAAAGGCCCCGATCATTCAAAGCAATTCTATGTGGCTGCACAGATCAAGGGTCGCCGTTATCATGCGGCCTGGGGGCGAAACAAGAAAGAAGCAGAGCAACGCGCCGCACATAACGCTTTGGCCGCGCTGACCGATCAACCGATCCCATACGTCGAGTAGCAGGCCGTGGTTTTGTCAAAATTCAAATGGAAATGAAAATGCAGCAATGAGCAAACCTAGACGTTGTGTTGCCTTGTTATCAGGCGGCCTCGATAGCATGCTGGTGATTCGCATCATGCAGGCGCAAGGAATTGAAGTTGAAGCACTCAACTTCAAGACGGTTTTCACATGTTGCCAAGATCAATCCGCCCAAACAGCACGTGACCTGGGCGTGCGAATGACCGTCGTCGGCCAGGAAGATGATTACCTGGATCTGGTGCGCAAGCCGATGTTCGGTTACGGCAAGGGCGCAAATCCTTGCGTTGATTGTCGAATCTATATGTTTGAACGTGCCAAGGCGTTCATGGAACAGATCGGTGCGGATTTTATCGTCAGCGGTGAAGTGGTTGGCCAACGGCCAATGAGTCAGAAACGAAAAGACCTGAACGTGATTTCGTACCATTCGGATCTGGAGGATCTGCTGTTGCGACCGCTTTCGGCAAAGTTCCTACCGATGACGCTGCCAGAGCGCGAAGGCTGGGTGGACCGCGAAAAACTCTACGCCTTCCAGGGTCGAAGTCGAAAAGGCTTGATCAAACTGGCAAAACAATTTGGTTTTGAAGATATCCCCACACCATCGACAGGCTGTTCGCTAACTGAGCCTCGATTCTCCAAGAAAGTTTTCGATCTATTCGAGATGCCGACACTCGCCCAACGGTGGGATTTCGATCTGTTGAAACACGGCCGCCATTTCCGTTTCGATGAAGAGATCAAGGTGATTTTGGGCCGAAATTTAGACGAGAATCAGCGGTTGGTCGCACTGCACGAAGCGCCAGACGCGAGCAGTACCGCGATCCTCTGCCCCGACAATTTCTACGGCCCGCACGCAATCGTGGTTGGTCCACCGCGCGAGGATGCACTGAAGTTTGCCGCCGCGTTGACGTTGCGCTACGCGCGTGATGTACCCGAGTCGCCCCTGGTGAAAATCGATACGGCAGACGGTTCGAGAATCGTGGTCGCACAGACGCGTGAGGACGCAGAACAGATTCACACAGTTGCGACGATGTAACCAGATCGCCGGCAACGCGTGAACGGGACTCTTAGTCTTACTCTTAAGAATAAGATCAGGAACAGCCATTTACGGCCGAAGGCCGTCAGCGGTTTTTCCATACAGACGGATATTCGGCTGGCTCAGACGACAGCGCACGCTGACAGCTCTTGCCAGAATCGTCGCAGGTACTCACGATTCGCATCGGGGACCTGAGTCTTTCCGTAGGCCGTCCAGTTGTAGAGTTCGGCCACGCGGAGGGCGTCCTTACCGAGTTCGCCGTGACAGCGAACGGCCTCTTTGGCAAACTCGATCGGAGTCTGTTCGGCAAGCCGCCCGCAACCGTTTTCTCGTCCCCAGGCCTCAAATGCCTCGAACGTGTAGCCGATCAACTCCTCGGTCGACGATCGATCCGCGCGACCTGAAACGAACGGATCGGAAAAGTCCGAAAACGGTCGCCAGTCGGGAGCCGTCTCGGTCGTTTCGGAAACCACAACTTCATCGTCGCTTGGTTGGCCACCAAAAAGCCGTGCCCAGAGATCCTGCATCGCTTTGATGAAGTTCTGCACGGCCTTGCACACTTGCTCCCAGTTCTTCCAAACCAAATAGGCAATCACCGCAATGGCGATCAGCCAATACAGTGCCTTCAGGATGCCACTCAATGTTGGACTAAGTTGGCTAAACAGTTTCGTTGGGTTGGACCGATTACTAGACGCGGATGAAGACTGTCGGCTGCGGGGCTGCTTGGACTGCGATTTCGAAGGTTGTTCCTGGGACTGGCTGTCTTGCTTCTGTTGCCCCGAGGGATTGGATGGATCCTGCGGATCTTCCTCTGGATCGTTGGACTCTGCAGGATCCTGCGGTTCTTGATCATCGTGGTCTTCGTTATTCGATGTGTCCTGGTCTTGTCCCGATTCTGACGGTTCGCCTTGGTCGCCGTTGGATTGTTCACCCTCCTGTTGGTTTTCGGAACTCTGTTCATTAGAGTCGCTCTGTGAACGCTCGGCCGACTTGTCGCTCTTGCCTTTCTTACCGCCTTTGGACTTTTTGCCCGAACTCTTGCCGTCGGACTTACTTTGCGACTGTTTTGATTTGGCGCCGCTCTGGCTCTGGCTCTGTTTCGATTCGGTTTGACCGCCCTCGCCTTTCTGGCCTTCCATCTGAGAAGTGGCGTCATCCTGTTTGACTTTGCGTTCCGCTTGGTCTTGTTGCTGGCCATCGTTACCGACACCCCAATCGGAAACGGGTAAATCGATTGGCGAATTGAGGAATGACAGATCGCTAACTGAGTACTCGGCGTTGCGTCGTGGCAACAACATACAGATCAAGAGCAGCGCCGCAATCATCGCCGCGCCGACACCCAGCCATGTGCCAGCCATTTCTTTTGGCATTTCCAGCCGCCTCTGCCGCAGATAACGACGCAGGCCCAGGAAGCTTGTTGTCAGCAACAATCCCAACGCGGCGGCGACATAGACCACCAACAGCTTGAAGGCGTATCGGCGACTCACATCGTCACGCAGGAAGAGCTGTCCAAGTCCGAAGATAGGCAGTGCCGCAATCGAAAAATAGATTACCCAGATCCCGGGCGCATGGGGCCGTCGGCGGTGTTCAATGAATTTCTGCCAGAGCCCTGCAGCGACTGCGGTTGGCGGTTCATTCGGGGCATCGGACGCGGCTTCTGGTTCAGTAGTGGGTTGTCCATCGTCCAGCCCGGCTGTTTCCAACAGCCCTTGGCCTGACGAGTCTTTGCTTTCGTCGATGACGGTGCAATCCCAAGTCAGCTTGTCAGCGCAGAACCAGATGATTGCGAGCAAGGCAATATTGAAAACACCACTCAATCGCGCGAACGCTCCACTGAACTCGACAAAGCGAAACATTGCAAACAAGGTCACTCCGGCCAGCGGCAAGGCGAACAGCGAAGCGTATTCTCGGCCTTCGTTGATCGAAATCCGCGCAATGCTGACGGCCGCCATGATAAACATCACCATGATGAAACTGAGGCGGACGTCAAACTGACCTTGGTAGAAGACGGTGATCAAGAAGAACACCAAGCTGCCAATCAAGAACATGATCAGGGCCGGACTGATTCCGATTACCGCATAGTCGGCCAAAGTGGGGCGCGGTCGACGTGCCATGCTGGTCTTGCCGATCAAGTGATGGGAGAGGGTGAAGCCCAGTCGCCACTGCGGACGATCCAGTCGCCGCCGCGGACGATCCAAGCCTGATGTTATCTTAACACAAATTTGCGACAGACCGAGACAACGGACGCCTCATCCTTCAATTGCTGCGTACCAATTCCCGCGGCCAGCAGCGGACCGGAGGCTTCGGCAAAATCGTACTCGTCATACATATTCAGGATGGCCGTGACTGCGTACCCGCTGCGACGCAGGTTGGCCAAGGCGATCGCTTTCTCTTCGTCCACCTGAGGCATTATTGCAATCACGGACGCGTCACGCGGAAGACGGTTCTGCGTTTCGCCGATCAGTTGTGCCAGCGTCAGCCCGTCGGTCAACTCTGCCCGTGCCAGCGATTCCAGGATTCGCATCAACTGTTCCGCGCCCCGACGTGTTTCAACAACGACGGGCTGCAGGCGGTCGCTGTCGTCGAGCATACTGGCGGCGGTGCGAGCGGCGTCTCTGGTACGGATGTCGGCGGCCCACCCCTCCTGGCGAATCCGATCCGCGGCGTCGCGGGCGTTGGTGACCAACCCGATTTGCTGGGCCATTTCGTAGACGGCGTTGGCGATGGAAGCCGCGGCGGTGATAGCCAATTCGCTCCGCATCGGTTCGTGCTTCGCCGCGTGAGAATCACGGTGGAAGTCCATTAAGATGGTGGCACCAGCGATGGTCGACGGTTCAAATACCTTGCTGTGCAATTCGCCCGTCCGAGCGGTTGCTTTCCAGTGAACTCGGTTCAGTGGATCCCCCGCCTCATAGCGACGGACACCGGCAATTCGCGTTGGGTCTTCATACAGCCGATGCGTCATCGTGACTTCGCCAATCGGACGCTTCGAACTGACGTCATAGCCTTCCAGCGGCATCACTTGCGGATAGACCATCAAAAAATGGGGTTTCGTGGCGACCCGATAACGTCGATGCAGCCCAAACAGATCGCCGGTTTCCAGGACCAGCGGGCCGAGCTGATAGTAACCTCGACGATTGCATTGCATTCTGTACAGCAACTGACGCTGACCACCGCCGGGTAACATGGAAAGTTGGACGCGGCGCCCCTTCACTTTTAGGTTGGGTGGGTCATGGATTAACGCGCGGTGCGGCAACAAGTCCTCGACCAAGCACCAGGGGATCGGCAGCGATCCCTGATTCTCGATATTCACCACGACGGCAACCGTATCGCCCACGTCAGCGGTCAGCCGATTACATTCGCGCTGGGCGATCAGATTGTCGGCCCAAGTTCGAGTCAAGTATCGACTGGCCAACAGGATCCCCAACAGCGCGTACATCGCGTATGCCAGCAAGCCCAGATCGAAGATCAGGGATAGGATCAGAATCAGGACCGCGCCGACAATCCAGTTCATGGGTCTTAATTACTCCAAAGTCGGCACGGCGATCTCGTCGATAATATCCTGCACCACTTGTTCGGCAGTGACTTTGCGAAGTCGACTCTCAGGACGCAGTATTAACCGGTGCGTCATCACCGGCGGTGCGATCCGCTTTACGTCGTCCGGCTGAACGTAATTTCGCCCGCGAATCGCCGCCATCGCCTGCGCCGTGCGAAACAATGCAATCGACGCCCGCGGGCTACCTCCCAATGCCAAGTCCTCGTGTTCACGCGACAGGTGGACGATTTGCATTAGGTACTGTTGGACTTTGATGTCGACGTGAATCTCGCGGACGTCATTTTGACACTCGATCAGTTCTTCGGCCTGGATCACCGGTTCGAGACTATCCAGCGGGTGGGCGTGCTGCAGCATCTCCAGCATTTTGAGTTCGTCATCAAAGTTCGGATAACCCAAGCTGAACTTCATCAGAAAACGGTCCAGTTGTGCTTCGGGCAGTGGAAACGTCCCTTCGTGATCAACCGGGTTCTGCGTCGCGACCACCAAGAACGGCGGTGCAAGGTCGTGGGTGATGCCATCGACCGTTACACGTGACTCAGCCATTGCTTCCAGCAGCGACGCTTGAGTTCTGGGGGTGGTCCGATTAATCTCGTCTGCCAGTACGATCTGTGCAAAGACTGGACCGGGACGAAACTCAAACTCGGCGGTCTTCTGATTGAAGATAGAGGCACCGGTGACATCGGATGGTAACAGGTCCGGTGTGCATTGAACCCGCTTGAACGAACAACCGACGCTACGGGCCATCGCCCGAGCCAGCATTGTCTTGGCGACGCCCGGCACATCTTCCAACAGAATATGGCCTTCGCAAAACCAGGCCACCAAAGACATAATCAATTGCTGCCGTTTGCCGACGATCGCTTGCTCGACGTTGGCAATGACCTTCTTCGCAACTCCTTGGACGTCCGCCACGGTTACCTCGATCGATGGGTTGGGTTGGGCTATACTTGGATCTTACCGCGGTTGTGGTGTCTTTTCTTCATTTAGCGCCGCCTGCCACTGCTGAATCTGCTGCAAGGCCGCCAGCGGCGTTAGCTCGTTGAGGTCCGTGTCTTTGATCGTCTCCAACAACGGATGGTCATACGGAGCGAACAGCGTCAGTTGCACATCGCCGCGTGGACGAGTCTTGCCCCGATTGGCGATCTTGGCCTTGCCCGAATCGTCCAAGTGATCGGATTCCAGCTGATTCAGAATCTGTTTCGCGCGCTCGTTGACAGATTTTGGCACGCCGGCCAGTCGTGCGACGTGGATCCCATAACTTTTATCCGCGGCACCCGCGACGATCTTGTGCAGAAAGACCACGTTGTCGTCCCACTCTTTCACTGCGACGTTCAGATTGCGAATGCCTCCCAGCGTGTTTTGAAGATCGGTCAATTCATGATAGTGCGTGGCAAAGAACGTGCGGCAACCGATCTGGTCGTGAATATGTTCGACGATGGCCCAGGCCAACGAGACGCCATCGTAGGTGCTCGTGCCGCGGCCAATTTCATCCAAGATAACCAGGCTCTGCGCGGTCGCAGTGTTCAAAATCCGCGCGGTCTCGGTCATCTCGACCATGAAGGTACTTTGTCCGCGCGTGAGTTCGTCGCTGGCACCGACACGCGCAAAAATTCGATCCGCGATCCCAATCGTGGCGGCTTCCGCCGGCACGAAACTTCCAGTCTGTGCCATCAGCGTTAGTAACGCCACTTGCCGAATGTACGTGCTCTTACCGGCCATGTTGGGACCCGTGATCAACATGATCATCCCTTCGTCCGGACTAGCGGTTGTGTCGTTGGGTACAAACGTTCCCTGCGGTTCGATAATGTCCAAGACTGGATGGCGGCCATCGACGATCTGCAGCACCGGCTCGTTCACCATGGTAGGCCGGCAGTAGCCGCGCTGCTGTGCCAATTCCGATAACGCGCCAAGCACGTCTAGCTGAGCCAACGCCTCGGCAGTGCTTCGCAACCGCGAGCCCGAACTATGCACTAAATTGCGCAACTCCGTGAATACTTCATATTCCAGGTCGCGCGCCTTATCGTCGGCGGAGATGACCTTTTCTTCGTATTCCTTGAGTTCGGGCGTGATGTAACGCTCGGCGTTCTTCAGTGTCTGCTTGCGAATGAAATAGTCAGGCGCTTTGTCTCGATGCGTATTGCTTAGCTCGAGATAGTACCCGAAAACCTTGTTGAAGCCGATTTTCAGGTTTGGCAGGTCGGTCTCCTTGGAGATTTTGGCCTGATACTGAGCGATCCACTGTTTACCACCGGCTGCCAATTCGCGAAGTTCGTCCAAGGGTTGGCTGTAGCCAGCGCAAATGACGCCACCGTCTCTTGCACTAAGCGGACAATCATCCACTAGGGCCGCTTCCAAAACTCCTCGCAGATCAGGGCACAGGTCGATCTGTTGCTCAAGCTCCTGCAATCGCGAGGACTGCCGCGCCGCTAGTTTGGCTTTCAGCCTTGGAAGGCCAGCCAGCGTGCGGCTGATGAAGCTCAGATCACGCGGCGTGGCGCGACCGGTAGTGACGCGAGCCAGCAGGCGTTCCAAGTCATAGACACCTCTCAATTGCGTGCGGACGTCCTCGCGTAAGGCCGCTTGAGAATTGAGCTCTGCCACGGCATCCAATCGTGCGTTGATGACGTTGATGTCGGTCAGCGGGCTAGCGATCCAATCAGCCAATAGTCGCGACCCCATGGCGGTGACGGTGCGGTCGATGATCGACAGCAACGAGCCTTCGCGGTTGCCTTCGCGAATTGTCCGCGTGATTTCCAGGCTGCGTCGCGTCGACTCGTCGATCTCCAAGGCTCCGCTTCGGCAATACGGTACGAGGCGATCGATGTGATCCAGCGACGACCGTTGAGTCTCGCACAGATACTCAAGAACTGCGCCAGCGGCCCGAATCGCGGTGGCGTCGTCGTCGCCAAATCCAAATCCTTCCAACGACGTGGAACCGAAATGCTTCGACAGCGCCACGCTTGCGGCTTCGTGAGAAAACGACCAGACGGGGCGTTTGGTCAGCATCAACGTTTCGCGGAAGTAGGGCGGCAACGGGTCGTCGTCTTCGCAAACCAGGCATTCAGACGGGTTGATCCGAGCAAGTTCGTCAGCCAACCGTTCGGCGGAAAACACGGCAGCTTGGAAACGGCCGGTCGACAACTCGGCCCAGGCCACGCCAATCTCTTGTTCGCGGTTCTTGCCGCCAGCCACGACGGCGGCCAGGAAATTGCTTTCGCGCGGGTCCAGCAGCGCTTCGTCGGTAAGCGTACCGGGCGTGACCACTCGAACAATCTCCCGCTTGACCAACCCTTTGGTCGATTTGGGATCTTCCATCTGTTCGCAAACGGCGGCCCGAAAACCGGCCTTTATCAGCTTGCCCAGGTAACCATCCAGTTGGTGGTGTGGAAAACCGGCCATTGGAATCGGGTTGTCGCCTTTGTCGCGGCTAGTCAGCGTCAGCCCCAGCACACGAGCGGCGGTCTTGGCGTCTTCGTGAAAGAGTTCGTAGAAGTCGCCCATGCGGAACAACAGAATCGCGTCGCCGGCGACTTCCTTGGCGTCGTGAAACTGTTGCATCATCGGTGAGATGGTCATAGCCGAAAATCGTACCAGGACCGAACCGATTCGACGAGTGGGCTGTGCGACACACACACATAGCTTGCGGTTTCATGGACAAAAAAACCAAGGCAGGCAGAATCCTTGTCTCACTCTTTAGCTCAGACGTGTTGTGGCACGGTCTCCCGACCGTGCCGCGGCGATGACATGACTCACCGATGGACCCCGAACGTATCGGGAGGTCAGCCCACAACGTGTTGTTTCATGTAAATGTCCCACTTTGCGAAGCAAGCCAGAGCCACGGCCTATGGCTGTCGTCGATTGCTCAGACAAAGCGTCACTATAGTGTTGCGCGATCGGTGTTTCGCGTTGAGCGAGCGCCTTCAAGAAACATTGTCCAATCGCGTGCCGCTTTGGTGCGGACCGCTGGCCCAGATTTGGGGTCAAACAGAAAGGGTTTGCCGAAGGCTGTTTCCAAAAAGAATATCGAAATCTGACGGATCGCCAGATAATCGCTGCGCAACCCATTTACCATCTGTTTGGCGTCGGTTCGTGTGACGAGCTTCCCGGCATGGGCGGAACTAAGCCAGTTTTGCACATTGCGGACCATTTGCGCGTTCCCGGGTCGCCGCGCCAAGGCTCGCAACACGAACAGAACCCGCGGACTGTTGGGGTCGGATGAGAGCAGCAAATGAAGTGCCGCCAGTCGAGTCTTGTCGTCGTTCGCCGACAACGCCCGCGTCAGCGTTTGGTTGGTGGCAATCGCGAGCGACCAGCGGCCTGCGAGCAAGCCCGCTAGATGGTCATCGGATCGCCAAATGGCGGCCAGATCGGCACGAATATCGCGACTAGTTAACAAAGCGTTGCGGGTTGCGGCCGGAACTTCGAGCGATGTTTTGGGACGCGTAAACCAATTGGTGCTCGAGACAATCGCAGACGGCGTGCCCAAAGTGCCTTCGCCCAAAGCGACCTGGCGGCCTGCCACGATCTCCGTGCCGGCGATCATGACTTTGCCTTGTTGTACGACGAGCTGCGATTGCTTCGCAAGAACCATACAGCCAAAGGCGGTGTCCTCCTCGATCGGTTTGATAATCCAGCTCTTTCGTCCCGTCTGCAAACGCACATCTTGGTTGACTGGGATCTCAGAGATAGCCACCTTTCCCCGCTCGACAGTCAGGTGGAGCCGTTCGCGCGTCCCGTCCAGCTGAACTTGCGTATCCGCTGCCAACACGATCTGGCCATGATTGGTCTTGGCACTCGCCCAGCTATCGGGCAGCGTGGCGTAGGTTGAGGCTTCGTTGCGATGAACGTCGGCGTGAGCGCCGTGCCACGGCTGCGTGTCGTCGTTGCGAGCGACGAGCAGACCATCAATCAGCTCCCACTGGACCGCAAACGATCGGTATGGTGTCACTGGCAGCGAGTTGTTGTCGACTGTCGGGAACGGGCGTTGCGGTGGAGACGGTGTCGGGTCGGAATCGTCAGGCAGCGGCGTGTCGTCGTTGACGATGTCAAAAGGGCGATTCGGCAATTGCGGTTCCACAGTGTTCGGCGAGTTTGCCCCAGGGTGCCCAGGTTCCTCGTTGGGTGTTTCTGAACTGTTCGATCCGTCCAAGGAGTCTTCCGTGGGGGCTGAAGGATCTTGACCCTCCCGAGGCGAGACGATGTCTTCACGAGAGTTGGGCGGCTTGTCTCGGCTCAGACTGATCATCACGACAGCGCCAAGTCCGAGTCCAAGTCCGATCACGATCGTGGCGGCATAGACCACCCAGACCGGTGTGCGTCGTCGCGAAGGTCTCACTCTTTTGCCCTCGCTGACCACAACGGGAAAGTTAGGACCTGGTTTCGCTGTCGAGCCTGTCTCATGTGCGCCGGTCGGCTGGGTGACGATTGCAACCTTGGGTCTGGTGGAAGGTCGAGCGTTCTGCGTGGCGGGTAGATTGTCGGTTTCTGGGAAAATCGTCAGCAGTCGGTCCGTTGAGGTGCCTGATGGCTGGCTCGCCATGGCTTCCTCGCGAGGCGCTTCGACGTACAGAAAGCGGTAGGTGCTGACCATTTCGCGCAGTAATTCTGGCGACTCCCAACAATGCTGTTCGATGCGAGCCGCTTCGTCCAGGGACAAGTTGCCTTCCAAAAAGGCGGCCAGAGTCTCGGCAGCAACGGCGGGCTCTTCCCACGTTGTGACAGGAAGGGTTGTTTCCATGGCAGCCAATTGCAGCTGCTGCCACGCCGATTTCCAGCCCGGGGCGTCAAGATGCCGGCGCGTAGCGTCGGATTCGGAAGCGGACAGGTGTCCCTCCAGAAATCGCATCAAGGTGATTAACGATCCTTGCGGTTCGCTCATCTTGCTTCTCGGAACGTTTGCATTCGGTTCCGGTCCAAGAACAGCTGGAGATTATATTACATTATTTGTGATTGGCCGTACGCTGGCCATCGGTTTCCATAAGTTGGCGCAACCGTTTTTGCGCTCTTTGAAGTTTAGGTCCCACCGAGTTAATGGAGATTCCCAAATCACGACTTATCTGTGCGTAACTCAGGCCGTCCATGAAGAACATCCGCAACACTGATCGGTCACCTTCGTTTAGACGGCCTAGCATGGTCCGCAGGCGGAGTCCGTCTTCGGTCTGGATCAGTGCCGCCAGGATATCCTCCGAAGTGCCTCCCGCAATATCCTCCTGTTGCAGGTCATCGATCCGTTGATTCACCTGTTCTTGGCGTTGGCTCCTCTTTTGCATCCATCTTAAGCAGCTGCGCCGTGCGATGATTGCTAGCCAAGTGGCTAGGCTGCTGCGACCTTCGAATCGTCGTAGACTGGCAAAGTCGTTCTCGATCAATGCTGCAAAGATCTCCGCGCGGATATCCTCGATCGCCGACCGATCCAGGTGGTGGTTGAATTCCAGGGCAGTCCGTGCGACACGCGCATACACCAAGCCTTGAAATCGTTCCACGAATTCAGACCAAGCGTTGCGATTGCGTGCAACGAGCGCCGCGATCAAACGCCTTTCCTCGTCGTGATGGACCAAAACAGCCACCCTCGCCTAGACCGCACTGCTTCGTCCGAGCGGGCGAAGCGCCATGGAGCTGACCGATCACATAGGTCAACCACGGATGTGTGCGGGATCGTTCCGGTTTTCGTCTTTTGCTCAGCGTCGCAGTGTGGTTCCGCCCGGCGAGACCACGGATGCCAGAGGGTGCGCTGCCGATAGTTCCAACGTACTCGGATCGGCAGAATTTCACAAATAGTTCTTGTCCAGTGTGACGATGGGAAGACTGGTTGAGGACGGCTGGCGCACGCGAAGTCCCTCTCCCTCACGGTAAAACCGCCAGGGAGAGGGAACGACGCAAAAACCGGCCCCGCTAAGTCGATTTTCTTATTAAGGGACGTCAAGTCCGTCAAATTGCGAGCGGATTGCGTTGGATGTCCGTCGTTGCGAATGCCGCACATGTTCAACGGCCTGCTCGCACGCATTGTGAACACGCCGAGCCAGTTCCGGTGCTTGCAGACGCAGCAGCAGTCGAATGCAGTGTCGGCAGCGATGGTGGATCTCGTCGACACAGGCGTCGGAACGATCTTCGATCACACGCAGGCACCGCCGCGCAAGGCGTCTGGCCGCTTCGCGCTCGCCGTGTTCCAGGAGTTCGTTTATCCGGCGAATGCACTTATGGGCCGTGTCAACATTGGCCGAAACACAACGCTTGGCAAGCCTGTTGATCGAGTCAACGCATCGCTTGGCAATACGTTCAGGATCGGGCGGGTCTGTTCCGTCGGTTGTTTGGGCTGTGGCGAGTTGCTGGCTGGCCAACATAGCGAATGTCGCAATCGCGAGGAATCCAAGTCGGTGAGTAGTCATGATTTGCCTCTGTTCTCTGCAATCGGTGTAGGGAAAAAACTGAACACGTGGTTGGGAGGCGGAGCCCCCGGGGCCGTGACTCGTCAGTGGTAGTGCCGAAAACGCAGGTTTTCGTGCAGGGGCTGGTGAAAAGAAATAGGTTTATTTCTGACAGCGAATGCGGTCTGCTGCATGGGATCGAGAGTCTGTTTCGAATCACAGGTGGCCAGGAAGGGGGCTGGGAGTCTGAAAGGCTCCGCCGATACGGCGTGAGAAATTCACGGGTGTTGTGGCACGGTCTTCCCGACCGTGCCACGGTGGCGACTCACGACTCACCGATTGACCTTCCCGAAGGTGGGCCGGTCGGGAGACCGGCCCGCAACGTGCGGGAGACCGGCCCACAACGTGCGGTAGACCGGCCCACAACGTGTGAACGTGTTGGCCGGACGACCCCAATGGTCAAATAAACAGATCCCGGAAAAAGACTGCCTGTGGTCGTGGTCGATTACTAGTCCCGGTATCCTGTCGCCAATCGAAGGTATTCTTCAAGTCTTCTTCAGCGGTCGACGGAAGTTTGGCGCACGAGTCGCACTTGGCGAACGTCCATGACGGCATTTTTGGCCTTGGCGATCGGTCGAATCCGTAACGTGTGAAGCCCGGGGTTATCGAGTGTCAGCGTGCCGAGCCGCCGATCCTTGAAGTTCTGGAAATGCCCGGTATCCTCCACGATGAATTCGATCGATCGTTGGCCAACGCTGATTTCGACTTTGCTCCCCCCCTGCCCTTTTCCACATCCTTGCAGGATGTGCACATCGAACGTTCCAGCCTCGTCTGTGTAAAAGTGCCACTGGCATGAGTCTTTCTCGTTCGCCCAGTAGCCGACAGTGTTCTTGTGTGGCTGAGGCTCGTAACGTAAGAGCTTGCCATGCGTGATCGAATCATGGGCGGCCAACGTGACGTCCCCTTCGAGTGACGTGCCAATGATGCGCGGAATACGCGGCAAGTGCGGCGCTCCGATGGTCTCAATGACGACCACGATCTTCCCAGTGCTTGTCGTTCCCTTCGGCAGGCTGACGGTCCATGTATTCAGGCCTGGTTTGATTCTAAATTCGTTCTTCCCTGTATCACCCTTCAGGTAGATCTTGCCGATAGGATTGTTCAGGCGTGGAATCTCTAGGCTGCCGCTGGTGGGGACCCGGTCGACCCATAACTCGAGACCAGTTGCCTGGGACCGAATCGATCCCCAGTCTGTTGTCACCAGCGGTACTGTCGTAGAGGATGTCTGTTTCTTGAGCGTCGCGGTGAGAAACTCGTCGATGTCGTCGACCATTGGGGCGAACCACGGTAATCGATTCCAGCAGCCGTGCTTCCCGTCTTTGTAGACGCGGATATCCGATTTAATTCCCAATTCGTGAAGGCGGCGTCGCGTTTCGATGTTTCTTGCCGGATTGTCATGTTCGCCAGTCATGAACAGGATCGGCGGCGTGCTCGCGGAGATATGCGTTGTCGCCGAGGCCAGGCGGTACAGTTCAGGAGCCTGGTCGACGGTTTTTCCCAGCCACTTGTTCGAGTTTGAGATTTCAGGCTCTTTGCGGGACCGGTCGGCGACGGGGCCCGTTGCCAATTCCAAAGGGCCGGCCATTACGACCGCGGCTTGCAGCTGGCTCGATTGATCCGAGTTTCCTCCGTTGCCATGCAGTGAGGCGAGCGAAGCGGAAGTTGCCATCAGGCCCACCAGGTGGCCACCCGCTGATCCGCCGACGGCAGCGACGCGGTTCGAATCGACGCCATATTCGTCGGCATGAGCTCGCAGCCAGCGCACCGCCGCGTTGCAGTCATGCATCGCCGCGGGGAATTTGGCCTCACCACCCAGTCGGTATTCGATGGCCGCCGTTACGTATCCGCGAGCGGCCAGCGCGATCGCCAACGCATGAAACTTCGTCTTGTCGCCCTTGAGCCAGCCACCACCGTGCACGACGACAACGGCGGGTTTCGGCGCGGGGCCAGTACTGGGGACGAACAAGTCCAAGTGCAGAGCCCGCTGGCCATAGTTGGCGTAGACAACATCAGAGTATTGCTGCACGTTGTCAGGGAGGTCGGTGCGTGGTTTCCCCGTTTGCGCGAAAGTGATTGAGGCAATGCCAACTGCGCAGATGCAGCATAATGGTGTCAAGACTCGGATCATGGTTCGTCCTTCAAAAAATGTGTTGGGGATTCATGGGTGATTGGTAAGATCCGGCCAAACGACATCACTCTGAGTTGGGTCCGCAACACGTTCTATTTGTATTGTCAATCTGTGGTCGCGCTGTCTTTGCGCGTAAACATCAAGAGTCGGAATTCCATGACCTGCGACCCTGGAATTGAAAGGGCACGTAGCGTCATGCCTTTCTGACCCTTGGTCAAGCGCATCTCTCCAAGATCGACTGCGGCGAAATCCTTCACGTAGGATTCGCCCCGCGCGACTCGGTCGTGTTCGCCGCCACGTGCAGGCACATCGTGCGGTTCGGCAATTTTCGTCGTGAGGCGACTCTGCCCAATGCTCAACTCGATCGTCGAACCGACATCAGCTGCGGGACAGGCGTAGTGCAGTTCGACATCATAGATACCATCGGCGGCAACTTCCGCGGACCATGTGATCTTGTCTTCGAGGCTCGTCCAGTTCGTGAAATAGGAACAATTCGGAAAACGATTCGAGCGTTTGATATTTCCGTGGGCGACTCCGTCTCGCGCCGGCATTTGCGAGTAATGATAGCCTTCGTGACCAATCGGAAAGGGCCGTGTGTCGCTATTCAGTTCGGGGAGAAGCTCTTCCTTCCACGCCTTGGTGGCGGCGCGAAGGCTGGCTGCAACGCTCTTGAATTGGCTTGACACATCACGCGTCTGACCTGGATCGGCCGACATGTCGTACAGCTTGCCTTGATGGTCCAATCGATGCTGTTGCGTCCGCACGCTGACGCGGCCTCGCCAATGAGAGAAAATGTGGCGCTCTGGCCAGTCGATCGCCTCTTCGAGCAATAGTGGTTTGAGGCTGACTCCATCAAGCGGTCTTGTGCTGGCGACCGGAATTCCAGCGAGGTCCGCCAATGTGGGCAACAAGTCGATGGCGGCTGCGATCGGGACGATGGTCTGGCCGGACCTAATTCTGTTCGGCCAACGGGCAATCAGGGGTGAACGGACTCCGCCTTCGTCAGTCGAGCCCTTCCGGCCTTTCATGCCGCCGTTCCAGCGAAAACCGTTGGGGCCGTTATCGCAAAAGTAAATTACGATTGTGTCGTCGGTCAGGTTAAGCTCGTCGAGTTTTGCGACGATGCGTCCGACGTTCCAGTCGATGTTCTCGCACATTGCCAAGGCCGCCCGTACATGTGGAATGTTCTCGCGTTTTGGTTCGCGATTGTGCATCGAGAGTTCTTTGTCTTTGAATTCGTTCCACCATCGATCGGGCACTTGCATCGGTGAGTGCGGTGTGTTGTATGGCAAATAGACAAAAAACGGTTCGTCACGGTGGGCTTCAATAAACGCCATCGCGTGGTTTGTATAATCGTCGATGACAAATCCGTCGCCCTGCACGATCTTCCCGTTATGGTCCAGCGGTGGACTGAAGTAGTCCCCCCAATGTCCAGAACAGAAACCGTAGTACTCATGGAATCCGCGCCCATTGGGATGATACGGATACTGCATCCCGTTGTGCCATTTGCCAAATGCGGCCGTCGCGTAACCAGCCTCGGAAAAGGTGTCGCCAATCGTCCGTTCGTCCAAGTCCATTCGTTCGCCACCAGCGGAAGTGCTATACACGCCGCTGCGTGGATGATAGCGACCGGTCAGAAATTCGGCACGCGTCGGAGAGCAGACCGGGCAAACAAAAAAACGATCAAAGCGAGCACCCTGTTTCGCGAGACGGTCAATGTTTGGCGTACTGAGATTCCGATTTCCGTTGAGGCTCAGGTCTCCCCATCCCTGATCGTCAGTCAGAATGACAACGATGTTTGGCCGGTTGGCCTGTTGTCTCTCAGCGCCGACAACCGCGTGGAGGGGCGTAACAAGAGATAGTGCCAAGGCAGGCAGCAGCAAGGTGCAGGTCTTCATGAGGGCATTTCAAAGAAAAAACTGGGTTGGTGGATGGTGACCAATCTATATTGTTTACAGAATTGCGACGCTCCGCCACTGGCAGGCCGTTGACATCCAAGATCTAATCGCTCTTCTCTGCTGGTGTCGAATCAGCCAGACGTGATCTTTTGGCCGCACCGAAAAGAAGTCCGATCTCCATACGTTTGGAAAACGCCTCGAATCCAGCGACACCCACGCATAGTCCGCCGTAGAACAACAGCGAATAAAGAACTCCGTCCCCGATCAGATCCGAAGTGCCGGGCGGGAAAAGTGTCGCCTTTAACAAGACCCCCAATTGTACGTTTCGCACCATGCATTCCACGCCGATCGTGAATCGATCGTTCAGTGAAATCCGCATGAGCGCTCCAATACCGTAGCAAAGCCATAAGCTGATACAGCACAGAAGAAGAAGAGCCAGCGGGGGACGCCAACCGTATTCCACAACCCGAATATGGCCGCTGTTGATTGCGGCGACAACAAAGATCACCAACAGCACGACGCTCAAGCGCATGGCGTTACTGGCAACCATGGCATGGTAGTGCACAGCGAATCGTCGAATGAACATTCCGACAACCAGCGGAAGTATCATGCACAGGCCAATCTCCGTGAGGATTATCCGTGTTGGCATGTGAAACTCGGCGGGCAGATCGGCACCTCCAACCACGCGTAATATCAGTGATGTTGTGACCAAGCACGTCAGCGAGGCGAGGGCTGTGGCAGAGACCGACAGCGCAGCATTTCCTTTACCTAAGTATGTGATGATGTTCGAAACAAGCCCTCCTGGAAGAGCGGCGATGAACAATAGGCCGATCGTGATCCCCGGAGTCAAGTGCAGCAAGCGAGCGAGTCCGATCGCGACGATGGGAGAAATCACGACCTGGACCAGGAACATCAGGACCATCGCCTGAGGGCCTCGCGCGACCTTGCGGAAGTCCGCTGGTGTGAGTGTCGCCCCCATGCCGAGCATTGCAGTGGTCAGCAGTCCGACTGACAGGAAATACTCCAAGTCCGCGTAGTGCATTTGCTGCTTTCGCTGCCTTGCTGTTCCGTCAAGCAAATCGCAAGAGCGACTCTTGAGGCGTCCAAAAATCTTCGTTCGAATCAGTCGTCATAACTGTCGAAGGAAAGGGCCATCATCAGGGGGGCGTGTGTACACCGGCGAATACACCATTCCGTGCATCAACATGGGCCAGCCTAGTGCTGTGTCAACTCATGATTTTAGGGTTGAAGAAGAATGGTCGCCTGGCGAGATAGTCGTTGATCGCTCCGCGATCAAAACGTTTGGTTCGCGGAGCGATCAACGACAATCAAACTCGACAACCCCAATTCTTAGTTTTGACAGAGCACTAGCCTAGACGATAAGCGGATTTTTGTCACGATGTCATTGGGGCATGCGGGCGATGTCTCGCCCACTCTAAGGCGGGCATGGACCCAGCCCGCGGGGCGTCCATCGAAAGAGACTCTATGGCAGCTAGACGTAATGACACGACTTGGCCAGCTGAGGCCGGAATCGGGCATCCAGCGCATGGCGCCGCGAAATCGAACTTTGCTTAGTCGGCAATTGCCCGCTTGAGTCGTTCGACGGTGTCCTCAGTGATGCGGTTTGCTCGTTCGGCATTAAATAGCGGCGACGCGTAAAGGAAATTCCACCGCAGTGAGCCTGCATACGTCGTGGCGGTGCAAGTGCAGTCTCCGAGGCCACCTGGAGAGACGGCAAAGTGCAGCGAGCGCACCTCAAGCGGAGCGAAATCGCCCGCCAGTTCAACGCGGCCCAGATTCGTAAGGCCCGTCGTGCTTGGCGTGTGTTTTTGCCAACGTGCTCCAAATTCATCCACAGTAAGACGATCTCCTCGAATCATCCGATCGAGGCGCGGAAGCATTCCGATCAGCACTGCCGGCATGTCGTGGTCGATCTGGTGCTTGATGCTAGAACGAATCTCTCGCGCTAAGGCCCAAAAATCGTCACCCGATTTCACTCGTCCCCGGTAGAACGCCATCGAGGCGAACATCCCAACATCTTCGCTCACCTGCGGGTCAAGATGCTGTCTCATGTTGACGGGACATCGGTGTTTGACGCTCATCGCTTCCGTGTTCACGTTGTCCTTGGCCGTTGCCAGGCAGATGGCGGCCGAAAGCGCGCCGTGCACCGTTGTGTCCTGTTCGCGTGCCTTGCGCAGCAACTGGTTTACTGTTACCGGATCGAACGTGCGACAAATCAGTCGTGTGCGCCGGGCGTGCAATGGTGCCTGTTGATCGGCCGCTGGCCGCGCTGGTGGTCGCAATCGCAGGTCATCAAAAGTGATGCCCGCCACAAGTCGAACTTGCCTCCAGACGCCGCGTAGTCCACGTGCCCGATAGGGCAGTCGAAGGTCCATCGGCTGGTTGTCGTGCAAGGGCGGTGCGATTTGCTGTGAACCACGGGGCAGTTGAGTGCTACCGCTCGGTTGAGCCGCGGTGGCCTGAACCAAGTCTCGCATCAAGAACACGCCTGACATCCCATCGCCAATGATATGGTGAAACGTGATCAGGAGGTGATGTGTCGAGTCGTCATGGCGAACCCATGTGCAGCGTGCCAACGGCCCTCGTTCCGCGTCGATTGGGTTGTTGATCTCTTCTTCAACAATGGGTTCGCAGTCATCCGCATCACGGTTGACGATCCGTAGCGGCACGTCCGAAACTTCCGTGGAGACGTACCGCGTGGGGCCATCCGTATTGCAAATCCGAACTTGCAAAAATGGATGTCGCCGGCGCAAGGAGCGCAAGCCTGCCGCAAGGGTGTCTTCCGAAAGTGGGCCGTGTACCGCCGCGATCATCGTCACATCTAACGTACCGGCTTGTGCTAACCGCCAGAAGACAGTTTCGAAAGGGCTCAGTGCGCGATTCAGCTGAGCGGCTTCGGGTGCGACCGGTTGGTGAGGCATGAAGTTATTGTCCGGCAAGAGTCCTTTTGGATCGACGGGCAAGGTTGCTATTGTGACTCGAATTCATGCCACCAGGCGCCGATCTTCTCAATCGCGGTATCAAAATTCACTTTGGGCTGCCAGCCGAGTTTCGTGGTTATTTTCTCTGTGCGAAATCGATGCGAAAGCCCAACCAAGGAGACTGATTGACGTGTGATCAATGGCGGCTGTTTAATGCGGAGAAGTCGGTAGCAGCATTCCAATGCCGACGCGATGCAATATGCTCTCTTGAATGGCAACGTCTTCCTCACTCGCTTTATGCCGACCTGATCCGATAACGCATCAAAGTACTTGCGTTGACTGATGTCTCCATCGTTACTGACATTGAATGCTTCGCCGGGCGCTGCGGTGTGGGTTCCGGCCAACAGAACCGCGTCGGCCACATTGGCCGCATAGGTGAGTGTCAGCTCATTTGTTCCATCGCCAATAATTTTTGCCTGCCCACGTTTCAGCATAGTCATCAGTTTACCAAGACGAGCGTGATCGCGTGGCCCATAGACCCATCCCGGTCGGATCACCGAGACCTGTAGCTTCCCCTGATGGTGGTATTCCATGGCCAGTGATTCGCCAAGAAGCTTGCTGCGGCCGTACGAATACCAGGTGGGCATCTCGTCCAGTCTGAGCGGTCTCATAGTCTCGTCCACAGCACCGTGAAGAATCAAGTCCTTTCCGTAGACGGCAGTCGAACTTACGTGAACAGCGCGGGGCACGCCCACGGCGACCGCCGCATCGTAGAGGTTCTTCGCGCCTTCGACGTTGGCCTCGTAGAAGTCGTCCCATTGGCCCCAGTCCCCGACCTTGGCAGCCGTGTGCAAGATCAGGTCGCACCCTTGGAGGCCCTCTTGTAACGACTCTCGGTCGCGCAAGTCACCCTCGTGCATCTCAACATCAAGGGCGGAAAGGGCCGTCGTGTCCCAACCAGGTTGCACCAAGGCGCGCACCTGAAAGCCCTGCTCGACGCAGGCTTCGGCGACGTAGCCGCCAAGGAAGCCGGTTGCTCCAGTTAAGAGAATCCGCATGATTCGAGTGTTCGCTGGTCATCCAATGAGTTTGTTGCAGGCCAACCGCGATCCATCAGACCAGTTGAGCCACATACTTAGAGTATAAATCAAGGTGGCGCGGTCTCTCTCAAGCAATCCCCATTCTCACAAAAAGCTGCCCCATGAAATCGGCACGATTGACAGGATCGGTCTTTTCGACAACGAAGGAAGCGTGATGTGCCGATATAGTCCGGTGTTGGTCATTCGACAACCTGTAACTAGAATCGATGCCATCTCTCCGATGTCAGAAATCCAACCCGCTTGGCCGCTCGGCAGTACATGAAAAAAGAGAACAAATCATCTTCCGCCGACAAGAATGCAACGGCTAAAGTGAATGCGTATCCGCTCTGGAGTCCGCGATTTTGGCATGGCATGCGGGCCGGGGCGTATTTCAAGTTGATGCTCAAAAACGGGTGTCGCGTCCACCCGCTACGCTTGCCGATGGCGACAATCTTAGTTCCCATCACATGTGGCAACTCGGCGATGCACGCCTTGCAGATGCTGTTCTTCCGACGGAAAATCGCCGCCACGGAGTTGATCAAGCCGCCGATTTTCATCCTGGGGCACTGGCGTAGCGGCACGACGATGCTGCACGAATTGATGATTCGTGACGACCGGCTCTCCTTTGCTAGCACGTACGAGTGTTTTGCGCCCGACCATTTTTTGATCACGGGTTCGATCGTCCCACGTCTGTTGTGGTTTCTACTTCCATCCAAGCGACCGCAGGACAATATGCCCGCCGGTTTCGACCGACCGCAGGAAGATGAATTCGCACTCATTTCGATGGGTGCACCCACCCCCTACATGCGCATGGCCTTTCCCAAT
This sequence comes from Pirellulaceae bacterium, assembly GCA_030744725.1. Taxonomy (GTDB): domain Bacteria; phylum Planctomycetota; class Planctomycetia; order Pirellulales; family Pirellulaceae; genus ARS98. The sequence goes on from JASLPZ010000082.1 coordinate 22,364, forward strand.
CATCCGGCACCGTACGAAGCAACGCTGAATATGGACGGGCTTAGCGATAGAGATCTGCGTGCATTCAGGGAAGCCATGACTTGGTTTCTGAAAACACTGACCTACAAGAATAAGAAACGTCTGGTCTTGAAATCGCCACCACATACGGGCCGCATCGAATTGCTTGCCAAAATGTTCCCGGGCGCCAAATTTATCCATCTGGTGAGAGATCCGTACGCGCTCTTTTCCTCCGCGACGCGGTTATGGCATGCGATGGACGAGACGCAAGGTTTTCAGATTCCTCGGTTCGAAGGCCTCGACGAATATATCTTCGATACGTTTTCACGAATGTACGACGGGTTCGAACGGGGACGGGAGTCAATCGATCCCCAGAATATCTATGACGTGCGTTATGAAGAACTGGCGCAAGATCCGATCGGCGTCGTCCAGTCAATTTATGACAAATTGCAACTAGGTGATTTTGAAGTCGCTCGTCCAGACATCGAAGCACACGTTGCGACCCTGCGAGACTACAAGCCGAACAAACATGAGCTCGACGAGGACTTGATGGCCCAGATACGCAATCGTTGGTCGTCATATTTCGAGAAATACGAGTATTGACAGCACGCGCCAAAGGGGCAGGAGATCTCCAAAGCCAGTGCCGGTCGTCAGGCGAGGCGTGCCGTTTTGTTACCTTTGCAAAGTGTTCTCTTTGTATTTGCAGTTTCACAGTCCTGGGGCTGCCCCTCAAACAATTAACGGCCAGTGCCGTACCACGCCCGCAAAGTCTGCGCAGCTTGTCATTTTGGGTGCCAGGGCCCAGCCCCTCCCGGAACAGGGATTGCTCCTCACAACTGGCCGTTCAGTTTAGGAAAGTGACACGAATTGCAGGCAATG
>JASLPZ010000083.1:0-23197 GCA_030744725.1 Pirellulaceae bacterium
GAATATGCTCGGCACGCCGGCCGTCATGCTGAAGGTCTTGATGAACAAGCCAGCTGACGTCAAAGGCGTGATCGCGCAACTAGTCAGTCTGGCGGAAACGGCACGGCGAGACGGTTTGTTGGCCCTAGAAAGCCGGATGGATGAAGTCACCAATGCCTTCGTCAAGTTGGGCATCCAAATGGCCGTTGATGGAACTCGACCGGAAATCATCGAAGACATTATGCGAACGGAAGTCGATGCGATTGCGACACGCCATCAGACCGGTAAGGGCATTATGGATCAACTTGGCCGGTTTGCTCCTGCATTTGGCATGATCGGAACCCTGATGGGGCTGATCATGATGTTGAGCAACATGTCCGACCCCTCCAGTATCGGAGCCGGTATGGCGGTTGCACTGATTACAACGCTTTACGGGGCGATTGTTGCCAATGCGATTTTCATGCCTTTTGCGGAGAAGCTAGGCTATATAAATAAGCAGGAACTTAACTCGATGGAGATCATCATCCGTGGGGTGATGGCGATTCAGTCAGGAGAAAACCCACGGGTAATCGAGCAGAAACTGAATACTTTCCTGCCTCCCAAACAGCGGTCTAACCGCGACGAGGCCGCTTAGTATGGCCATTGAAGAAGAAGAACCGATGGGGATCCCGGAGTGGGTCGTTACGTTTGGCGACATGATGTCGTTGTTGCTGACATTTTTCATCATGTTGGTCTCTCTGAGCGAGATGAAGGAAGAAGAGAAATATCAGGCAATGGTGGATTCGATGAGACGAAATTTTGGTTTCGATGCGTCAACTGTAAGCTTGATTCCTGGCCGTCTTCGCCCCCGGAACTCGTCGGTTGCAAAGCTGGCGTCCATGGGGCGTTCTCGAAGAGTCGATACGATGAAGGGGGGAAACAAAGTTGAAGCACCCGTTGGTGAAAATCAACGGGTCCAGATTGTGCGGCCGGGGACCAAGACCAGCATCGGCAGCGTGCTCTTCTTTGAACGGCGAACGGCTGATTTAACGGAGAAACACAAGACAGTCTTAAGACAGCTTGCGGTCACGATCGAAGGCAAACCGCAAAAGATCGAAGTCCGCGGTCATACATTGCGGCATCCCATATCGGGGTCAGAACAGTATCGAGACAACTGGGATCTGGCCTACGCTCGAAGCCGCGCCGTCATGCAATACTTGCAGGATGTCGTGAAGATCATGCCGTCACGATTTCGAGTATCTGTGGCTGAAGCGAACGAGCCGATTCATGTTGGTACCGATCGAGCCAAGTTGCGTCAGAACTCCAGAGTTGAAGTCTATATGCTGAACGAAGTCGTCGCCGACTTAATGGGGACGGATGTGGAAAAAGGGCAGCGCTTTGTCAATCCAGACACTCGGTGATTCGAACTAGGAAATTGGGTAGGAAAATGGCCGCGGAAATAACGGAACAAGAAACGGAACAAGAAACAGCCGTCTCGAAGTCGGGTGGATCGTTGAAGGGAAACCTGATCATCTGCTGTTTCATGGGCATCGTGGTGATCGTCGAGTGTGTGCTCGCATTCCTGTTCATCCCCAGCGCCGATGAGGTTGCCGCGCTGGCGGAGGAAAAGATGACCAAAAAACTGCCCGCACAAATGGGTAAAGACGAATTGGTAGTTCAGGGTGAACAGGCTACCACCGCAGTTGAGGTTGAGTTGGGGGACTTCTCAATAACTGTATCGCAAGCAAATTCCAACCTGTCGTTGCGAGTTGATTTTCAGCTATTCGGAACGGTCATTGATAAAGATAAGGGGCAGTTGGAAGCGGCGATGAAGCGTAATAAACATCGGTTTCGCGATCAAATTATTGTAGAAATCCGCAATTCGGACTCAGAAGACCTCAATGACTCCGCATTGGGCTTGATCAAACGGCGGATATTGGAGAAAAGTAACACGCTGTTAGGTAAGCCTCTTCTGCGGTCGGTCGTGTTTAGTCAATTCTCGTACATCGAACAGTAACGACGGCCCTTCGGCTGCTCTCAATGATTGCCCTGCTGGCTATGCCCGGCAGCCAGGAATGGATTCCGATGGCGGACGATTCACAAAAAATTGGCGATCAGGAAATCGAAGAGCTGCTCGAGCAGGCCCAAGGTGGGGCAAGCACGCCTGAGCCGACACCAACCGGTGGTGAGGCCCAGGCCAATGCAACCTCCGCTGGCAAAAGCGATGAGGCCGATTCACAGAGAATTGGCGATCAGGAAATCGAAGAGCTGCTTAAACAGGCCCAAGGTGCCGCGGCCCCCGCATCCAGCAAGCCAACGCCGACACCGAGCGGCGCTGCGGCCCAGTCAGAAACAACGTCCGCCAGTCAAGGCAGTGCAGCAGCAGTCCTCGATGCTCAGCCACAGCCCCCCAAGCAACCCGTATCGGGTGGCCTGTCTTCCGCGGGCGACGACATTCAGTTTCTGTTGCAACAGGCGGAAGAAGCGATCGCTTCGATCGATAACCCGGCACAACACGATCTTGAGACGTTTCAGTTTACGGATTATACCGAGGCGGCGCCGTCGCGTGAAAAAGCCACACTCGACCTCTTACGAGACGTCGAACTTGATCTACGCATTGAGTTAGGGCGGACCGAGATGTACTTGGAAGATGTCCTGAAACTGCGCTCCGGTGCTGTGGTCGCGTTGGACAAAATGGCCGGAGACCCGGTTGATGTCTATGTTAACGGCCGCCTGGTTGCGCGTGGCGAAGTGTTGGTCATGAACGATAATTTCTGTGTACGCGTCGCCGAGTTGATTACCGGAGATGACACAGAGTGAGTGTCCCAGAACTGTATTCGACTTTTTTTGTCGCCCGGAAGACAGAAATGCCGTACTTCACCACATCAGTCATCGACTTCTCGCATTCGCGACTTGAATGGATTTTGCCACTCGTCGACACGGCCAAGGGCACTTGAAGCCAACCGGCTTGACGTCGGGTCAGCTGGTCAACAAATACGATGGGAAGAGGCGGTCGCCTGTCTCCCAAAAACGACGTAGGAACGACAAGGATGTCAGCTCGCGTCTGTTTCATTATCGCCTGTGCATCGTTGGTGCTAGCCGCAAATGTAAACGGCCAGGTTCAACGCGATGTCGCGGTAGACCAATCCCGGCGTGCTATCCCGTCGAACGGCGAGATACACGATGCTGAAACAGGAGATGTTGCATCACAGGATTGGTCATCCGGCGCGTCACCATCGGGCGAGCACATTTCGAACGCGCCGCGATCCGTGTCCTATGTGGACGACATTCCCAACGGAGCATCGCAGACCTCCCCAAGCCGGCATTCGTCGGCTGCCGCCAGCGACGATTCCGCCAAACACGCTCCAATGCCCTTGCCTCCGCGCAGCAAACGCAAGAGCCGTCAGCCGACGACACGTGCAGGATCAACGTCGGGACGTGCCTTGTTGACCGTCTTAAGCAGCCTGGTCATCGTCCTGGCCGTTTTCTTTGCGTTTGTGTGGCTGACGCGTTCAGCGGCTCCCAAAGGAATGGCACCGCTATCGAAAGACGTTGTTGAGTCTTTGGGGCGGGCACCATTGCTGGGGCGGCAGCAGATGCAGTTGATTCGAATTGGCAATAAGCTGATCCTCTTGTCCGTCACGTCCACGGGTGCCGACACTCTGACGGAGATCACTGACCCAGTAGAAGTGGATCGGCTCTCAGGGCTTTGTCGACAATCCCAGTCAGGCAGTATTAGCGATACATTTCGACAAGTCCTTGCACAGGCCTCGTCGGAGCCAGCGACCTCGCCGAGAGGTGGTCAGCGGCAGAGTCGTCGATCGGGGACCCTGGAGTCGCATCGTGCCTGAACGAAAACGAACAACGTTTATCAGGGCTTGGCTCGGATGCCTGACGAACTGTCTTGCCCGGGCGAAAGACAATTCGCCAAACGGGTATCGACCAGAACGCCAAAGACGCGTCTTGGCCAGCGACGCTCGTGGCCGATCGGCGTTGGATCAGTGGCGAACGAGTGGCTCGCGATGCTGGCTCGCCTGGGCGCTCGTGGGGACCGTTTGCCTGAGTCTATTTCAACCCCTGGCGGCGCAAGAAACCGTGCCCTTGCTGCAACCAGCGCCATCGCCAGGGTTCCTCGAACAGACACAGGCTGGGCCAGGATTCCTCGAAAAAATGCAGGCTGGGCCGAAAGTGTGGACGAGTCCTGAGGGCCTGAGTTCCGCACTTCAGATCATGCTACTTCTGACAGTGTTGAGCATGGCGCCTGCGATCTTGCTGATGACGACCAGCTTCGTCCGAATCATCGTAGTGTTGGGTCTCTTGCGCCAGGCGCTGGGTATTCAACAGCTGCCACCCAGCCAGGTCATCACGTCGATCGCGATGTTCATGACGCTGCTCATCATGACACCGGTGTGGACTGAAGTTTACGACGAGAGCATTCGACCGTACACAGATCCTGAAATTGAGATGAGCTTGGACGAAGCGTGGGAGGCGGGAACCCGACCGATACGCCGCTTCATGAGTCGCCAGATCATAATCGCAAAAAACGACGATGATGTCTGGCTGTTCTACGACTACCTTCCTGAAGAATCTCGAACGATGTCCGACGAGGCCAGCGATTACGCCGATGTACCGATCCAGGTCCTGTTGCCGGCATTCATGCTCAGCGAACTGAAGACGGCATTCCTCATCGGATTTCAGATCTATTTACCATTTCTGATTCTCGATATCGTCGTAGCCAGTGTCACCATCTCGATGGGAATGTTGATGTTGCCACCGGTGATGATTTCGCTCCCGTTCAAACTGCTTTTGTTTGTGCTTGTCGATGGCTGGCGTTTGGTGATTGGCATGCTCCTGGAGAGCTTCGCGCCATATTCGTGACGCCCGTGCCACACCGTGAGGAGAATCCGCGCGCAGTGGACTACGGACTGCCAACTTGCAGCGAGGCGAAGGCTATGAACCCTGAAGATGCGATCGACTTAGCTCGTAATGCCCTCATGACCGCCTTACTGATTGGCGCGCCAGTTCTTTTGGTCGGCGTCGTGATGGGTTTGCTGATCGGTCTTCTGCAGGCCTTGACGCAAATCCAAGATCAGACAATCGCATTCGTGCCCAAGATTGTCGCCATGATTGTCGCCGTCGCGTTTTGCTTGCCGTGGCTTGTACAGCGCATGATGGAGTATTCAGAGGACCTCATCATGGACATCCCACGGATTGTGATGGGCGGATAGTGCGGAGACGGATCACATTCGGCTTGCCGGATTTCATCAGTGCATTGCAAGACAGGCCATGACTCCGCTTCTGGAACTCTATCTCGATCAGCTTATCCTCTTCGTGCTGGTGCTCACTCGCGTCAGTGGACTGGTCATGACTGCACCAATTTTTGGCTCGCGGAGTGTTCCGTTCCGAGTTCGTGGCCTGCTTGCCGTGGCCTTGGCGATGATCGTCACGTCGCTCTATTTGGGCCATGAAGTTCCGTTGCCTGGCAACATCATCGAGATGACACTGATGTTGGCGCGGGAAGGCGTGTTGGGCCTGTTGCTGGGAATGTCCGTGCAAATCCTATTCAGCGGCTTACAACTGACGGGTCAGATTATTGGTCAGATGAGCGGCATGTCGTTGGCGGATGTCTTTGATCCAACTTTCAACCAATCCGTACCAGTTTTTGCCCAGTTGTTGGAAACGATGGCACTGTCGTTCTTCATTGCGATCGGCGGTCACCGATTGCTCATCCGGGCGCTCTTGGAGACTTTTCGCTGGCGACCTCCGGGTGTCCACGATCTGCCCGCGGGAATCATTGCCGCATTGACGGACGTTATCCACCAGAGTTTCTTAATGGGGATCCGCGCTGGCGCGCCAGTGATGGTCGCGTTGCTGATGGCAATCCTGGTACTCGGATTGATCAGTCGAACGCTGCCACAACTCAACGTAATTGCCGTCGGCTTTAGTTTGAATGCGATGGTGATGATGGTCACCCTGGCATTATCGCTGGGAGCGGTCGCTTGGGTTCTCCAGGAGCGGACTGAACTGGTGATTGAGAGCATGACCGAGGTCTTGACAGGTATGTAGGTCGGGCCTGCCGGCGTGCCCCGGCGCGCCTGAACAAGGCCACTGGCAAGGGTAGCAATGGCCGAACAATTCGGCGAGAAGCAACACGACGCGACGCAGCATCGCCGGCAGCAGGCCCGCGAGCAGGGACAGGTTGCACGCAGCCAGGATCTCTCCTCGGCGCTGCTCTTACTGGCTGCTGTATCCGCGATGATGTATTTCGGCGAAGGACTTGTGGAGTTTTTCATGGACCTGGCGCGTCGCCAACTGCGCGGCGAGGCAGGGCTCGCCATCGATCAAACCGAAGTTGTCAGCCAGTGGATCAGCGTACTTTACAGGTTGGGCAAAGTTGTATTGCCGATCTTTACAACACTTTTTGTTGTGGCTGTGTTGGCGAATCTGGGACAGGTCGGGTTTTTGTTCGTGCCTTCAAAACTCGGTTTCGATCTCAGTCGCATCAGCCCTCTAAAAGGGGCGAAGCGGCTGGCTTCGATTTCCAGTGTCGTCCGTTTTGGATTTGGCATTTTCAAGATCACGGTCGTGGCTGCGGTGGCCGGGTGGTCGCTTTGGGGGCAACGTGACGACATCTTGGGACTGGCCGAAATGGCGCCCCTGTCAATCGCCACTTTTCTGTTCGAGATTACTTTTTGGACGTGCATCAAAATCGGCGCTGCCCTGCTGGTTCTGGCGATCTTGGATTACGCCTTCCAACGCTGGAAGCATGAACAAGATTTGAAGATGACGACACAAGAGATGCGCGAGGAAATGAAGTCGCTCCAGGGTGATCCCCAGGTCGTGGCTCGGCGGCGCGCTATCCAACGCCAACTCGTGCTCAATCGGATGCGCAGCGCCGTGCCGAATGCGGACGTTGTGGTGACCAACCCGACGGAACTGGCGATCGCCATTCAATACGATCACGAGACGATGGAGGCCCCCATCGTGACGGCCAAGGGGGCTGGCATCGTGGCTCAGAAAATCCGCCGTATTGCTCTGGAAAACAATGTGCCCATTGTCGAACGCAAGGCGTTGGCGCGAGCGATTTTCAAGGAAGTCGAGATTGGCAAACCAGTTCCCTCCGAGCAGTATGCCGCGATGGCCGAAGTGTTGCGATATGTCTATGAACTCCAGGGCAAGACCTTGCCGGGGATGGGCGAAGCCGCCTAGTGATCATGCCAACGATCACTGTTGCCTTATCATCTCTCCGACTCCTGATTAGAGATTAGAGGCTACTGAGGTGTGGCCACCAGTGCATCCAACGCTATGTGGATTTGCCGTTGAATTTCGCCAATCCGGCGTTCGTCCAAAATCTTCGCACCGTCACGATCAGTCACATAGAAGACATCGACAACTTGATCGAGATACGTGCCGATCTTCGCGATGTGGACCGACAATTCCAGTTCGAACATGGTCCGGGCAATCGTATAGAGCAGGCCCATTTGGTCGTGCGCGAAAATATCAAGGATCGTGTACTGGTCCGATGTGCTGTTATCGACTCGCACCTGGGCAGGCACATGTCCCACCGCGTCGACGTCGGCTGCCGCATCGTTGTACCACAGTCGTCGAAACGTCGGTGGCACATCGTCTGAATTGCATAACGCGGCTGCCAGAGCCTGGTTTACTTCTTCGATCCGTTCGGGCGGCGGTTCCCCGGAATAGTCCGTGTCACTGACGAAGAATCGGTCTAATACCAAGCGGTCCGTGAGAGGGTGAATCTCCGCCGAGAGAATTTGCAGACCTTTGCTTGTCAAAGCGCCCGTCAGCTTATAGAAGATGCCGGGTGTGATTGTCTCGTATGTGCCGATCGTGTATTCCACGGCAGCGCGTTCCGGTAGATAGCGTCCCCAGGCCACGGCCGATGTCGGTGCAAGATCCTTGAGTTGCCCCAATTGGTTGATAATCGTCTCGGGAGGTGTGTCTGCCAGGTAAGTCCGCGGTAACGCCTTGATTTGGGCGTGCCACCAATCTCGATTGGGTGCGTTGGCAATGAGCGCCCGAATCTGGTTTCGAATCTGTGGGTTGCTGCCACCTGATCCTGTGGCCGACTCGCCAGCGAGATACTCCGAAGTGCGCTGGTAAAGCTGTGTGATCAAATCCAGTTTCCAGCTATTCAAGGCTCCCGGCCCAACGGCGGCGAGATCTGCGCAGGTCAGGACGTACATCATCTGAAGAACCTCCAGTGACCCGACTTCAAAGGCGAATTCCGCTACCACGGTGTCATCGTGAATATTGCGTCGCTGAGCCAGATGTGACATACGCAGGTGTTTGTGGACCAGGAAACAGAGGATTTCGGTCTCATGTTTCGGGAGCCCTAGATGCACGGCGGTCTCGGCGGCGAGCCGGCGGCCGACCTCGCTGTGATCTTCATCGAACCCCTTGCCCAGATCGTGGACCAACAGGGCCAGGTGCAATGTTCGTTTGCTGCGAATTCCGGTGTAGGCCTCACCCAGCGGTCCGTCCATTTCCTGGTACGTCGTGGCGGCTTGGACGGTCCGAATGGAATGTTCATCGACGGTGTATTTGTGGTAGTCGTTAAACTGCATCAAATGGCGAGCATGAGCAACAGCGGGGACCAGTTTCTCCAACACACGCAATTCATGCAGCCGACGTAGAAGACTTGCTAATCGGGGTGGTTGCGACAGAAGTGAGAGAAACAATTCAGCCGCACGTGGAGACACATCTATGTGTGGGCGGCTGATCATCGAATGACGAATGGCTCGCCATGTTGGTTGGTCGATGCGATTGTTGTAGCGGTTGGACAGGTCCATGAGCCGCAGAACTTCTTCCAAGTTCTCGCAAACCTTGACGAGGCCTTGGCGCGTTGCCGAGATATGGCGCGTACCGACTCGAAAGTCGTTGCCAACGCGATGAGAAAACAGCGGCCCCAACAGGCTTGGCAGCGTCAGACGTTGCTTGGCTTTCGAGAGGATATTTGTTGTCACATACCGCACATCGCTGGTATGTTCGATGTACTGCCGCATGAAGTTCTCGACGGGCAGGACACTTTCGTCACCTGGGATTCCAGATTTTTGGGCCAACCTTACCTGCTCCTCCTTATCCAGCTGGTCCTGCGACTTACCAGCGTGAAAGTGAAGTTCATTGCGCAATCGCAAAAGAAACTCACGAGCATCTCGAATCCGCTGCCGATCCTCTTTGTGCAAGACAGAGGCTCGCTCGAGGCTCTTGTACTCCGCTTCGCCGTAGCGGGCGAAGCCAATCCAGCGGATCAATTGGAGGTCCCGCAATCCGCCTTGGGATCGCTTGATGTTCGGCCGCAGCAGGTAGATCGTTTCGCCATATTGGTGGCGCTCCTCGCGGCGGGCCGCTTCGATCCGCGTGATCAACGAGGCGCAGTGGCGCAGGGTGTTTGTACGGAACTTGTTGAAAAAGCGGGCGAACAGCTGCACACTACCGCCCAGAAATCGCGATTCCACCAAGGACGTGAAGATCGTCGGGTCCTGTAGGGCCAGCGTGCACGCTTGTCGTGGCGTTCGCGCGCTGAAACCAAGGTCCAGCCCTGCGTCGTAAATACTCTGAGTAAACCGGCGGACGAATGGTTGAACTTTGGCAGCCGTTCCACGCTCGTGCAAAAGCATCAGATCCACGTCCGAATACGGGGCGACATCACGTCGTCCATAGCCACCGTGCGGCACCAGTGTAATGAGTGGTTCGATCCGCCCTTTCTCGAGGCTGAGCGCGTCGTGGTACAGGTCCAGTAAGACGGTGTCCAATAGATCCGTCAGACGCGCGCAAACTTGGACGCCGGGCGAACCGCGATCGTGTTGCGCGCGGAGCTTCGCGCGTCCCTCGACCAACTTCTTGCGCGATTCAATGATAGCAGGGCGAAAATGTGGGCCGGACGGCATGGGCGTCGAAGGGGATTCCGATTGACGGCGATTCAGAAAAAAAGGCGGAAGAGACAGACGCGATCGACGTCTCTTCCACCTTATCAGATTAACAAATGTTGCCTTCGGTGGCGACGTGAATGCCGAACAAGGAACCGCACGATGTACGCTGCCTACAGCGCCTCTTCACCCGTTTCGCCTGTCCGAATCCGAATCGAATCCTGTAGGTCGTAGACGAAGATCTTGCCATCGCCGATCTGTCCCGTCTGGGCGGACTTGAGGATCGTGTCCACGACCTTTTGCAAGTTGTCGTCCGAGCAGATCACTTCGATCTTTACCTTCGGTACGAAGTCGACTGTGTACTCCGTCCCTCGATACATTTCCGTATGGCCTTTTTGGCGACCGAACCCTCGCACCTCGGTGACGGTCATCCCGTGGACGCCGGTTTCGGTGAGGGCGTTCTTTACGTCTTCCAGTTTAAAGTGTCGAACGATTGCTTCGACTTTTTTCATGTCTATACTCCTCGGCAGTGAATGGCACGCAGGCGGTTAAGCCCTTGAACACCAGGTTCCGCGGTGCGGTCAATGGCATGTCGCCTACGAGACAATATATCCTTCCTCGCCATGCTGGCTGAGATCTAGTCCCTGCGTTTCTTCTTCCTGAGAAACACGCAAGCCCATCGTCAAGTCCAGTCCCTTCAGGATGATGAACGTGCCGACCAACGCAAAGGCCCAGGTCACGACGATGGCCACTATTTGGCCAATCATCAGTGCTGTTCCACTCGTGAGATCGTAATATATGCCATCGGCGTAATCGGGATTGACGTGCTTCGTGGCAAACACGCCCGTTAAGAGAGCACCCAACGTTCCTCCGATGCCATGAACGCCAAAGGCGTCCAGCGAGTCGTCGTATTGGAATTTTGCTTTCACGGCTGAACAGGCAAAATAACAGACGATGCCACCTGCCAGACCGATGATCAGTGCAGGCATCGGTTGAACAAAACCTGATGCTGGCGTGATGCAGACCAATCCGGCGACAGCGCCTGAAGCTGTCCCGAGGATACTTGGCTTTCCCCGCTTGAACCATTCCATGCCAGCCCACGCTATCGCCCCGGCAGCCGCCGAGAAATGAGTTACCACGAATGCGTTCGCAGCCAGGCCATTGGACGCACCCGCGCTACCGGCATTAAAACCGAACCAGCCCACCCACAGCATGGCGGCACCCATCGCCGTGTAAGTCAGGTTGTGGGGACGCATGTCGTCGTGGCCGTAGCCCAGACGACGGCCAATCATAATCGCGCACAACAATGCGGAAACACCAGAACTAATGTGCACGACCGTCCCGCCGGCAAAATCCAGTGCACCGCCCGCCAAAGCGCCTTCTGCACCAAAAGCGAGAATCCCGCCACCCCAAACCCAATGGGCCAAAGGGCAGTAGACGAATGTTCCCCACAGGACCAAGAACACGACCATCGTGCTGAACTTCATCCGCTCGGCGAAGGCGCCGCAAATCAGCGCGGGTGTGATGATGAAGAACATGCCTTGGAAAACCATGAACGTGAGGTCAGGCAAGGCATCGCCCGGCGCGTCACCACCAACCATCTTGACATTGTTCATGAACAGATATTTAAAATCCCCAACGACACTACCGCCTCCAAATAGGGCAATGCCGTCTCCGAAAGCGAGCGAATAGCCCCACAGTCCCCAGACAATCGTCATGATGCCCATCAGGAACAGGCACTGCATCATGACGCCGAGCACGTTCTTGCGACGTACCAGGCCGCTGTAGAAGAACGCCAGACCGGGCGCGGTCATAAACAGCACGAGCGCTGAGGATGTCAACATCCAAGCATTGTTACCCGCCAGCTGCGCCTGCTTGAGCTCAACTTCCATCTCGTTGACTCGCGCTCGGACGTTCGCGGTCTCTGCGTCAGTGACAACAGGCACGGGCACCGGTACATCGCCACCTTCATCACCCGCCTCACCGGCGGCCTCACCGGCGGCATCGGCTGAAGCCTCATCGACTGCTTGCGCAACTAAACTGCCCGCCCCCACCAAACAACAAAGCAGGCACGTCAAAAGTGCCACAAGAAAATGATGTCTCATCGTACACACTCCCTGACAGAACAACGATGGACGCGAATCAACCGCCTAGCTCGTCGCGTCAAAAAATCCACACCTATGTTCGGGGCTCGTGCCGTCGTTCGCTGAGAAACGAGTTTGCCTGGAACACGAGATGACGAACGATTTGCGTAACAACGTAGCCGGACGGGCGGGTCAAGTAAAGAACCCAAGAAAGTCCAAAGATCAGTTAGCAGACCAAGAAATGGGTGAAAACTCGCTCGTTCTCTCGACGTGCCCAGCATGAATCAACCCGCCGACGGCTTCTGCCAGCCCGTATCAGCGATTTCAGCCTTCGCGTTGGCCACCCGCGCCAGTACAAACAACAGGTCACCAAGTCGGTCCAAATACCGCAAAGTAACTAGGGAGGCTGTGCCTCAGACCGACGCGAGCGATCGCTTGGTTGCAGCGACCCGCTCCCGGGCCAACCTGCGGTCGGTGCCCGTCACTAAAAACTTGGCTCATTTGGCGAAAAAAACCTGATACAAGCCTTCCGGGGAGACATTCGTCTCCGACCCTTGAAGGGTGACAGAGCACCGTTCGTCGATCAACACTGTATCATGGGCCTGCGGATTCGGCGTCGCAAGCTCGGCGCCGACGGCGAACAGACCAGGCAAGAATCCAAGGTCTGTGGCCCGCCTCTCCTGGCGTTTATAATGGCGTGGGTCGTCGTGTTGGCGATTCATCTTTTGTCATCGTGAAGTCAACTGTCTTGTTGGAGGAAGATCGTGCGTCGATTGCATCTTCAAGTTCTTGTGACCCTTGGTTTCGTCATCGCGATGGGAATTGTCGTAGACACTTCCTTTGCGGACCCCGACAAGCTGGACGAACCGATCGAGGCGCGTTACTTGTCTAACATTCGACAAGTCACACGTGGTTTCGAGAAGGCAGGCGAAGGTTACTTTTCACCGGATGGCAAAACCATCATCTATCAGGCGATTCGCGCCGAGTACCCTTTTTATCAGATCTATACGCAACCGCTGTCTGGTGGCCAACCCAAACTGATTAGCACGGGTCGTGGACGAACCACCTGCAGTTATTTTTCACCTGACGGCACCAAGATCCTGTTCGCATCCAGCCATTTGGATCCACAGATAGAAAAGACCGAAGCGGCGGCGCTTAAGCAGGCCGAAGAAGATCGTAAGTCGGGACGACGCAGACGCTACCAATGGGACTTCGATCCCTTCATGGAAATCTTCGAAGCGGATCTGAACGGTAAGATTCTCCGGCGCCTGACCAACGCAGCTGGCTACGACGCCGAAGGCGCCTATTCGCACGATGGCAAGCAAATTGCCTTTTGCAGTTCGCGAGACGGCGATGCTGACATCTACGTGATGAATTCTGATGGTTCCAACGTCCATCAAATCACCAACGTGAAGGGGTATGACGGCGGTCCGTTCTTGTCCCCTGATGGCAAGTGGATCGTCTTTCGCAGTGACCGCCTGCGCGAAGACTATCTGCAGATTCATGTGATCGGCAGCGACGGCAGGAACGAAGTCGCCTTGACCAGCAGCAACGGCGTCAACTGGGGACCGTATTGGCATCCTACTGAACCGTACATTATCTGGTCTGGCGCGGATCATTCAGTTCCCAATGTCCGCCCCAACTACGACCTGTGGCTGATGCGTTACCAAGTTGTCGACGGCAAATTCCAAGGCAATGCCGTGCGTCGTGTCACGGATTTTTCTGGAGCGGACGTCTTACCAGTTTTTTCGCCCGATGGCAAAAAACTGATGTGGACCAGCACCCGCACCGAATCGCACAAGAGCCAACTGTTCATTGCCGATTTTAAGTTCGCGAAGTAGCCACACCTGTTGCTCAGTGCGACTCGATTTCGGCGATCTTGTCGCGCATCTGAGCCCGAGCGCGATGGAGCCGGCTCCGCACGGTGCCGATGTTGATCTCGAGAATTTCAGCGATGGTGTCGTAGTCCAACTCATCCATTTCACGTAGTATCAGGATCGCACGGTGTTCGTCACTGAGCAGATCGAGTGCGGCGTGGACCAGCGAAGCCTGTTCATCTCGCAGCATCCGATCGCCAGGCGTGTCGCCCTCGTCGATCGGTTCACCGCCGGTGTTTTCTCGCGTTTGATCGACCGACGTTTCCACCCGCTTGCGACGCTTTCGACTGACTGCCGTGTTGAACGCAATGCGATATAGCCAGGTATAAAACGCCGCGTTGCGTTTGAACGACGCCAGCTTCAGATACGCTTGGACGAACGCCTCTTGGACGACGTCTTCTGCCTCAGTCCGGTCGCCAATGAAATTTGCCACGGCATTGTACAGCCGATCCTGGTGGATTCTGACGAGTTGGCCAAACGCCGACGAGTCGCCTTGCAGTGATTCGTTGATCAAGTGCGACTCGTCGTTCACGCGAACTCCACGGCTCTACACGGTGGGAAAAAGAGGGCTCAGCTACCGGCGGGCAAAACCGCGGCAACAGTATTTATCTTGCGGTCGGGTGGAAATGTTGTCAAACCGGGGTAGGTCTTACGCCAATGGCTCGTCCTGACCATTCGCCGGACACATAAGAAATCACGCCATGGTGTAGCACATCGTTCGCCGATTCGCCGTCGTACGACAGCTTTGAAAGAGACGTGTACGGCTCTTTGGGTAAGCTCAGCAACCTCTTTCAAACGACTTGTGACCATGGCGAGCGAAGTCAGTGCATCGCGAATACGATCAAAACTAGGTCGTCGCGATACCGCTCGCGGTAAGCACCGCCGCTTGGACCGCAAGGTCATGGTCAACGGAAAAATCAGCCGATCTTTCCCCGCGGATGATCTTTGCCAGGTCGTTGAAATCGCCATCGTAACGGCCGCCAAGCGGCGGCAACTCGACTTCCTGCGTACCTTTTTTGAACCCGTCACGAGGTTGATCGAGCGTCAAAGTGAGGCGCGGTGGTTCGAGCGGCCGGATGTCGATTGTCCCCTGATCGCCGCAGACGACGAATTGACGGCGGCGGCCGCCATCAACCTCTATCAAAGCGCTCCGAATCGTTGCGGTTGTCTTGGGATATTCGAGCACGGCGAGGCAGTTGTCGAGCAAATTGTCATGGTCCGGCCTCGTCTGCCGATTGAACGCCGTGACGCGATCGGGCTTGCCGGCGACATAGACAATGGCGTCCATCAAGTGACAGCCCAATTCGAACATTGAGCCGCCGGGATACCTGGCCAGCTGCTTTCGAGTGTTCGCGTTGACGGTCTTGCTCATCACCGCATCAATTTCGAAAATCTGTCCCAACCAACCCTGCTTGACAGCATTGAACAGGAACTGAAAGGCTGGGTTGTAGCGGTACATATAGCCCATCTGAACGACGCGTTGGTGACGAGTGGACGCGTCGAGCAAGCGTTTGAATTCGGGTAGATTCTCGCCGGCCGGTTTGTCCAAGTGAACGTGGAGCTTTGCAGCGATGCACCGGTGTGCCATGGCAAGCAAGTCACGAACTTCCGTCTCAACGGCGACCGCTTGCAGGCCTTCAACCGCCAAGAGCTGCTCAGTGGTCATCCAATTCAGACCGCGGTAAACCGAAGTCGCTTCCATCCGCTTTCGCTGGTTTGCATCGGGCTCGACCACGCCGACCACTTCGTAGTCATCCGAAAACTTGCGCATCGTCGCCATTTTCCCCGAGGCGTGCGCGTGTTTGGTCCCGATCTGCCCGATCCTGATTCTCGACGAAGTCTCAGCCGCACCAACGTGCCGGCCGGCGAGCGGCGCAATGACAGTCGTCGTGGCGACGGCTCGGATGAACTGGCGACGGTCAGTTTGTGGCATCGGTGGATCCTCATCGGAGAGAAAGCGGTGTTCGCGGCAATACGCGGCACGCGTGTTGAAACCAATGGTGGCCGCCTATGGCCACGTACGAGTCCAGAGTCAATAGTCCCATCCTGGCACGGTCCTAACGCGGCAGTGCCGCAGCCAAATAGGGAACATGCCCGTATTTGGTACGTTCCCGTCGGTCGCTCACAAAACATGCGCGCACCGAGCGCGCATGTCCCAAAGCTAGACTCTAATATCCAACAGCCTCCCCGTCTTTGCGAGCCTCCGTGGCAGCGTGCAGGACTCCATTTTCCCAGTCAATCATAATTCCTTGATATCCACCGAACGCTCCTTTGGCCCGGACAACCTTGTGGCCTCGAACACGCAATTCGCTGACCGTCTCCTTTGAAATGCCCGATTCAACCTGGACGGTTCCGACACCGTTGGCCGAAGTACCGGTTGGTTGAGCGCTACCCAGATGGCGGACGCGGGCCGCATCACCAGCGGCCTGCACGTTCATGCCGAAATCGATCAGGTTGACCAGCACTTGCACGTGCCCTTGCGGTTGCATGTCGCCACCCATTACGCCAAAACAGAACCACGGCTTGCCATTCTTGGTTGCCATTGCCGGGATGATCGTATGAAACGGTCGTTTGTGAGGTTCCAATCGGTTTAAATGATCGGCATCAAGGGCAAACAGGGCACCTCGGTTTTGCATGGCAAAGCCAACCTCGCCCGTAACGATCTGAGAACCAAAGCCGTGATAGTTGCTTTGAATCAATGAGCAGCAGTTGCGGTCTTTGTCCACCACGGTCAGATAGACCGTGTCGCCGTGGGCCAAGATGGGATCACCCGCTGGAACATCCTTGGCTGCCTGGTTCATTTCTATTCGACCCACCTGCTGCTTGCCATACCGTTTGGAGATTAGCTCTTCCGTCGGTAGATCGTTAAATGCCGGGTCCGAATAGAATTTGGCTCGATCCGCGAAGGCCAATTTCTTCGCTTCCACCAGCAGATGCACGTAGTCCGCGCTGCCGTGCTGCAGGGCTTTCACGTCGAACGATTCGAGCACATTGAGAATTTGTAACGCCGCGATACCCTGGCCGTTTGGCGGTAGTTCCCAAACATCAATGCCGCGATAGCTTGTCGATACCGGTTCGATCCAGTCCGCTCGATGTTCGTCAAAGTCTTTCTGAGAAAAATAACCGCCGTTCGCTTGGCTAAAGGCCACGATCTGTCGAGCAATGTTGCCTTTGTAAAACGCGTCGGCACCGGTTCGGGCGATATCGCGATATGAAGCCGCCAAACGTGGATTGCGGAATATTTCTCCGAAACGGGGGGCCCGTTTCCCGTCGATCAAGAAAGTCGTGGCGGAATCGGGCCACTCGACCAACCGCTTTTCCGCATTCCTCCAGTAGCTTGCAATCACCTCCGAGACGGGAAAACCGTCTTCGGCAGTTTCAATGGAAGATGCCAGCACCTCCTCCAGCGTGCGACTGCCGAAGCGGGACTGCAATTCGCCCCATCCGCTGACACAGCCTGGAACTGACCAGGCCAACGGCCCGTATGTCGGAATTCTGTCCAGTTTCTTCTCTGCGAAAACTGCTCGAGAGATTGACAATGGGCTGCGTCCGCTTGCATTGAGACCATACAGCTTCTGAGTCTTGTTTTCCCAGTAGATTGCGAACAGATCCCCGCCAATTCCGCAGCTCATTGGCTCGACCACCCCGAGCATGGCGTTGGCGGCGATGGCAGCATCGACGGCGTTTCCGCCCGATTTCAGAATGTCCAAACCGGCTTGTGCAGCGAGCGGGTGGCTCGTCGCCACCGCACCATGTTTTGCCAGGACGACGGAACGGCTTTGTTGCGGGTCGCCGACGGGGCGATCGTAGCCCGCCCCGGAAGCCTGGTTTCGCAGTGATTCCACAGGAATACTCGGTTCGGTCACAATGAAACTCACAGGGATCAAGGCCAGGAGCAATGGTCGGATACTGTTCATGCGGAAAGGCTCTGTCAGCGGAGGACGGGAGAAGGTCAGGCATTGGTTGTAGATTCTGACGAGGCGAGTTGCAAGAAATGATGTGCCAATAACGGATTTCGGGACCTTTCGACCCACCAACCGATGGGGAGCAACGTGTGGGATCTTTGACAGGATCATCGATTCCGTCGTTTTCTGTTGGAAACGAGTGGTTTTGTGGCCGACGTTCGCCCCTGCCGCGGCTCTCGGTGGTTGGGGCGGTCAGCCCGTGATGGGCCGGTTGGTTGAGGTCGGCAAGGGCTCCATTTGGAGTTGCAAATTAGCGAAGCGCTGTTACATTGACCCGCTTAAGTTGTTTATTGGCAAAGTTATCAGTTTGGAAAAAGTCCTGGCAGGACACGCGTTTGTAGAGTGCCAATGAGGACGGGATGTCGTCCCGTTCCCCCGCAAAACATAGGGTCACAGATGACGATCACGAAAGACCGGAAACAGGAAGTCATCCAGGGTTATAAGCAAAGCGATGGTGATACGGGATCTCCCGAAGTCCAAGTTGCGATTCTGACGACCCGGATTAACAACCTGACCGAACACCTTCGTACGCACAAGAAAGACTACGCAAGTCGCCGCGGTTTGTTGGCGATGGTTAGTCGGCGTCGTCGTTTGCTTGACTATATGCGGCGCGTAGATCCGCAGCGGTATCTCGACATTATCGGCCGACTCGGAATTCGTAAATAGCCGCGGTCCGCCTGTCTTGTTGCGCCAGGACGCTTGCAGAAGGCAGGTAAGTGAAGTGAAGGTTCGTGTAGAAAAGCAAATTGGAAAAAGTGTCCTCTCGTTCGAAACCGGCGTTCTCGCCAAACAAGCCGCAGGCGCTGTGTTGGTCCAATATGCCGACACTGTGATCTTGAGCGCGGCTGCCACGGGGACCCCCCGTCCGGGCATCGATTTCTTTCCGTTGATGTGCGATTATCGTGAGCGCACGGCAGCAGCGGGTAAATTCCCCGGAGGATTTCTCAAGAGAGAAGGGCGTCCGACCACCAAGGAGACGTTGACGGCGCGGTTGATTGACCGCCCGATCCGACCGTCATTCCCCAAGGGGTTTAACGACGAAGTTCAGATTCAGAACTTTGTCTTGTCGAGCGACAAAATCAATGATGGCGACGTCATCGCCATGAACGGCTCGTCGGCGGCCCTGATGATTTCACCCATGCCCTATCTGGGCCCGATTGGGTCAGTGCGAATCGGCCGTGTTGACGGCGAATTGGTTGTCTTTCCGACGATGACCGATCTGGAGGAGAGCGATCTCGACCTGATCGTTTCCGGAACTTCGGAGGCCGTGTTGATGATCGAAGGCTTCGCTCGGGAAATGCCCGAGGACGAAATGGTCGAAGCGATCCTCTACGCGCACGCCGCCATCAAAGAGATCTGCGCAATGCAGATCGAGTTCGCTGAAAAAGTGAACCCAGAGAAGAACGAGTTCATTCCGCCAGAGGAGAGCGGGTTGGGCGATCAGTTGAACAGTACTTACTACGACGCGTTCAAGGCGGCCAAGCAAACCGAGGGCAAGCAAGCTCGTGCCGAGGCCGTTTCAGCGCTCAAAGAAAAAGCGCAGGGCGAAGTCATTCCTGACCCGGAGGCCGAGGATGCGATCTGCATCAACGAATTCAAATCCGCGTGGCATGACTTGGAAGCACAGGTCATTCGTGATCTGATTCTGGCCGGCACGCGACCGGATGGTCGCGACGGTAAGACGCTGCGGCCCATCGAGTGCTTTGTGGATGTCCTTCCTCGGGTCCATGGTTCGGCGGTCTTCCAGCGCGGCGAGACGCAGTCCTTGGTGACCATTACGTTGGGAACCGGTCGTGACGAGCAACGCGTCGATGGACTTGCCGACGAATACTCAAAGAAGTTTATGCTGGACTACAATTTTCCGTCCTTTTCGGTCGGTGAATGCCGTCCGATTCGTGGCCCGGGCCGGCGCGAAATCGGTCATGGTGCCTTAGCCGAACGAAGTGTCAAACCTGTTGTGCCGGATCCCGATGAATTTCCCTACACGATTCGTGTGATTTCGGACATTCTGGAATCCAACGGTTCATCGTCGATGGCTAGTGTTTGTGCCGCCACGCTTGGCCTGATGGCAGCTGGCGTTCCGATCAGCAATCCCGTTGCCGGTATTTCGGTCGGTTTGGTGAAGGAAGGCGACAAATGGGAATTGCTGACGGATATCCTGGGCGACGAAGATCACTTTGGCGACATGGATTTCAAGATTGCTGGCACGCAGAATGGTATCACCGGCATCCAGCTTGACCTGAAGATCAATGGCATCAGCGAAGAGATTATTCGTGCGACCTTGATCCAGTCTCGGGATGCTCGGATCGAGATTCTCCGCAACATGCTGACTGCCATTCGCGCTCCGCGAGACAACACGTCCGAGTGGGCGCCACGCTTGCTTCGTACCAAGATCGAGCCGGACAAGATTGGCGCGCTGATCGGACCCGGCGGCAAGAACATCCGCGGCATCCAGGAGCGGACAGGATCGGTGATCGAAGTCGAAGAGGATGGCACCGTGACGGTGGCTAGCACGAATGAGGAATGGGCTAATGCGGCACTGACCGAAATCGAAGCCCTGACCGCGACCGTCCAGGTCGGCAAGATCTATGACGGGCGCGTAACGAGCATCAAAGACTTCGGTGCATTTGTCGAAATCCTGCCGGGACGTGATGGTCTGTGCCACATCAGTGAGTTGTCAAATGGATTCGTCAACAGCGTTTCCGATGTCTGCTCGATGGGCGACGAGATGAAGGTACTGGTGATTGACGTTGACGATCACGATCGGGTCAAGCTCAGCCGTCGTAAGGCCATGGAACAGCTCGGGCTCGTGGATGAATTGGCCACGGCCACCGCTGAAGGTGGTGGCGAGTCTAATGGCGGAGACGGTGGTCAGAGTGGTGACCGGCCTCGACGCCGCGGTGGAGCTGGAGACGGAAGGTCCTCAGGTCGCCGAAGGTAGAGTGGTTTGATGTGCCCCGTCCGGTGGTTTAGCCGGAACGAGGTGCTCGTTGACCTGTTGTTGTCGAAGGTCCCAAGTTTGGCAACCCGGTGTGTTTCGCGCCGGGTTGCGTTTTTATTATGCCAGCCGAAGAACACGAAAGCGCCGAACAGCTCAACGAACGTTTGCAATCAAACTACGACGAATTGGCGGAGATGGCCGGTTCGTTGGCCCACGAGATCAAAAACCCGCTGTCCGTAATTCGCATGAACATGGACTTGCTAGGTGAGGATTTCGCGGAGCCCGAAACGCAGCGCGAGCGGCGCGCTGTTTCGAAAGTCGACTTGGTTCGCAGCCAATGCGAACGGCTCGAAAATCTGCTGAACGATTTTCTGCGTTTTGTTCGGCTGTGCAAGCTGGACCTGCACGCGGGGAGCCTGGACGAACAGCTGGAGAGGGTCTTGGACTTGTTCGATCTGCAGGCCCGCGAATCCGAGATCGAGGTGATTCGGTACCTCGATCGAGATCTACCCAGCATCTTGTTGGAACCGCAGATGTTGCAGGCGGCGCTGGTTAATCTGGTGAAGAACTCGCTGGAAGCGATGCCAGATGGAGGACGGCTGGAAGTTCGAACTCGGCAGACACTGTTTGGGGTGGCGCTCGATTTGATCGATAACGGATGTGGCATGGATCAAAATACCGCGATCCACATGTTTGATCCCTTCTATTCGACAAAGAACGGAGGATCTGGGCTAGGGCTGCCGATGACTCAACGCATTATTGATGCGCACGGAGGTCGCATTGATGTGGACAGTGTCGTTGGGCACGGCACGAAGTTCACCATCGAATTCCCAACACCCAAACGGATTAGCTAACGAGCTTGTTGTAAACACTGTGCGCTGCCGCCGGCGATCGATCTGTCTCCTCTTCGATCTGCGTGGCGCACCAGGAGGCAGGCATGTCCGATGCATCGGTCGCAAAAAAAGCGTGCACACCAATGGCGTGCACGCTTGAACTGATTCGATTACGAATCGGGCCCGGATGGATGTCCGATCTATTCGTTGGCTGACTGTTTAGCTGCCCGAATCGATGGCCAACGGGATGGCAATCGCGGCAGCGACAATCCCCCCCATCACCCACGGATTCGCTAACCAGTTAGCGCCACCATTTCCGCCATAGCCACGCGCGATTTGACCGTGGTTGACCACCAACACGCCTGGCTGTGCCGAGGGCGGTGCGGTGTGTGGAGCCCAAACGCGGTACACGCCGTTGCCGTGCGAGGTTTGCACCTGATAGATGCCTGCCGAAAGGCCTCGGACGGCGAATCGGCCATCCTCGTCCGTCGAGACGAAGGTTGGCTGCTGACTTGTTTGGCCGATCGCAACCTTGACCTGGGTCTGTGGGACGCCTTCGGCGTTGAGCACTTGCCCGCGCAACTCCCCAGTGGAAGTAAGCGCCACGTCAGCGACACGTGATGCCGTTAGGAAGGCTGGTCCGGCTGCCTGAGCCAGTTGCCCAGAGAGTAGCATTGTGCAGCAGAGACTGGTAACTAATGTCCGAAATATTGATTTTCGCTTCATATCCACCACCTGTTTCCAAAACAACACGCTGAGAATTCCACCGAAATAGGTATCGGTCGAACGCGATGTTGGACTTCAGCTAAAGTGGACTGTTTCTTCTGGCGATTCGCGCGATCGAATTGGAACCCGATTTTCGCGGGATATGCGACCATTCAATCGCTGGTGGTGATTGCCGTGAGGCTAATCGAGGTGAAGTCTTGCTCCTCAAAACGTCGGGTCCACCGGTCCCCTTTGATGAGCGTTTCCGTTTCCCTCGAAAAACTTGACCCATCTTACGCATTATGAGTCGGCTAGCTCGCGTCCTTTAGGTTGTAACCGATGACGCCACCGAGAACTCCCGAGGTAATGATCACCCCGCCGATGAGGGCTGCTTTCTGCCAACCGCCTCGCGATCCTCTCACGACTCCGCCGTCGTCAGTCAGCAGGATGCCGGTGGTTGCTTGCGGCGGTGCCGTTTGTGGTGCCCATAGACGGTAGATTCCGCCGCGCGCCCCAGACGTGATTTCGTAAACACCGGGCCTCAACCGCGACAAGACAATCTGGCCATCCTTCCCAGTCATGGAATGATGGACGGTGGTACCCGCTTTGCGAACCTTGATTGGCGTTCCGGCGTGCGGTTTTCCCTGTGGATCGACAACCTGAATGGCCAGCTTGCCGCCGGGGTTCAGGGCAACATCCTGAATGATCAATGCCAGGTTGCCACTTTCAGTTCCGCGAAATGGTGGCGGTGCTGCCGTTGCAACTTGCGACGTGCAAACACTTGCGATTGTAACCACAACGACGAACAGTCGAAGTAACTTCATGATAAACACCTCCTCGTTGGCCCAAAAAATTGCTCCACAATTGCCACACTGCCGCTATGATTAGCAGGCAATGCAGTATGCGTCGAACACCCTATTTCTTCCAAGTTCTTAAGTGAATGCTCA
>JASLPZ010000084.1:0-23186 GCA_030744725.1 Pirellulaceae bacterium
CACTACAAACCGGGCGAAGCATAGAATTTACGTCGATTAAGTGCCATTCACTCCCGACCC
This sequence comes from Pirellulaceae bacterium, assembly GCA_030744725.1. Taxonomy (GTDB): domain Bacteria; phylum Planctomycetota; class Planctomycetia; order Pirellulales; family Pirellulaceae; genus ARS98. The sequence continues at coordinate 61 of JASLPZ010000084.1, forward strand.
CCTCTATTGCCCTGCGGTGAACGTGTGGCCGTGTGGGAAAACTCACAGACTACGATCGCTAGCTTCACGAAAACTAATTGGTCAGCCCTACTTGATCCTCGTTCCCAGACTCCGTTTGGGAACGCATATCACCGACGCTTCTAGCCTTTGAATTCATCGAGTTTCAACCAATAAACACGCAGCTTCCCCGCATTCAGAAATGAATGCGAGGTTCGTCGCGATCATGCCCCGGAGAAAATAGGTGCGCCCTCGACGCAAACACGTAGCTAAGCGCGTTGCCATCCTCGCGGGGATCGTAGTTGTCGCAGTATGCATCGCGCTGTTGGGCATTTTGGAGATCCGGGACTATCGCGCCCGCAAACCGTTCATCGCCACTGGTCCGTCGATGATTCTTGGGCCTGATAACCTACCCGGACCGGAGACCTTTGCGCCGGACGAAGCCGCCGTCAGAATGCCACCGATCACAGACTTTCGCACCTTGCCCTCCAGTGCGGTCTCTGGCGAAGTGAAGGGTGAAGAACTGGTGATCGGCATCGTCCTGGATGGGCAAGTGCGTGCCTATCCCGTCAACATGATGACGGGCCCCCAGCGCGAGGTGTTCAACGACCAACTTGCTGGACACTCGATCGCAACCACGTGGTGAGACGTTTGCTACAACGGCATCGTGTATGCCAGAGAAGTTCAGGATCGGACACTTACTTTTGCCGTGTCGGGTTTGGTTTGGCAGATGAACCTTGTCATGGTCGATCAAGAAACAGACAGTCTCTGGAGCCAACTGCTCGGCGAAGCCATGCGAGGTCCATTGGTTGGCGCCACATTGAAAACGATCCCGTCGACGATGACGGACTGGGGCACTTGGAAGCAACGATATCCAGAAACAACCGTCGTGGTCATGAGCCGGACGGACATCTCTTATACGCGTGACTTTCAAGCTGCTGCGGACAACCTGTTGATCGGGCTTGCCGAAGGTGACCAAGCGCGTGCCTGGCCCGCCTGGGAACTTCGCAAGCAGCCCTTGGCTAACGACGAGTTTGCGGGACGAAGTGTGGTTGTGGTTTACGACAGTGCGAGCGGTACAGCCATCTTGCACGGACGATCGGTTGACGATCGCCTGTTGACATTCGATTTGCAGGGAGAGCGACTGGTCGATCGAGAGACTGGTACTACCTGGGACCTCCTGAGCGGTGTGGCCCTCACGCCCCCGTTGCAAGGAAAGCAACTGCCTCGTGAGCGAGGGATCGTGTCCAACTATCACGCGTGGCTCACCTTTCGTCCCCGGTCTACATACTGGGTGGCGAAGGAAAATGAAACTAGCGACGTTCTTAAGGATAAGCGTGCGGATCAACATCCGATGCCGTGAACTGTTTCGAGAGTCGGCACTGCGTGCGGAACGCCACTTCGCGTGGTAGAGTATTTGGGTGGTAGAGTATTGTAGTTCAGTTTGATTGGAATTTGACGGCAGCCTTGAAGACACACCAGGGAGAGACAGCACGATGTCGTGGCATCGATTTAGCAATCTTGTACGCTGGATTTCTGTACGTTGGGTTTTTGCACTTTGGGTTTTTGCGACGGCAGCGGGCGCGACGTTTGTCAGCCTCAACGCGGACACCACAACTGACGCTCGACCAGCCGTCGGTTTGCGCGACAACGCGCCGCATGTTCACGCCCTGGTGAACGCTCGCATTGTAACGGCCCCCGGTCAGGAAATCTTGCGAGGAACGGTGGTTCTACGAGATGGAATGATCGTCGCAGTCGGAGCCGCGGCTGCCGTGCCTTCGGATGCACGTGTCTGGGATCTGGAAGGCAAGACCGTTTACCCCGGTCTGATTGATGCGTATGGCCAAACGTCGATCGTACTACCGAAGGGCGGATCGCCGCATTGGAATTCGTTGATCACCCCGCAGCTGAATGTTGCCGACCACTATCAGCCAGACAGCAATCTTCACAAGAAAATGCGTAGCCAAGGTGTGACTGCGCGATTAGTGGCACCTGATTCAGGGATCATCAAAGGAACCAGTTGCGTGGTTCTGACGGGCGACACAGAGAGCCGCGTCGCAATTGTTGCTCACAACGTGGCGCAACACGTTCGACTGACAGCGCCAAGCGGACGCGATCGAACCAGCTATCCGAATTCACCAATGGGTGCTGTTGCTTTGGCTCGCCAGACGCTCTACGACGCCGACTGGTATCGCCGAGTCTGGTCCGCGCATCAGGGCGATGCAACCGTACCGCGTCCGGCACGCAACGATGCCCTCATCGCCTTACGATCGGCGTCCGGCAGCGGCGGGCTGTTTATTTTCGATGCGATGAACGAACTTTATTACTTGCGGGCGGATCGTGTCGCGCGGGAGTTTGGTTTGCGGGCCGCCATGCTGGGTTCAGGACACGAATACAAACGCATCGAGGCGATCAGGCAGACGGGCCGGGCCGTGATCTTGCCGTTGGATTTTCCCAAGCCGCCCAACGTCGCGACGGCTGAAGCCGTCTTGAACGCCAGGCTCGATCGATTGATGCACTGGGACATCGCGCCGGAAAACCCCGGTCGACTCGACAAGGCAGGGATCAAAATCGCCTTGACCAGCCACGGTTTGGCGGACCAGAAGGACTTTCTTGCCGCTGTCCGAACGGCCATCGAACGCGGCCTCGCACCGGACGCCGCCTTGCGGGCGCTGACCACCGCGCCAGCTGACATCTTGGGCGTGTCCGATCGATTGGGCACGGTCGCACGAGGCAAATTGGCAAACGTGATCGTGACTGACGGGCCGTTATTCGAAAAGAAGACGAAGTTGCACGCAGTCTGGGTGCAGGGGCAACGGTTCGAGCTGATCGCCGAACCGAGGCTCGACGTCCGTGGCACGTGGCGAGTCGAAGTGACCGATGCAGACGGAAAACCCCAGGCGATCGTGATCCAGTTGAGCGGTGATCTGTCGAGCGACCTCAATGGATCGCTCCACCCAGAAACAGGCAATCAATCCAAGTCCAAGACGAAGTTGATCAAGCCGTCGCTACATGACGCCCAGTTCCAAACATCTTTTGATGCCGCTAGGCTCGGGCGCAAAGGTACCGCACAAATGACGGCCGTCATATCGATGCCGGAAGCGGGAGCACCCAGTTGGACTGGCTTGGTCGTTTGGCCGGACGGGCAGCGCGAACCGCTGACGGCCCAGCGCATCTCGACTCGCGAAGAGGACGCCGCCAAGAAGGATCGGTCGAAGAAAGATGATTCGACTAAAGATGATTCGACTAAAGACGGAGTGACCGAGAGCAAGGAAAAGTCGGAAGAAAAGCCCAATCTGTCCGCGTCGTTTGCGGTGAACTTCCCGCTGGGTGCCTACGGTCGCGATGCCGCACCTGCAATGCCCGCCAGCGTGCTATTTAAGAACGCCACGATCTGGAGCTGTGACGCGGCAGGAATTCTGCAGAACGCGTCAGTGTTGATCGGCAATGGCAAGATTCTGGCCGTTGGCCAGAAGCTCGATGTACCCGCGGACACGTTGGTCATCGACTGCCGTGGAAAACACATTACGCCAGGGATTATCGACTGTCATTCACACATGGCGACCGACGGCGGAGTGAACGAAAGCGCCCAGGCGATCACGGCGGAAGTACGGATCGGCGATTTCATTGACGCGGATGACATCAATATCTATCGACAATTGGCGGGTGGAGTCACGTCGTCCAATATTCTGCACGGTTCGGCGAACCCGATTGGCGGCCAAAACCAGGTGATCAAACTTCGCTGGGGCGCGCTGCCCGAAACCTTGAAGTTTACTGAAGCGCCAGCGGGCATTAAGTTTGCGCTGGGCGAAAACGTCAAGCAGAGCAACGCGGGTGACGAATTCACGACACGTTACCCACAGACTCGGATGGGCGTCGAACAGATCATGCGGGACGAATTTGATGCGGCTCGAACGTATCACCGGCATTGGCAAGATTGGAACACGAACCACCGGGGTCTCCCACCGCGCCGTGATCTCGAATTGGATGCCGTCGCGGAGATCGTCAACGGCAAGCGTTGGATCCACTGCCATAGCTATCGCCAAGACGAGATCCTCGCACTGATCCGAACGCTGGACGACTATGGCATTCAGATTGCCACGTTCCAGCATATCCTGGAGGGTTACAAGGTGGCCGATGCGATGGCCAAACATGGTGCCATGGGCTCGTCGTTTTCGGATTGGTGGGCGTACAAGTACGAAGTCTATGACGCAATTCCGTACAACGGTACGTTAATGCACAATGCGGGCGTCGTGGTGTCGTTTAATTCGGACGATCGCGAGCTAGCCCGCCATTTGAATCACGAAGCGGCCAAGGCTGTGAAATACGGCGGCGTGCCGGCCGAAGAGGCGCTCAAGTTTGTGACACTAAATCCAGCGAGACAACTGCGGATCGACCAACACACCGGTTCGCTGACGACGGGAAAACATGCCGACCTGGTCGTCTGGAGCGGGTCGCCCCTCTCGAATTTTTCGCGCTGCGAACAGACCTGGATCGACGGCCGCAAGTACTTTGACCTGGAAGGTGACGCCCAATCGCGCCGACAGATGCGGCAGATGCACGCCGCGTTGGTCCAAAAGATCCTCAAGTCAGGTCAGAAGATGGAAGCTGAGGGGGAAGGCAAACCTTCGGAAGAAGAGCTGTGGGATCGTGACGATGTCTTCTGCCACCATCACGAGCATCCTCACAATTTGCATCACGACCTGAAAAAACACCACGACGACGATAACAAGTAGCGGGTGCCTCGCGGCTCCGCCGGCGCTGGTCGCCCCATGACCGTATCAGTTAACAATCAACCGACGAAACCACCATGAACCGCTTAAATCGAAATTGGATTGGGACTGCTTTCTCGCTGGCAACCGGCATTACACTGGCCCTGCATGTTGCCGGTGCGAACGCTTCACCTGAAATCCCCGGCGCGCCGCAGAGTAAGCCGATCGCCCTGGTCGGCGGGACGATTCACCCCGTCACCCAGCCGGAGATCGCCGCCGGCACGTTGCTGCTGGTCGACGGTAAGATCGCGGCGCTCGGCAAAGACGTTAAGATTCCCAACAACGCCATACGCATCGATGTCACCGGCAAACACGTCTATCCCAGCCTATTCGACGCCTACACTCCTTTGGGCTTGGTCGAGGTGAACGCCGTCCGGGCCACCGTGGATCGCAGAGAAACCGGTCAGATCAATCCCAACGTCAAATCCTGGGTGGCGGTCAATCCGGACAGTGAGCTGATTCCCGTCACACGCAGCAACGGCGTGTTGTTGGCGGTGTCGGCCCCGTCCGGAGGACTCATCTCCGGCCAATCCGCGGTCTTGCAGCTGGATGGCTGGACGTTTGAAGAGATGGCGCTAGCGCGCGGTTTGGCGATGCATCTGAATTGGCCTCGGATATCCAGTGACAGTGGTCGTCCGAGCGAATCGTCGATGAAACAACTGCGAAAACTGTTCGACGACGCTCGTGCTTATCGCCAAGCCCGCACTGCGGAGAACAGCCGGCAACCCGTTGACTCGCGATTGCAGGCGATGCTGCCCGTTTTGGCCAGGAAGCAGCCGCTGATTGTCAGTGCCGACGAACTGAGTGCGATTCAAGGTGCCGTCGCATTTGCGCAAGAACAAGATGTCCGCGTGATGATCTACGGTGGCTACGACGCGCCTCATTGCGCGGAATTACTTGCCAAGAATCAGGTGCCCGTGTTGCTGGGGGGCGTCTATCGTTTGCCACGGCGGCGATCCGAACCGTACGACACTCCGTTTACCATCCCGCACCAACTGCATCAGGCCGGCGTCCAGTTTTGCATCACAGGCAGTGGACGATTCGGCGGGTCGAACGTTCGCAATCTGCCTTATCACGCCGCAATGGCGGCAGCGTTTGGTTTGCCGAAAGATGTGGCACTCAAATCGATCACTAGCTACCCAGCTGAGATTCTCGGCGTTGCGGATCGTGTTGGTTCTCTGGTAGTCGGTAAAGACGCTACGCTGTTTATCACTGATGGCGATCCTCTGGAAACCGCGACTCAGGTCGAAGCGGCGTACATACAGGGTCGACGTGTCGACCTGAACGATCGCCACAAACGGTTGTGGAAAAAGTATCAGACCAAATATCAGCGGTTGGCCAAGTAACGCCGCGCCAGGTCACCGACGACTTGATTACAATCACCGGCGGCAACGCCGTGTCCGATGTTGCTGGCGACGATGGCCGCAAAATCGCGATCGGGTGCGATCCAGATCAGCATCGTGAACATTGTATTCGAGCCCATGTGCGTCAGTACTTTGCCGCCTGCCTTGGGCTTATCCGCCACGATCCAGCCCATCGCGTAGTTTTCGGCGGCGACTGTGTGCAGCGTCTCAAAGCTCTTTGCCTGCTTGATCACAGTTCCCGTCTCTCGCTTCATGTGCAGCAGAACGTAGCGGGCAAGATCGGGTAATGAACAATGGATTGCGTTGGCCGGCGCAATCGCGGGTGGGTTGTCGGCTCCCGGTCCAGCTGGGATTGGCTTGCCCTGCGCGTTGTGACCCCATGGCTGATTCGGAATCCGATCCCCGTTGGCCGGCGCACCGAATCCTCCTGTCTTCATCTGAAGCGGTGTGAAGATACGATCTTCAATCAGTTTCTCCCACGCCACGTCCATTGTTTCTTCCAACATCACGCCGGCAACGGAGAAGCCCGTGTTCGAATACTCGTAGCCGATGCCCGGTGGATAAGCGGGTTTCCGCTGAAGCATGGAGCGCGCGAACGACTCGCGATGCATCTGATGGCTGCCTTTGGCAAACCAGGCATTGCGCCAAATATTGGGTGGTACCGCCGTCGGAAATCCGCCGGTGTTGGTGACAAGTTGGGCCAGTGTCACGTTTGCGTATTCCGCGTGAGGTTCCAGGTCGCCGAGCACGTCGTGGATCTTCGTCTGCCAAGTGAGCTTGCCCTCTTCAACCAACGCCGCGGCCAAAGTTGCTGTAAACGACTTGGTGCATGAGCCAAGATGGAATTTGTCGGATGTCGTGATGCGGGTGGCATCTCCGAGTTTTCGGACCCCCACGGCACCACTTCCACGCAGTTGTCCATCGACGATGGCCACGGCACATAACGACGGAAGTTTCGGATTGGCATCCAGACGTTTTTGCAACAGGTCCGCCAGCTCTTCGGGAGCCGCCCAAGAAACGGACGTCGTGAAGACACTCATGGCGAAGCAAAGTGCAAACCCAGAGCCGCCGCATCGCACTCGACAGTTTTGAATCATCGTCCCTAATCGTCCAATCCAGAACGCAAGAGTTGCTGAGCGATACCGAAATCGAATGCGTCAACGTAATAGGTCAACCGCGATAAGTCACGTTGCATGGGGGCTTTCTCTTCAACGTTTGTCGTCGCGGCCAGTCGTTCCTGCAGGTTTCGCCATGCCGAGAAAACGTGTTTGTACCCCTGCGTGTAACACTCGACCAACGCAGCGTCGCGCTGGCGGACAGCGTTGTTCAGTCCTTCGATATCGGCGCGAGCCAGTCGTTTGTCGGCAGGCGTGGCGTTCATCGCGAAACTGGTCAGGCGACCGGCAAACTCCAGAACATGTTCCGCGTAGGCTTGTTCGATCGCATTACGAGTTTCGGGGATTCGTAGAACCAACTGCTCCAGCAGCTCGACTCCGTCACGCGATTCGCTCCGGCGGAAACTCTGCCAGGCCAACGCGTGATAGGCGATCAGCGAGTCTGGAAACTGGCTGCGGACCTGGTCGAAGGTTCGCGTGGCACCCAACGTCCGGTCGTGTTTCAATTGTACCAGTCCAAGGGCCAAACCGGGTTCGGGCTGGTCTGGCGCGAGCAGCTGGGCGGTGTCTGCCTGTTGCACGACGCGGGGGTCATAGCGACCTCGCAAGTAGCCTAACGTCATAGCGATGGCATCCTTGGCTTCGGTTGTCATCCGCGGTGGCGTGGCGTCGGGGACGAACAGGTGTGGCGTCTGCCGTGCGCTGACCGTGGACTCAGCCGCCAGACGCGTTTCCAGGAATCGGTAAAGTTCGCCAACGTCGATCCGATGATCCTGATTGGAATCCGCTTTTCCTTGATAGGCTGCGGCGGCTGCCGCGCCGAACATGCCTTGCGTGGCTGCGGCATTGGGCAAACCGTTTTGGCCGGTTTCGCAACTGGCAATCACCGTAACCGACACGGAGACGGGTCGCGTTGGACTGGGCTTAACCGCCTCGGCCAGTTCACGCGGCGAGGGATATCGATCGGGCAGGCGATCCACCGACTGGTGTGTTGTATCGAGCATCAAGACCTTTTCAGCGGCCCCACTCGATTCCATCTGTTCGAGTAGCCAACGCAAACTGAGCGCGGACGATTCGACACGACGTTCGTCGAAACCTTGGGGTGCGAGGTAGCCTTGCCGATTTGGATCGATGTAACCATGGCCAACAAAATAGACGATTAGCTGGGATCCCGGTTTCACGCGATCCAAAAACTGCGGGATACTGTTTTCCAGTTTCACGCGCGTCGCATTGTGCTCCACCAGCAGTTGGGCCGTTGGCACGCGATAATGGACCCGCAACGCGTGGTGCATCGACAGTGCATCTGCCCCGGCAAAGGCCGATGTCGGCAGTCGCGGGTTGTCGTAGTCGTCGTGTCCAATCACCAACGCCCAAGCCCGGTCGTCCGGCTGTGGTTCGACGGAGATTAACACGGCGTCGCGGACGGCCGGATCCGGCGAGCGACGTTGGACCGTCAGCCGGTCCCCCGAGCGGAGAAAATAGAAGTCGACCGGCGCCTCTTCGCCGTCTATTTCGATTCGACAGCGGGTGTCTGTTCGAAAGGTCGCTGTAGTTCCGTCAGCCGTATCGATCTCGAACATCTGTTTGCCGTAGTTGATAGTCGTCAACGTGCCGAATTCCATCACGTCTCGAAATGCCTCGATGCGATTGACCATAGCATCGTACTGAATTGAAACGGAGTCTTTTTCGCGGAGGTCATGCAGGGCGAGCGGCCGCCCGTCTTCCGCTGTGTCGCCGTTCAAGGTGATCGGGCAGTCGGATCCCAGGGCCAGCTGCAGTTCGCGAGCATTCGGCGCGTCCCATTGTTGGCCAATCCGAAGTGTGAGTTCGTTGCCTGACGCCGTCACCAAGAACCCTCTCACGCTAATCGTGCGGAGCGCATCGATCGCTGTCGCTTTCCGCTGGTCACCATCTCCAATATGTTGCACTTTGACGCGATCTTGCGGCTTGAGATGAGCCAGTTCGAACTTACGGCCCGCGTTGGAGTTGGCGCCGTTCAAGCGAATCGTGGCCGCCTCGCTCAACACCAAGTCCATGGGCGACGTATCCCCAGCCGGAATGACACGTAACGACTTGGTACGTGGGTACACTTCGACCAGCACGCCAGCCAGTCTCACAGACAGTTCACGCGAAACGAAGAATTCGGCAAACTCATCGTCGTCGCGCTGCAAGTAGGAAATCGATACCATGTCTCCTTCGACCAGATCTTCCAACGTGGCACGCTCGTCATTGACAAACACGCGATCCATTTCGGCATTCACGGGAATGCTCTGAGGTGAACTTCCATCGGCAGGCAGCAGAAAGAATCGTTGATTGGGCAAATCGATTTGCACGACCTGGCCTTCGGTCGGCCGTACAATGGGCGCGGGTGCGGGGGGAGCTGGCTTCTTGCCGCTGGGAAACAACGCCACACCGATGCTTAGGACCACGCTGCAGGCGAGCACCGCGATCGTCAGAAAGCGTTTGCGTTGGGCTTTCGTAGCAGCTTGTTCTACCGCTTCCAACGCTTCTGGCGAGGGCTCGGCCGGCGGCGCTTCTCCGTCGGTACTCAGATCGGCCAACACTTCTTTGGCGGATTGGTAACGTAGCGTCGGGTTCTTTTGCGTCAGCTTGTGAATGACATGGGTCAGGTCAGCCGGAACACCTTCCAGCACGCGCCCGATTTCCGGCAACTGCTGATCGGCCGTCGAATGCCACATCATCCAGGCGATCTGTTGGTCGCGACCGTACAGATTCAGGCCGGGAAACAACGCTTTGAAGTATTCGCCGCACATCAGCTCGTAGGAGGTGAAGCCGAGCGAATACAAGTCGCTATGTGGTCCCACCGTGCCAAATTGATCCGAGACAACTTCCGGCGCGATGTATTTGGTGGTGCCTTTGACGACACTGCCGTCGTCACCTTGAAGTCGCCGTGCGATGCCGAAGTCACCCAGTTTTACTCGGTGGTTTCGATCGACCATCAAATTCGCGGGCTTGATGTCGCCGTGCACGATCCCGTTCTCGTGCATAAATTGAAGGGCGTGCAACGTGTAGTTCAGCGTTAATCGCAGATCTTTCAAATCGACCGGGTTGCCATCCAGCATCTCCGCCAGGTTGCCTTGCATTCGCTCCAAGATCAGCCAACCTCGCTCACGCACCACATCGTAGATTGTCATGATGTGGGGGTGTTCCAGCGAGGCCAACAGCTGAGCCTCTTGCCAATAGCGTTCCAACTGCTGCGGGTCCGCGAGAAACTGCGGATGGATCTGCTTGATGGCGACCTCACGGCCCAGTTCATGATCGCGCGCGCTGGACACCGTGGCAAAATCACCGCGGCCAATGGTCTCCAGGATTTCGTAGCGCTCGTGAGAGGACATCGACAAAACAGTTTCCAGGTTAGACGAAACGTGCCAACGAAGAACATCACCGGCAAAGGAGCTCAATCATCGACTAACGTCGACAGCAATTCCTCCAAGTGGCGGTCATTGGGTGGTCCGGACGCGCTGACTTGACCGGTCAAACCACTATAGCGATCGTTGTTCTCGGCATGCAGTAAATCAAGTACTTGTTTATACCGCCGACGCTCCGTAGCATAATCCCCTTTGTTATAAGCCTGCAACGCCTCGCGCAGAAGTTGCCGATACCGCTGTGGTTGGGGGACGGGCCGGCTGTAATACATTTCAACGTCCCCGCGGGCAGACTTCTTGGTCGTCCGTTCGGCGGGCGCGCCGTCGGTTTCGACGAATAGCAACGCAGCCGACATGCCAAAACTGACGGCCAGCGCGGCGACGAGCAGCCAGGGGTTCGAGGTGCGTGCATTCTCCTGGTCGACGTCAATGCGCGTCGCTTCTTCCAATTGGAGGACGGGTAATTGGCCATCATGACCAAGCTCGACACGGGTTTCCGATGCGTCGGCCGCAATGAACCGGGCTGGCCGCGCTTCACGGGATGGTTTGGAGGGCGAACGTCTCGCATTTTTCGCGGCAGATGAGGAGGATTTGGTGACCGGAGGTGGGGTGGATGGCGGCGCTGCCTTGGGTGGGGTGGATGGCGGCGCTGCCTTGCCCGCCGCAGTGCCTGGCAATGATCGGCCTTTAACACTAGCCACATTGGCAGTTTCTGATACCGAGGGAGACGGTGACTGTCCCGGCGGGTACAAGTTTGCTGTCTCAGGATACCTTGTCTCTGTGGCCGTCTCTGTGGCCGGCGTTTCTCCAACGGTCCGCGTCGCACTCTTCGTGATTGGGAACTGCGCCTGACAATGGGGGCATGACGCCAGCTTTCCGACGAGCTCGGCAGCGGCAAGCAGCTCTTTGCTGCAGGTCGGGCATTGTACAGAAACGGACATTTGTTTTGATTATAGCTCCCATCCGAACATAAAATAATTCAGTGCAAAAGGCCCCAAAATGATTAGAACGGCCGATGCCATCACGAGGATGCCTGGTAACAGCATGTTCACACCCGCTTCACCAGCAATCGTCTCGGCGCGTTGGCTGCGTTTGACGCGCAAGATGTCGGCTTGAGTGCGAAAAATGTTCGAAAGAGGAGTTCCCAGCTCTTCGCTTTGAATGATGGACCCGACGATGCCCCCGATCTCTTCGTCATTCAATCGCGATCTCAAGTTGTCAAACGCTTCGGTACGGGCTTTGCCCATATTCATATCCGTGAGCACGCGACCGAATTCTGTTGCCACGGCGTGTCCTTCAAATTCTTTGACGGACTGTTTGAGCGATTCCAAGAAGCTGGCACCTGCGTCCATCAGCAGTGTCATCAGGTCCAAGAAGAAAGGTAGACGACGCTTGATGGTGACGAGGCGTTGCCGCGCGCGCCGCGTGAGACTTCTTCGGATCAGCCATGCCGTCACGACGGTCAAAACGCACGCAGACACCGTTCCCGCCATACCCATGTACGTCAGGCAAACGAAGAAATATGCCGGCGACATCAGCAGTGCGAAGAGCTGGCCACGGGCCAGGTATTCTTCAGGCAACCAGAACCGACTCAGCCCGGCCGCTTGGATCTCTCGATAGATCTCCGGCAACTGTTCGCGAAAAGCAGCTCGATTCAGCCGGGCCATCAACTGAATCAAAGGTTGGAACAGGCGATAGGCGGAGTCGGTTTTTCGGAGCGCGTTGATACGGCTGATGTCGTAGCGCCATTCCGCCTCTTGCTCGAGATCTTCGGTCGTCAACGCCCGAATCACCCACCAGGTAGCCATTGCCAGCGCCGCCGCCAATACCGCGCACGGCAACAGCGCCAAAGCATCCGATTCAGCAGGATCGGCTTGTTGTGCGAGTATTCCCATCATCATGTTTCACACTTCGCTAAAGGCGCCAGCGCAATTGGTTCAAATATCCGCATTCAGAATCTTCAAAGCCCACAGGTAGGCAATCAGGTTCAGCATTCCAGCCATCGACAAGATGATCTGGCCAGGCAACGTCACGAACAGCAGTTCCGTATTCTGCGGATCGACAAAGTAGTAGACAACCAACAGAATCGCCGGGACGATCGCCATGTAGACGGCTGACTTGCGGGCTTGAGCCGTTTCCGCGTGGACCTTGCGTTCCAATCGCTGTAGTTCGACCACCGATTGTGAAATCCGTTCGACGGTTTCATTCAGTCGACCACCACTCTCTCGGCTGGCCAACAGGGCCGCGGCGAACAACACAAAGTTCTCGCTCTTCAAATCGTCTTTAGCCTCGGTCAACGTCCGTTCCAATGGCTTGCCTAGTTTGTACGCACCTGAAATCTGCGTGAATTCCTGGCTGATCGGTTTGGGGCATTCGACTGCCAGCAGTTCCAGCGATTGAGGAATAGAGAGCCCCGCGCGGATCGCGCTAGAGAACATGACCATTGCGTCGGCCAACTGATCTTCGATCTTCTGTCGTCGCGCCTCCGACAATCGTCGCACCACATACCAGGGACCGGCGCACATTAACAGCGCAGCGCACAGGGCGAAGACGAGCGCGTCGAATCCAATCCACATCGTTAGCAACGTCGCCACGACGATGGCCAGCCACGCGTTGATCCAGCGTCGTAGATGCTTTGTAGTCGCCCGCAAGCTGCGCAAGCGGTCCGCCAGGTCGCCTTCCACAAAGTCGATGGCCCGCGCATAGTTACCCAGATTCGCATAGGTGGCACCCACCACGCAAGCTCCGATGACCGCACTGCAAGCGATGGACATGGAATCCATGACGTCTCAAAGGGTTCGAATCTGGTGGTTGGTTAGCATCGGTCGGGGTTACCAGCCGCGGAATTACTTCTCGACAAGTCTTTATTCCGACACGGTCGACGAAGAATCGCCGGGTGCGGGCAGCTTCCGCCCGTTGCCGCCATCGGAGTTTCCGTACAAGAATTCCAGTTCTAGCAAATGTTGTTCCACTAACGAATCAATGAACGAAGGCATATAGCCGGTCGGCTGCAGGCTAACGCCGTTGCGGCGATTAAAAATGTCGGTGATCATTACATCTGTAGTGACAGGGTGCACACCGGTTACTTCCGAAACCTGCGTGACCACACGTTTCCCCGTTGGCAGCCGGTCGATGTGGACAATCACGTCGATGGCCGAGGCAATCTGTCGATGGATTGAACTGACCGGCAACTCGGCACCCATCAACATCAGCAGTTCCAGTCGCTCGATCACTTCCTGGGCGCTGTTGGCGTGCACCGTCGTCATGGAGCCCGCATGTCCGGTGTTCATGGCTTGCACCATGTCCAGCGCCTCGGAGCCACGGCATTCCCCGACGATGATGCGATCTGGTCGCATCCGCAACGAGTTGCGAACGAGGTCCCGAATCGTGTACGCGCCCACACCTTCGACGTTGGGTGGCTTGCTTTCCAGCGATGCCACATGCTCTTGATGCATGCGTAGCTCGCACGTGTCCTCGATCGTCACGATCCGTTCTTTGTACGGGATAAAGCTGCTCAACACATTCAGCATGGTCGTCTTGCCTGAGCCGGTGCCGCCGCTGATCAGGATGCTGCGGTGGTCGATTACGGCCGCACGCACAAAGGTGGCGGCCGCCCGTGTGATGCTGGCGAACTCTATCAAGTCGTCCATCGTCAGGCGTTGGATGGGAAACTTGCGAATCGTCAGGCAGGGGCCGAAGATCGCCAACGGCGGAATGATGGCGTTCACTCGAGAACCATCGGGCAGTCGAGCGTCGACCAGCGGTTGGCTCTTGTCGATGCGGCGACCGACCTGCGCCACAATCCGCTCGATGATCGACTCTGTCACTTTCTCCGAGATAAACCGTCGTCCGGATTTTTCGATAATGCCGTCTCGTTCAACGTAGATCTGGTCGCTGCGGACCACCATGATTTCCGTAATGGTGGGAGCGCGTAGCAAGTCCTGCAGTGGGCCGAACCCAAACACAATGTCCTTCAAGTCCTTCTTCAGCATCCGCAGCACGAGATACCGGCGGAGTTGGTCGTGCAAGTGCGGTCGCAATTGGTTGAACACACTGGCAAACCGTTCTTCGATGCAGTGGATCTTGCTGCTGATGTCGGGAAGCTCTTCGAGCTGCAGCTTTTCGCGACCGAATTGCAACAGGCTGTGCAGCTCGGTTTCGCGTTCTGGAACCAGCGTGGCGGGCACGTCGAATTCATTGGAGGTCAGTGCGGCCAGATCGAAAATATCGTCAGTGCCCGTTTCCATGATCAGTTGATTGATTGCATGGTCCCGCAACGCCAACCCGCAAATCTCCTCGATCAATACCTCGTTGTCCGCGCCGAACAGGTTTAGCTCGCGGGCTACGTCTTCGATGTTGTTTTCGAGCAGCATGATGCTCTCGGTCTGACCGCTGCGGGTCGTTTCCAGGTCGTAGAGATCCAGCCGTTCGATCAACTTCTTGTGGATCCGCAATTCCAGATCTGCGATCTGCGCCCGCAGATGGGCTTCCAACTCGGAACGCGATACAGCGGTTGTCACGTCGGCGTCAAAGCTGATCGTGTAGGGCCAGATACGAACTTTGACCGAACTTGCGAAAGTGACGCGATCGCCTCCCAAGACTTCGGAATCGCCAACCAAGCAGCTATTCACACCGACGTTTTCCAGTTCGAGTTGATCGTCGTCCAAGCGGCGGACGACGGCGTGCCGGCGGGAAACCAAAGGGCTCTTCAGGACAATGTGGTTTCCCAAATCTCTGCCGAGGCAGATTTCCGTATCGTCCAACTCGACCATCGTGCGGCGGCTCTCGTTGACTTTGTTGAACCAGATCTTCATCGCGCCACCATTCAACTGCGTGAGAGTAAGATTACGCTAATGGTTCGATAATCACTCGTTAGAACACGCTCCGTGAGCTTGTCGAATCGGGCGACTTCTTCGGGGTCGCTCTGATCGATCACGATGCCGATTTTCTGCTCTTGCGCCGGAGATTGCCGATTGGCTCGCATGACTTCGACACGGCCCAACCGATTGCCCAGCGTTTTCACCGTAAACGGCCCAAGGTCTTCAATCGCCCGCGGTAACGCCGCATCGGGTTCAATTCCCACATCGGCAGCAGCGCGCGTGACGGTACGATTGACATTCGGGAAGAGAAACTTGATGCGGTCGCCCGGCACGATCAGTTCGGGCACGATGCTGCGAGGATCGACGGAGATCCAAAACAGAAGTTCATCTTTCTTCAGTGCCAGATTTGACGACGGCGTAACGTAGTCTTCGCGATGAATCAACTCGCCGCCTTGAAAAGCGTGGGTGGCACGCGTGCCGACGATCGTCGCTTCGTCCTTGTACAGGTAGACGAAATCCTTAAGATTCCTCGCGTGTCGTGCCGGGATGCGGACTTCGACGAAGTGCCGCTGCCGAAACGGTTCGCCAACTTGGATCGACGCACCCTCGCGAACACCCAGGAACGAAATACTATCAACGTCTTTTGTCTTGCTGTCCAGATAGACCCAATTAAGTACGGCACCTAACAGGCCCAAGAATAATGCCACGACAATTCCTGGCGCACCTTTCATCGATCATCTCTCCGTGGCTCCACCAATCGGCGGAGCGGACATAAGTAAGCCATTGAGCGAACCGTCTGTTTCTTCGATCAGTTGTACATCCAGCCGCCCGCCGCGCGAGCTCGTAAAACTACGTTGCCACGTTGGACCGTCGTGACGCCAGTCGGAAGTGGGCGTCCATGTCGGTACTGCCAATTGGCGGTTGTAAAACAATTGCCATGCGCGAATCGAGCCCGTCCCGCGAAATCCCACCATGACCGCACCGGACTCCGCCTGCAATGACATGGTTCGTCGACTTTGCGGGGGAACGGGGAGAGCGCGGAATTGAGCGACAGGACCGAGTTGCGGGTTTTCCGCCGTCAACGTAAACACTGTCCAGCGGTCGCTTGGCAGATCTTCGTCCGACACGGCAGGAAAGGCCAACCCCCAGGATACCACGCGGCTCTCCATCGCGGCAACGATGCGATCCTGGCCAGTTAAATCACGCGTTGGCTGATCGAGCACCGTCACGACCATCGGCAGAGGCGTTTCGATCTGGTACATCCGCCAGCGCGATGACGACTCGACCGGTTCCTGCAGACGGATCTGCGTCAACATCTGCTGTTCGGCCGGTCCTGGTGTTCGATCGACATGGCTGATCCGCTCTGCCATCGTTCGGCAGTCAGCGCGAAGTCGCGCGAGTACTTCTGGCGTGTCGCCGCACAACTCGGATCGTGTTGCCAACAGGGGATAGTCGCCAAATGCCAACATGTGCCGCAGCGGTTTGGTTGCCGCGCCATCAGGCGATCGTCTTCGCTGGCCCGCTTCTGGCCCAACGACCTGCGCAAGTGGGTCCGACACCGCAGTCGATCTCGTGGCCGACCACCATCGCAGGGCGTGCTGTCCGCCCACAGCACCGAGAATCAAGATCAAACCACTCGCCAAGACGTTGGTGGCAAACCCTGCGACGCGGCAGGCGAGTGTCTTCTTCGAAGGCTGCGAAGATGCTCGCACCGAGGCAGCTGCCGGGGGGTCGGGGCGCGCGGCGATGTTTCCGGATTCCATCGGTTGGTGAGCCATGCGAGTCAGACAATTAGGGGATTTCGGCGTCGGCGCGGCGAGCAAGGTCGGCTTCGAGTCGCCCGAGCCGATCTTGATAGGCTTCCAGCTGGTCGATCTTGGGGCGAAGTTCCGCCATTTCGGCCTGGATCTCCGCGCGGCGACGCGGTGTAGGAGGAGGCGTGCGATTCAGTTCGTCTTCTAGCTCGTTCCACCGACGCTGGTACATGCTCAAAAAGAAATTGGTCATCTGCCTGGGGAGTCGGCTGATCTGCCCAAATCGAATCCGACGCCCCGCGCCACGCGTATCGACGAGCGGTTGGACATGATTCGCATATACCGTTTCCAAGTCCAATTCACAAGCACTCCCGGTGCGCGGGTGAAAGTCGACGTAGCGGCCGGTGTACCGCAGAATGTCTTCGTCGCGATCCAGAACGCGGAGGCTGCTGTAGTGCGGTATGGATAGTGTCCCCCGCACGGCGTTGGCGAACGCTCGCGGCAATGCGGGCGCCGTTCGAGGCAATTCGTATAGGATCTTGACGCGACGAAACCGATTTGGGATTCCCATCTGTGCCGATTGCCATTTAAGGTCGAGTAGCGGGTTTTCGATATCACCGCTTTGATAGTCGCCCAGCCTAGGCATCAGCGGATACTCTCGGTTAACTTCCGAGATACCTTTAAAGGCACCGACGCGATCTGGATCCAGGATCGGATAGACTGAAAACCCGTTGGGCAAGGGACCGCGAATGACAGGCAAATTGATCTCCGGGTCATCCAGCTGGACGATCTGTTGATCTGCGGGCTCGATGGTCATTTCGGCGTCTGTTGGCCAAGCGGGTCTCGGTCGACCCTCATCGGCCCCTGTACGAGGCCAACGCGTGCGCCAGGCTGCGTGTCGGGATACGACTTCGCCCCGCACGCGCCATGTGGCAAACGTTCCAAAATTTACCATCAAGGCCATGGTGAACAACAAGATCGGCAACCACATTACCAGCTCCAACGGAGCCAGACCTCGCCGCCGCGCGCGACGGCGCCTGATACGAAGGCGGAGTCGGATGTCCGTTGGCGAGACAGTTGTTAGTGATGGCTTAGCCACTGCAGATCTTCGCTCGTCAAAGGGGTCAAATCGGGTAATTCAAACGCTGGCATATGGTTGACGTACGGTTGAAGGCTGAGGATCTCCGGTATCGAACTGCTCGTCGCCGGCGTCAGTTGCACTGTCCAGTTCTGAGTGACAAGATCCCATCGCGAGGGGAACCACCGGCCGCTCTGCCGCCGCACAATCCACGGAAGCTCGTCTTCGTCGCCGGGCGATTCGTCGGAATCCTCAGTTGGTTCGCCGTTGGGATCATCGCTACCGGGGCCATCGCTACCGGGATCAATTTGCCACGCAATCCGCTGTTGTTCCAGCACCGATTGTTCCAGCACCGATCGTTCCAGCACCGATTGTTCCAGCACCGATTGTCCACCTATGCCAGGGATTGGAATTGGTATCTGTTCGCCCGGTATGCCACCACCAGTATCCCCGGGTCTGCCATCCGCAGTGCCGGCTGCCGGATCCAGCCAATGTTTCACGAGACGCGCGTGCGGCACAAACATCATCAACTGTGCGTACGCTGTACTGTCGTTTTCGATTGGGTTCTGATAGATGCCCGGGATGCGATCGTCGATTTTGTCACGGTAGACGACACCGACGAACATGAAGTCCTGTTCGAGGTGACGGTTCACGTCATAAACGTCGTTCAACTTGTGGCGAATCTGGAACGGTAGGTTAGTCTCGGGGTACTCGTTAACCAGCAGTCGCTGCAGTTGTCCGCAAGTGAAGATCCGCCACAAGTTAGCGAATTGAGACATTTTTCCATAATCGTCAAACGCCTGCATGGATTCGTTGTTCCACCGCCGCAGGTATTCGTGTGCAAGCTCGGAGCGTTGTTGCCGCGCGTCCTCCATGTACTCTTCCTGGTTTGGCACATCATCCATCACAGGATCGACCACGGGGAGCGTCCGCCGCTCGTATTCGCTGATCCCCCCGACGGGATCCGCAACGGTTCGCCACAAGACGCCGCGCAGTTCGACCGGTCGTGGCCAGGCTTGGCCGTGACGCCGTGCGACTTCGTCGGTCGCGTACTGCGCCAGACGGGGCGTCGATTCGACGAGCGCCCGTTGGAATTCAGGGATCATTCGCTCGGCCAGGATCGTCTCGAACACCGGCGACATGATCTCCGACGCGGCATATGCCCACTGGCTGAACGTAAACACCATTTCGCGTTCGCGGGGAACTTTTTCTTCGATGGCCAAGCCCAACTGATCGAAACGCGGAAACTCGGAACCGATCAACGTCGGTGCGATGCGCGCCCAGTTGTCGAGGATTGCCGGTGTCATGCTTTCCGCGTTGCGTTCGTTTCCTTCGCGAAAAAACGCCGTGATTGCGAAGACATCGGACATCAAGTGGTTTGTGAACGCTAACGTGTTCATGCCACGCCCCACAACCACGCCGCCGGCATAGGTGGCCGAATCGGCTGCATTTTGCATCTTGACTTTTTGATCGACCTGCCGCCCCGCGTTCATCACCAGTCCCAGCAAGAATACCAGCAGCATCAGCCCGAACACCGATACGATGCTGATCGAGCCCTCTTGGTCTCGATGGACTCGAGCGATCAGCGATCGCTGGGCGACCATTGGACGCAGCACGCGGTAGCGGAAAAAAGATGCTGAGTTCATGACCCCATCTCCAGTTCCGTTGGCAACGGGATGCGTGGCTGAATGTACGGTACCAAGGGCTTTTCGCCCTCGTTGTTCAATCGTAGCGTTGCATTCAGGGAATAGACGTAGGTGCCACGGCGGCGCAGGACACGATCCGCCACTGGGTCTTCGGAGACCACGTCACCGTTGGAGTCGCGGACAGGAGTTCGTCTAGCGAGCAGCCTGCCTGGACCAGGCAATAAAGAAAAGTCGTGCGTGACCGTGACCAGAATCTGATCTTGCCAACCGATTTCATTGAATGCGAATTCTTCGTGGCGTGACGAAATGTCATGCGTTACCAAGGGTGGTTCGGTATCCTTGTGACGAATTTCGATCAGCACGGACGTGTTGTCCAGCGCATACCCAAACTTATTGCGCAAGCGAGCCGGCACGCGTGGGTTGGCCGCGGCGGTGGGCGAAATCGCACGATAGGCGAGCTCCAGCGAGTCCGTTGGGTAGCGCGTGGCACCGACATCACGCGACGGGCAGATCGACATCAACGCCATCGCCGCCGCCAAACGCACTTTTTCGACTTTCGGGCTACCCGCTTCGATCCGATACCGACGGTACGTCTGGCCTTCATCATCGGTCATCTCGCCCAGATCGACGTACGAACTGATGCGATTTTCTGTCTCATACGCGTCGCCCATGTTGGCGGGAATCCAGACGGCCGCGGATCGCACGGCCGCCATTGCGGCGTATTCGACCGCCAGGCGCCCAATCGTGATCTGGCTGAGCTGAACGATGAAAAGCATCACCATGACGAATAATGGCAGCGTCAAGACGAAGCTCAAGCTTTGCACGGCCCCGGTTTCGTCGCGATGCAACTGCCGCAGCGACAACGATGAAGTTGTTGCCCCAAACGCATCGCCGCCGGCAGCCTGCGAGCAGGAGTTCGTCGACGTGATCCAGCGAGCGCCGCTGCACGCAACCAACAGCCGCAACACCCCGGCTGAAAGCAGAATCCCGGTCAGATAGGGTAGGCAATCGATCAGCGATTCAGGCGTCATGTCGTCAGCGTCCCGGCGCTCACATCCAGCTGGCCAAATCGAGTCGGACGATCCAGAAGGCAGCCATCGTGCTCGGTGAAAGGAACAAATCGGTTTTCAACGGTTGTCGCTCTTGGTCAGACAATTGAAAGGCGCTGCCCAGGCGGAGTTTGTACAACGCAAACCGGGCGCTTCGCACGATCAGTGCCGGCAAGCCGTAGCGCCACACCAACACAATCAACGCCATGCACGCGGCCAGGACGAAGGTCCAGAGCATCACCTCAAGTCCAGCCATAACACCCAGGAACGCGCCGACCATGGCCAGCAGTTTGATGTCGCCACCGCCAATGCCTCCAGGAAAAAACACGTAACACACCAGCATCATGCCACCACAGGCCGACATTCCCACCAGGCTGTCGGACGGTGCAACGGCACCCCAGACGTCTAGCGAGTTGAGTCCCGTCGTTTGAGCGAACAAGCTGCAAGCCAAGCTCAGTGCAATCGCCAACAGAATGCCAGAATAAGTTGTCCAGTTGTAGATCTTGCGCCACCGCACATCCGTGTAGGTAGCTACCAACAAAAATCCAAATAACAGCACGGTAACAGCCATTGCCAAGCGCCTCGTCGCACAGCCATTGTTCGGCCTGAGACGCAAACTGAACTCATTCTCCTCCAGCGGCATCCAACGCGCCGCCTTCCAACTCGTCCATTCCTTCGTTGAAGAATTTTCTGATCCGCGGCCAACCAAATTTGATGATGAAGATCAGGATCGGCAAGGCGATTGCCGCAATGATCAAGATCGTTTCGATACTGACTCCGCCACGTTCATCCGCGTGGATCCGCTTGCAGATTGTCCACAGTGTCGTCGCAGGTGCATCGTCAGCGGTCTTCTGCGTGGGTGCTGCTTTGGCCGATTGCGGATTCACGGTTTGGCTCGCCTATGATTCTGTTACAGAAAAGGCCACGAAATAAGCACGCATGTCATTTCATAGACCAAGTTCATTATTCTCGGCCCCGCCCACATTACAAAGCCCGCCAGGGGCAATACAACGCAAATCAGAAGCACATAGTCCAGCGTCGCGACACCCTGGCGACGGAGGCGTAACCTACGTAGCGGCACTGGATTGCCTTTGCAGTCACACCGCGCCATGGCAGTCTCAGTAAACAAACACACTCGGATTGGTGGTCTTTCGAACGAAATCCCGTCCGATACGGTACATTCGATTGTAATGCATCGCCTCTGGCGAGCAACCGATTTTCGCCGCAGACAACGTGCAAGTCCCGTTGGTGAGGCGATTTGGCGATTCATACCCGGACCTACGGACGGACCGGCGATTTTGCGGCGGTTCGCCGAAAACTGGCCGTGTCGGTACTCCAGATTTGCCGCCGGTTACGCGAACGACTTGCCCTCAAATTGCTCAATCGCGGAGCGAATTTCGTCCGAAATTCGAATTGGTCGATTCGTTTCGTAGTCAAAGACAACGATCACCGAGGAGCCATCTGCCGCGATCGCTTGCTGCGTCTCGCTGTAAACAACATGTTCCATTGTCAGACTACTTCGTCCCAACCGCGAAACGCGGGCGCCGATTCGAACCGTGTCCGGGAAGTGCAACTGGCGGCGATAGTTGCAACCGATCGAAGCCAGAATCGGCCCCATTTTATGACTGTCAAGCATCAGAGGGCGGTTTCCCTGCTCGAAATAGGCGATGCGCGACGATTCAAGCCAGCGGATCGGCACGGTGTTGTTGACATGACCGAAGGCGTCTTGATCGCCCCATTGAATCGGCAATCGAATGACGATCGGAAAATCGACCAATTCGTTCGGTTGGTCACTGCCAGGTACGTCCGGTTTCATCATGTGAACTGCCCTGAGTGGCTCGGGCCGCGCTACGGCTCGCAGATGGTCGAGAACGTTGAGCATCTCTATAATAGTCGTCCAGCTTACCAATGCTTAGCAGTGTTCGATCTTTTATTATCGTCTTTCGCTCCGCGAAAGGCGACTATCGGACAGTAATTCCTCGGACGTTACTTCGCAGTGGATTCAAAAACCGGTTCTCACCCGACGTCGCACCCTCGTCGTTCTTAGTCATAATCGTAATCCTCGTCGCGCACGATTACGATTGAGATTAGGAGTTCTTTGGGCGAATGGGGTCGGGAGTCTTTTTCGGACAACGACTTGCGATC
>JASLPZ010000085.1:0-22946 GCA_030744725.1 Pirellulaceae bacterium
GCTGGAGCCGCTCAGGACCACGCTCAGATTTTTGTACGGATCGTCGTGGTCGCCCGTGGCGCTGACGCTTTCAATATCGCCGATCAGGCGCGCCATCGAGTGACCATCGCGACACAATTGAGGTATGACGGTGTTTTGCTGTCGGTGGGCCATATGACGATCGAACACGATCTGCTCGACGACCCCGATGGGCGACTGATCCGCCGCCCCAATCAGTTCGGACAGGTGCTCGATCGCCGGATGCCCGCGTCCTGAACTGTACGGTATCATGACCGACGAAGTGCCCGACCGGATCATTTCCAACTCGTAGGCCGTCAGCGAATCGCACATCGGCAGCATGACGACCAGTCGTAGCCCGCCCTGCACCAATGTGCGTAGTTGTTTCTCACGTGCATCCTGATCAGGAGACGTCGCCACGATTACAGCGTCAATTTCTTGCCTCGCCAGCAGCGCCTCCGGCGCGTCTCCGATTTCGACGCGTGGGGCGAATTCTCGTACGATCTCCAAGTGGTCGTCAACGCCGTATGCCACCCGAAGCTCGTGTTCGCGCAGTCGACACAACTGTCCAATCAGTTCCAGTGCGTCATGATCGACGCCCAGCAAGGCAAACTTCATCAATGCGATCGGATGGGAGGACGAGGAAGAGGCTCACTTGCCGCGATGGACACGGCCGGCAGCCAAGACTGAGCGGAAGAGTCGATTTTCGCCGCGTCGTCAGCGAACGTCAACCACCACGCGAAGAGGACACCAAATTCAGGATAAGGCTTGACTTGCCAAGTGGAGTTTGCAGATGATTGCAATGGCGAATTCAAAAAACAGATGTGAATAATCCCAAGATCCTGAGTCGCAAACCGCGCATTCGTTTCCAGACATTTCCTAGCGGTCGTTACAAACGATTTACATCACGCGACGGATGTTGTGGCTAGAATACGAGTTGGGGGTAACTTGTCGTTACGGCTACAAATCCAAGCACTTTCCAGCCGACCTGACGTCGCACTCGTCAGCCGTAGGCGAATCCCATGAACATACGAACGATATTGACGATTGAAGACGATGCAGCGATTCGCCGCGGCATTGTCGACTGCCTGAAATTCTCAGGTTATCACGTCCTCGAGGCAGCCAACGGCACCGATGGACTTGAGATGGCGATGGGCTGCCAGTACGAAATGTTGTTGCTCGATTTGGCACTGCCTGGCTTGGGCGGCCTGGAGATTCTTCGCACACTTCGGAATTCACGTCCGACGACACCGGTGATTATTCTCTCTGCGCGTGGCGAGGAAAATGACCGAGTCGAAGGATTGCGGCTGGGTGCGGACGACTACGTCGTTAAACCGTTCTGTGTCAGAGAACTGCTGGCCCGTGTCGAAGCCGTGCTGCGGCGGTCTCCCGAGCGCCCCTCTGACTTGAACGAAACGCCATTTCCCGGCGGCCACGCCGACTTCTCCAGGCGCGAAGTAACGTTTGAAGACGGCGAACGCGCCGAGCTCTCCGAACGCGAGGTCGAACTGCTACGATACCTCGTTCAGAATTCAGGACGTGCCATTGGACGCGATGAACTGTTGTCCAATGTCTGGGGGATCAGCCCTCGCGGCACCACAACCCGCACCATCGACATGCACGTTGCCCGGCTACGCGATAAACTGCGAGACAATTCATTACACCCGCAGATCTTGCTAACGGTTCGCGGCAAGGGTTACATGTTTGCCAAAGCCGACTGACTGGGCGACATGACTGGATGGCCGCGACTGGTCAAAAATGTCTGTGAAAGAGCATGATGAAACGACCCTGGCACTATTGGACCGTTTTTCTCGTTGCTTTGGCCATCGTATTGCCCGCGATGACTCGGCTGACATACATGGCGATTGACCTGGATCAAGCGGAGATCGGCGCGCGACAGCAGGCCGAACTGGAGGAGGACATCAGCCGGGCGTTGTGGCGCATGGAAATGAAGTTGATGCCGATCTTGGCCAAAGAGGCGGCGCGACCCTCTTCCGCCTATCAGCCAATACTAGCGGGTGGCGAGTCTCTGCAGCCAACCGGCAAAGATCAATCATCGACGTCGCCGGTCGAGTTATCGCCATTATTGACCAACCGTTCGGACTACGTACTCTTAAATTTTGAAGTGGGGCCCAGGAACAACTGGATGTCACCGCAAAGCCTGACCGGCCGCGTCTGCGAGATCGCCTGCGGCAACGGCGCATCGTTGGAGGAGATTCAGCAATGCACGCAGCGGCTGGATGAACTAAAGGAGACGGTCGAATACAAATCTCTTTTTGACTACCTTCCCAAGGACCCGCCGCTGCTTTCGCAGATTTCAACAGGACAAGGTTCCAGCAGACCGCAACAAACCAGCTCGCCAAGAAGCAATCTTGGCAACAACATGGACTTCAACTCGCTACAACAGCAAGCCCTGGAGGATTCGCTACCCAATGCCGATCGCATTGGGCAATCGCAATCGGCGGTCAATACGTATGCCAACGCCCGCAGCGCGACACGGCCTCGAAACGACTTGCAGCAACGCGCCGCCGCTCTGAAGAACTACTCGCAAAAAGAACTGACCGTGCAGCAGGCAGATGAGTCGACGTTGAAAGCGGTTCGTGAAGGAGTCAGCAGGCCCGTCTGGATCGGTTCACATTTGCTATTCGCGCGGCGTGTGGAAACCGATGACGATGTTCGCATCCAAGGCTGTATTCTGGATTGGCCCAAAATCAAGCGCCAACTCCTTGAAGAGGTTCAGGATCTGCTCCCAAACATCGACATCGAACCTATTTCTCGGCTTGAACAGGTGAATGTGAGCCGCATGTTGGCAGCTCTGCCGGCCCAGTTGGTCGTGGCTTCGCCGACGGTGCCGCAGTCCGTCTGGTCGCCAATGCGTATTTCGCTGCTGATCGTTTGGATCTGCCTGTTGGTTGCGTTTGTTGGCGGCGGCGTGGTTCTCCATGGCGTGTTGCAGCTCAGCGAACGTCGCGCCGCATTTGTGTCGGCCGTCACGCACGAACTACGAACACCTCTGACGACGTTTCGCATGTACTCGGAGATGTTGGCGCAAGACATGGTGCCAGATCCGGAGCGTCGACAAACTTACCTGAAGACGTTGCAACGCGAGGCCGATCGGCTTTCGCATCTGGTCGAGAATGTGCTGTCTTATGCAAGGCTTGAAAGAGGCCCAATCGACCGAAGTCACGAACGGCTGTCCGTCAACGAGCTGTTGGGGCGGATGACAGCTCGTCTTACTGATCGAGCGGAACAGGCTGAAATGCAGTTTGTCTTGGATGTCACCGCATCCGATCGGGACGTAACGTTGGAAACCGATCCCGCTGCCGTGGAGCAGATTCTCTTCAACCTTGTCGACAACGCTTGCAAATACGCATCGGCCGCCGGCGACCGCCGAATCCACCTCGAAGTTCACGCTGCCACCAGCAGCCTGCGGCTGGCGATTCGTGACGATGGCCCTGGAATATCACCCCGCAACGCCCACAGGCTGTTTCTCCCATTTTCAAAAGCGGGGGACGACGCTGCAGGTTCGATGCCGGGAGTTGGTCTGGGGCTGGCGTTGTGCCGTCGGCTGGCGCGCGAGTTGGGTGGCCGACTTGAACTCGCACAAGGCCAAGAGCACGGCGCGATGTTCAATCTGGACTTGCCAATCGATATAATCTAGGTCGGTGAGGCGCTTGGGTCGGGGCCACCATGAATTGGTAGACAATGAACAGCGACCATGAACAGTCCCTGGCCGACGACCAGGAAATCGTCTCGGCTGTGATCATCCAAGAGCCGGTCGCACCGCCAATGACTGCCATGGAGTGCGAATCACAATCTGCCGATTTCCAGCCAGACCTGATCAAAGACCCTCCTGCCACGTGGCGCGAAATCGGGGCGATGATCCTATTGGTCATGTTGTGCGACCTGACGATCTACCGCGGTCACGGTTTTGCGGGGTACGCCCTTCTGTTCGCGACGGCACCACTGCTTTTGGCTTTCGGCGCTGTTCGTCGTGCGCTCACGATACCGTTTGCCGTCGTGGTCGTGATGCTGATTGTGCTCGTACTAAAGTTATTGTGGTGCGGATCTGTACTCTTGGTCGTGATCGGTTTCGGATTGCTAGCCGCTGTCGCAATGACGCTGACGGGCCAATGTCCATATGTTCTGGAACTGGCGATGTTCGTCTCGCAGACAATTCGATCAGGTTGGGAAGCGGTGCTTCATTACGGCCGGCAGTGCAATCGGACTTCACCGGCCATCTCGTCTCTCCCGTTAATCAACGTCATTCTTCCGGCGACGGCATTCCTTATCTTTAGCGTCATCTTTGTACTGGCAAATCCAGACCTGTCTGCATCCATCTCCGACAGGATAGGCGCACTCGTCTCCGGAATGCGCCGGTGGATGGCAAACTTCTCACCACTTGAAGTCATCTTTTGGCTGGTGACCGCTTGGTTGAGCCTCGGTTTGCTGCGCCCATGGTCAGGCACATTGCAGAGCAATATCTTGGCAGACAGGCCAGCACCGCAGAAACCCGCACCGGCTCCGCTGTTTGCAGCGTTTCGAAACACGTTGTTGACCGTGATTGGTCTCTTTGCGGTTTATCTGGTGTACGAGTTTGCCACGCTGTGGTTTCGTGAATTTCCCAAGGGCTTTCACTATTCGGGTTATGCGCACGAGGGTGCTGCCTGGCTGACGGTTGCCTTGGCGCTGGCCACGGCAACGTTGTCGATGGTGTTTCGCGGTTCGGTGCTGAACGATCCTCGTTTGCAGCATCTCCGGCAGCTGGCGTGGATCTGGTCCGGGTTGAATCTGATGTTGGCTTTGTCAGTTTACAATCGACTGTTCATCTACATCGAGTTCAACGGTTTGACGAGGATGCGGATGGTTGGCTTGTTTGGCATCTCGCTGGTTGCCTGTGGTTTTATCCTGGTCATCATCAAGATTTCACGGAACCACAACGCAATTTGGCTTGTCCGACGGCACTTATGGGCGCTGGCCTTGGCTGTCTATCTATTCGCATTGACGCCCGTCGACACACTGGTTGTGCAGTACAACGTGGGGCGGATCTTGGACGGCGACGAAGCGCCGTCAGTCCAAATGACTGTCCAGACGATCGGTTCCGAAGGAGTGCTTGAGTTGCAGCCTCTGCTAAGCTGCAGGAATGACATCATTCGCGAAGGTATTCAAGCGATGATGGCAAACCGGTTCGAACGCGCCGAGGAAATCGCCGAAAGTCGACAACGTGAGGGCTGGACGACTTTTCAAATTGCGGATCAAAGGGTGCTTAACGGGCTCCGTGCGTCACAACAACAATGGCAGCAACTCGAAGACCACTCGTCACGCGAGGAGGCTTGGCAGCGATTTACGGACTATGCCTATCAGTGGTATTGATCTTGAAGAAGTTCATGTAAATGGTAATGGAACTTTCCCAACTTTCCGCCGTAGTTGCCGGCGCTAATGGCGATCACGTCGTTTGCCGCGGCAGCCTTGATGGCCACAACCATGGCGTTTGCCACGGAGGCTTCATCGACGCCATCAATGACGATTTCGTACGCACACTGGACACCTCCGTGAAGTTTGGATTCGACGCGACCCCGTAGCGCCGGGCAATAGGCGTCGGCCGTCGAAGCTGGCAGACCCTTGTAACGCGATCCAACTTTGCTGCCGCTGCGAGCAACTCCGCCGGGAAAGGGTGCGATCACATTCGGCTGTCCGCTGACTGCTTCGGAAGCGCGCCGCGCCGCATCCAGGCCGGTACGCTGATCGACTGTTTGCATGATAATGTTCCCACCGGCCACACCTTTGGAAACACCGACCGACTCTTCCACCAGGAACTCGCCGTCCATGACCGGGATCCGCCAATACCGTCGCTGGGCAACGATCTTACTTTTCTGAAAGCCGTCACCAAAGAAACGAATGTGTTTGCCCAGCGGAATGCGTTCTTCCGCAGTTTCCAGTCCATCGTACACGGCCGTCGACGGACAGGTCATGACACATTGTCCCACGCGATTCGAGACTGACTTGGTCAAGGCGTCGGCGGAGAACCCGAAAATCAGGACGGCGACTCCCGGCCGGCCATCCAGGGTGTCATCCGACGACAGACTCCGTTCCACACCCGTCTCGGCGTCACAAGAAATGACGGACGCACTATACCCGGTCAGTTCGCGGACTGCCGCATCCAACCAATACTCGTCATGAGCCGTGACGATCAGCCGCGTGTAGTGCATACCGAAGGCTTCGGCAAACGTATCCTCAATCAGCGTGGCGCCAATCTTCAACGTGAAACTCCGACGTACGTCTTGGATGGAATGGACTTCAAGTCCCCCATGATGATCCGAGAAGGCCGGTCTGCCAAGGCGTCATCTGGGCTTCGACTGAACCGCGGAGGCCCCCGCACGAGATCATCTAATCACCGCAGGTTCGCCCCGACTACCTCGACCCTAGCCAGATCGGCGACGTTCAAGCCTATTCGGCGACTCCTAGCGTGACGTTGAGATCGACTTCGCGACCTTCACGGATGATCCCTAACACCACTTGGTCACCCGGCTTCTTGTTCTCGACCACATCCAGCAATTCGTCGCCACTTCTGACCGGTTTGCCATCAATCGCCAGAATGAGATCCGCATTACGACGGTCGAGGTAGGTTCGTTCAGTGATGAAAGGCCCAGTCTGTTTGCGTTCGGTAATCCATTTAAAGCCTCGCAGCCCTGCTGTGTCCGCGGGGCCTTTCTTGATGACTTCGATCACTAACAAGCCGCGATCAGTTTCGTAGACGGACGATATCCCAATCACGGGACGAAGCACGCGACCGCGCTCGATCAGCTCCGGCACGACGCGCTTGATCGTGTTAACCGGGATGGCGAACCCGACTCCCGAATTGGCTTGCGTGTGGCTGGCAATCGCGGTGTTCATACCAATCATCGTGGCTTGACCATTTAACAGAGGTCCGCCCGAGTTACCGGGGTTCAAAGCCGCGTCGATCTGGATGACAGACTTGATATCATCACGCGAGCGACCTGTCCGTGACGGCAGCTTGCGATTCAAGCTGGACAGGATGCCGACGGTCAGCGTGCGTTCGAGCCCAAATGGGTTCCCGATCGCAAGTGCTTTTTGCCCGACGCGCAGATTGCTTGAATCACCGAATTTAATCGGATAGAGCGCCTCGCGTGGCGCGGAGATGCGCAGCACCGCAATGTCATTGGCCGGATCGCGACCAATCAGTCCTGCCTCGTATGACTCGCCGTTGTATAACGTGACACTGACCTCACTTGCCCCTTCCACCACATGCCAATTGGTCAAAATGTGCCCGGTTGTGTCGAGCACCGAACCGGAACCCGTGCCGGCCGGAACGTGATCGGAACGCATGAACATTTCGCGCGTCAACGTTTTCGTCGTGATGTGGACAACGCTCCGATTGACAGTCTCGTAGACAGAGATGTTCACGCGTTCGTCAGGCGTAAAGCGGTTCAGGTCTGCTCTGGCAACAACGTGCGGTGTTCGCGTCGCCCCGGTATCATCGATCAAATCCGCAGGCACTCGAGTCGGCGGCGCTACGAACCGTGTTTCCTGGGCTGTCAAACCGGATCGGTTCGATTGATCTGTCATTGCAATCGCCAAGATCGCACCAGCGACGGACGAAATGAGGCAGGCAAATACGTATTTTTTCATGGTTCATCCTCTGGCTAATCCGAACACCGACGCCAACCTCACCGCTGAGGGTGTTGATGTGGAGTATTCGTACAAACGATACGAAAATTGGCGAATCTGGGCGAGGTCAGCTGCAATTCTGCAGCTTACGGAAGGCCAACCCGCAACGTTCAATTCGCACAGTTCGCTCCAGAAATCGCGGTTCCCGCTATCGGCAACCCATATTTCCTATGCAACTATCGTACATTATTACCCCCGAGGGCACGGAGTACAGCGAAAAGCAAGCGAAGGACCGCTCCAGCTCGGAATCTAGCTATTTCGCCGGTGATGGCAACCGTTTCGGCAACTCGTTGATGTGGCGAAAAATCAGGTGTCGGTCGACCGGTATGTCACGAAATGCCTTGCAGCAGCGCTCGGCAGACATGGGTCGGGCATCAAGATTGCGAATGTAGATGCCAACGACTTGCGAAGGGTACTTGCGGGCCAACAGGCCATAGAGTTCCGGATCTCGTTCACCAGAATCGCCGACCAGCAGGAATTGTCGCTCGGGAAAACGTCTCATGATGGCGTGCATGGATGTCATCTTGCCGCGCCGGCGAACCAACAACAGCCGTCGCAACATATGCTGGTGCAGCCGAAATGACCGTAAATGAAAGGTGCCACCAGGAAAGCCGGTCGCTTGAAGGAACTCCTCCAAAGGCGAATACAAAGGCCAGGGGCTGGACGAGACGAAATGAAACGCGGCTCCCTGCGCTTCCCAGTGGCGAAAAATTTCGGCCATCCCGTCAATCGCACGAAACTCACGCAGAAATGTATTCTCCAATAACGTCCGACGACAGTGGACGTCTGTTATCTTGATCGTGTCGTCGATGTCCGAAATGATCGAAACGCCTTGCGCTTCGATCATCCGCGCGCGGCCAACGAAACCGCCGTCATCGCCATAGGGCGTTTCGATCCGAAGTCTTAACCAACCATCGGTCAAATGCCCGTCACGTTGCAGTCCTTCGACTTCGGCCCGAGGAATCCGAACATTACCGATGAACCGTCCGTTCCGCCTGGTCTTCTTGCGGATCGGATAGACGTTGTCACCGACGTGAACGGCCAGACGCTTACCCCTTTCGGTTGGCGCGATAAACTCGCGAATCCGATTCTCAAAAATAGCTTGCTGCGATTCGTCCGGTCGAACCTTGGCAACTCGTTGTAGGACGCGCAGCAGTATCTGCTTCCGCCAGCTGATCGCGCCGGCTTCAAAAACTGTTCCGCAAACTTCGATGCGCCATGTTTGCGAATCCGAATCAAAGTGGCCACACGTCGGGTATAAGACCACCCGGTCCGTGGCTTCGATGTTCGTGCGATGGGAACGCTGGCGTATCATGCGGAGGCTTCTGCACCAAGCTGCTGCGGGTCATTGGATGAGAGACTCTAAGACTAGACTCCACCAGAGGTTCGCCGTCAACTGGGCTGCGACTTTCTAGGCCCAGCACGACCGGCCTTGTTTACCAGGATGAGTTGGTTTCCAGCGCCGATGAAACATGTGCCACTATTGCTATCGTATTTCGGGATTTAACCCTGTGAACGGACGAACGGTTCGCGACCATCTTTGTTAACGCTAGTCGTGGTCGTCTGTGCCTTTTTTTTCTCCACCAGAATTCTGCTGCGTCCCCGCTGCGGGCCGTTGAGCTTGGCGGGCTTGCTGCAAGTAACCACGTGGAACTGCATCATTGGGCGCCAAGCGAACTGCATTCTCAATCGACGCGATGGCGCCGACAAAATCCCCTTTTTCCTGCAACGACAAGCCCAGAGCCAAATGGGCAGGAGCAAAACGAACATCCGCATGAATGGCCGATCGGTACGCTGCCGAAGCCTCTGCAAGCTTTCCCTGCTGCTGCCACAGCAAGCCTAACGTGTGATGCACTTGGGCATAATCGGGTTTGATCCGAATGCACTCCTGATACGCCTTGACTGCGCCTTCGAAATCTCCGACTTCCGCCAGCACGCCTCCCATTCCCTGGTAGGCCAACGCTTCGTTCGGAAACAGCTCGGTAATCTCACGATACACCGCCTCGGCCTGGCGCATGTCTCCTTGCATGGCCAACAAGGCTGCCAAGTTCAACCGGGGCCGGGAAAGATCGGGCCGATCTTGAATCAGTTGCTGAAACGCGGCTGCCGCGGCGACCGCATTCCCACTGGCGACGAGTTGATCGGCGCGCTCGGCCGACTGCCGTGCCACGAGTTCGCGTTGATTGACTTCCTGCAAGATGGGGTCAGAGAGGCCAGGGTAAGCCGGCGGCATTCCGCTGGCGAGTTCTTGATCCCGTTGCGCTCGTTCGCGATCACCTTGCAAGAAGTCCGTCCGCGCAAGTTGTTCGCGCGCTTCACGACAGAATGGGGCAACGCTGGCCGCTTTCTGAAAATAGGTGTGCGCAGTGGGCAAGTCCTTGCGGCCAATCGCAGTTCGCCCGAGCGCCAGCAGCGGATATGGGCTTTGCGGTGCCAATTGCGCGGCAGCCTGTAGTTGCTGTTCCGCCGCAGACAGTTGATCAAGTTTGATCAAGACATGCGCCCAGCGATACCTGAGTGACGCATAGTTGGGATCGAGCGTGGCGGCCTGGCGGTAGAACTCGGCGGATCGACCTAGATCGATGCCCTCCTGCAAGATGGCCCGCAGGTACACCCAACGCAGTTCGCCGGGATCATACTGCGCCGCCTGCTCAAACGCGGCGACAGCTTCGGTATTCCAGCCGTGTGCCATTAGAACCATCCCAAATTCGCCCCATCGCGCTGACGAAGTAGGATCTCGGCGAAGCTCGCCTTCAAGTTCCTGAAGTGCCACCGCCACCTTGGGATGCGTTGCAGTCAGGTCTGGCAGTGGAATCGCAATCCGCGACTGCCACGGCCGATATAACCAGCCGAATGCAATCAACGCGGTTAGCAGCAGCGCCCCACCGAGGACGCTGCGTCGATCAAGCAACCGATTCATCTTGTTTGACCACTGGGCTGTGTTGCGCGGCTGGATTCTTGCTGAGTAGTTCGCCCGGTTCCGCGGGTGAGAACGAACGATCGGTTTGATTCTCCACCGGGAAACAGCTCGATGATAGGGCCCGCGCCGGGCCATTGAACGGCAATCTCGTCGTACTGTGGTGCGTTGCCGAGGCCAAAATGTACGCGCAGATCATGGCTGCAAAGATAACTGGACGCGGAACTCACTTCCCGTTTGAATTGGCGACCGCCGGCCTGGACCATCACGCGGGCACCAATGCTGTCTCGTCGGAGGCTGGGGTCAACCACGTGGATCTGCAGCCAGTTTCCACGTTTCGCGAAGTCGTTGCGATACAGCCGTGCGGGGCCACCGGCGTTGGTAACCAGCAGGTCGATATCACCATCGTTGTCAATATCACCTCTTACCAGGCCACGAGACACTTCGACAGGTTGTTGGAAGGCGGCCGTTCGTGCTTCAGCATTTTCGACGAAACTCCCGTTTCCAGTGTTGAAGAAGAGTTGGTTCGGCTCTGCATATTGCGCCCAATGCTCTGGACCACGGCCCGCCTCAACCCGCGGTCCGCGTTTGACGCCACCGTTCACAACAACCACGTCGAGATCGCCGTCATGCTCAAGGTCAACGGCAGTAACTCCAAAGCCGGTGTAGCGCAGGCTGACAGGTCCTAGACCGGAAGACGAAGTAATGTCGGCGAACAAACCCGTTTGCTCGGACATGTAGAGCGTGTTGGTCTCGCCCCGCAAATGCGTTACGAACAGATCTTGCGAGCCGTCGCCATCGAAGTCGCCGCGAGCTAACCCCATACTGGCCTCCGGCCTGCCCAGACGGTTGACGGCCACACCGCGCAACATGGCCTCGTCGCTGTAAGTGCCATCTTCTCGTTGAATCCACAGTCGATTTGGTTCCATGTCGTTCGCCACGTAGATGTCCGCGCGACCGTCGTCGTTCAGGTCACGACAAAGCAAACCCAACCCGCGGCCGACGTGTGACGCAAGGCCCGATGTGACTGTCACATCCATGAATGAAACGTCGTGCCCGTCGGAGTCGCCAGTGGTGTTTCGGTGCAGACTGTCGACCGTCCCGCCGAACGATTCGGGCCCGCAATAGTCACGTCTCCCACTGCCGTCTTCGCAGATACTGCCCGGAAAGTAGTCAAGATAATTCACGACAAACAGGTCGAGCCAACCGTCTCGATCATGGTCGAAAAAGCAAGCAGCCGTGCCCCAAGACGGATTCTCGATCCCTGCGGATTCCGTAATGTTCGCAAATGTTCCGTCGCCGTTGTTTTGGAACAGACAGTCCGAGCCGTAGTTGGTGACGTAGACATCCAAGTCGCCATCGTTGTCAATATCGCCGACGGCGGTTCCCATTCCGTAGCCGTAGTTGAGCAGCTGCGATGATCCGGTCACATCCACGAACGCGCCGTCGGGCTCTTGGCGATAGAGGTGGCTCGTCACCTCATTCTTCCGCTGCCGGTTCGTTGCAGTTCGGGCAGGTGATCCGCCATTGATCAGTAGGATGTCCAAGTCGCTGTCGCCATCGAAGTCGAACATCGCCGCACCAGAGCCCATGATCTGGGGCATCGAATAATCGCCGATCGGTCCAGCGTCATGCACGAAATCGACGCCAACTTCCCGTGTGATTTCAACCAGCGCGGACGGCTCGTCCAGTGACGCGCCAGGCAACACGTCTCCCCCGACGGGGTCAGGACGGTCGCACCCCAACAGAACGAACAGGGCAGCCGTACAACACAGAAAAGGGCGCGTCAGCTGGCACGGCGTTGGAGCCCAGTCTGAAACAAACGCCCGCCTTGGCGTCTCGAAATTGTGATTCCGCATTAATTCTGCTCTGTCGAAAAGGTCTCACTCACTGGCGTCCTTCGGTGACCGCGCAGGTTGGTGTACGGGGCTGATGCCGCCAGTGATTCGGATGACCAGCAATATGGCAGCCGTGCCAACGGTGGCAAGGATGGCTGCGGAAGCAGTCGCCCATAGTTGGTCTACTAATCTACCCGAGTTACCTCCGAACAAACCAACGATGGCGTTGCCCTGCTGGTCAAATCCCGCCACGCTCGCCGTCGCGAAAATACCAGTCATTAAGGTCCCGAGTACGCCTCCAGTAGCGTGCAGTGAAAAAACGACCAGCAATGCGTTTCCAGGGAAGTGTCGTCTTATCGCCCCGTAAACGCGACAGCCAATCGCTCCGCCCAGTAAACCGATCACGATGGACGACTGCGGCGCCACGTAGCCACTGCCGGATGCGATCATGACCAAACCGACGAATGGCCCAGCGCAAAAGCCAGTCAAGTCCGCCTTGCCACGCACCAGCCAATCGGTCCCAGTCCAACCGATCAGGCCCGCGCAAGCAGCCAGGAATGTCGTGACGAAAGCGTTCACTGCGAGTCCGTCGGCACCCAGCGAACGGCTGGCACTGCAAATCAACGATCCACTCCAGAAAAGCGTAACGCCCAAAACGAGGTAGACGAGGTGATTTCCGAGTTCCACCGCTTCCTCACGACGCGCCGTCGCCGGCAGCACCCACGCAGCCGCAAGAACCGAGAATCCCACACTGACATGAGCCGGAATACCACCAGCAGTGTCCAGCACGGCCCCATGCCAGCCACCGCCCCATACCCAGTACGTAATCGGTGCATAGACGATTGTCCCCCAAAGTACGACAAAGCCCGCCATCCCAGCAGCTGTCAATCGACCGTTCAGTGCGACTGCCAGCGGCACCGGCACGCTGACGAAAAACATCAACTGATATGTCATGAACAGCAGGTGCGGTACCTTGTCGTTCCGCCGTCGGAGTGGATAAAGCGGTGCTTCGCTGCCGAGTTGCGAGTCGAGTCCTCGCATGGCGACATGGTCAAAGCCCCCCAGCGACCTGTCCCTGGCGTTGGCTTCCGTCGCCGGCGCAATGCGTTCACTGGTTAACACGTCATTGGAGTTGTCGTTTCTCGCAAAGGCCAGGCTGTAGGTCCACAGCACCCAGGTCATGCTGAGCAGCGCGATCAACGCGAGATAACGCACCATCACCGTTGTCCCACTGCGCGTCTTTAGCAAACCGCAGTAAAAAAGCAACAGCCCAGGAGTGATCAAGAACAGGCTCGCCATCGAGCCGATCATTATCCACGCCAGGTTGCCTGCATCGAATTCCAAACTGTGGAATTGCTGCAATTCCAAGCCGCCCTCACTTGGGGTACCAACGCCTCGGTAGTCGTCTACGGGCGCGAGCAACCTCGGTGTATCTGGCTCTTGTGCAACTGTCTGGCTGGGCCACCCACCAACAAAACAGCAGTAACGTGCAGGTGATGGCAAGGGGTAGCCGGAGTGCGATTCTTGACATAAAAACTGTCGCTTGGGTTTGCGATAAATCGACGTCGCCGTATCCAAGCTTTGTTGCAGGTTGCAATTACCAACGCGAACGACCATTACTCTTCATATTCTTGCTGGCGGCGACCTTCACCGCGTCGCAACACGACAACCTCGTCAGCCGGGCCATCGGGAAATACCTCGGCAAGCCCGTCAGGCCAGACGACGTGGATGGCATCGTACCCTGCGGACGCCCCCAAACCAAAGTGCGGCCTGGGATCGTTACTTGCGAGGTAGCTACTCGATGGATTGACCGTCCGAAGCAGTCGTCGGTCCCCCACGATCACCGTCACTTCAGCTCCGTAGGCATCGCGGTGGAGGCGAGGATCCACCGCGCGAACTTTCAGCCAGTGCCCGCGTTTGGGGACGTCGTTGCGAAACAGCCGCGCGCGGCCACCACAATACGTCACTAGCAGATCGGGATCGCCATCTTCGTCAATATCGCCAAAGATCAACGCCCGCGCGCTGCCCGGATACGCGGTGAAATCTCCTCCTTGTTGGCTGCCATCATCAAACCTTCCATTCCCATCGTTCACCAACAACAGGTTGCGGTCAGCAAACTCATTCCAAAAATCCTCCGCGTCGGGAATGTCGTCCTGTCGTACTTCGAGCCGTTGTCGCCGGTCGATGGGAACAATTAACTCGCAAGGCGTGACAAGCCCGTTGGCCAGGGGTAAATCGAGATCGCCATCGTGATCGAGATCCAGCAAAGCGGCTCCCCACCCGGTGTGCTGCAACGTCAAGCCAGCTAGTTTCGATTCCAGCGTCACATCCGAAAAAATCCCGTTCCCGTCGTTGACATAAAGTGTGCTGGTCTCCCGACTGAAGTGCGTGGCCAGCAAGTCGAATGACGCATCGCTGTTAACGTCCCCAATTGCAATTCCCATGCCGGCTTCGGCAATGCCATCGCCATTGACTGCTGCGCCTCGCAGCTGACCCTGTTCGCTGAACGTACCGTCGACACCGTTGATCCAAAGCCGATTAGGGTACAAGTCGTTCGTAACATAAATGTCGGGCCAACCATCGCGATTGAAATCTGCACAGACAGCCGTGAAGCCAGCTCCTTTCGTATCGGACATGCCCGCTCGTGCGGTGACGTCTACAAAGACAACCGATGAACTTCCGGACTCGTCAGTGCGAATACCCTCATTGTGGAATAACCGATCGACCGTGGCAGCGAATTTCAACGGCCCGCAGTAGTTGAAACCATGCTCGTCAAAATCGCAAGCGACGGAATGTCCGTAGATGGGATCAGAAACATAGTTGGTGACAAACAGGTCAAGCCGACCATCGCGATCATAGTCGAAGAACGTCGCGCCGCTGGCCCAGTCTGGATTGCTGATCCCCGCCACGTCGGTGATATCGCTGAATGTTCCAGCGCCGTTGTTTCGAAACATGCGATCCGGGCCGTAGTTCGTCACGTAGACGTCGAGATCACCATCATTGTCAATGTCCCCAACGGCGCATCCTACTCCAAATCCAGTGTCGCCGAGGCCCGAGTTGCCAGTAACATCGACAAACCTGCCGTCTGGTTCCTGACGAAAGAGGCGGTTCTCGACTCGCGTGCCGGGTGGAAACTCTCCAACTGCCTTTGGCGACCGGCCACCGTTGATCAAGTAGAGATCGAGATCGCCGTCGTTATCGTAGTCGAACAAGGCTCCCCCAGCACCGTTCACTTCGGGCATGAAATAGGTACCCAGTGGCCCCACGACGTGCTGGAAGTCCAAGCCCACCTCGTCTGTTATGTCCACAAAGAACTTCGCAGAGCCGCGATTCCGCGGGATAGCGGCAACGGCTTCACACGTCTTCCTAAAACGATTTCCCTCCTGGTCCGCCGGGCGATCACCGAGGAACCAAAACGCTTGAGGCGCGAGGAGGCAGGCAAGAATGGGAAGAATCATACTGATTCGTCCGACGACCGGCGTCTGAACCACAATTGCCTCAAAATCTGGGAATGAACGGTGGTCAAAGGGGATCGTTTTTGGTGTAATCGTGAACTCGCCCGAAAGGGTCTAATTACCAAGATCGTTGATGGAGGAATCGAAATGAAAACCTTGAAAGTACTTCTGCTGAGCGCCTGTGCGGCTCTATTCGCGATTGGCTGTGGTGGTACGACGGCACCGCCCACCGACGCCGAACTGGAGTCGATGGAGGCCCAAATGGACGCTGATATGGAAAAAATGACGGGAGCTCTCGGAAGCAATCCGGACGACCCCGGCGCCGGAAAACAACCAGGCGGTGGAGCGGGCGCAACAGAAGCGGCTCCTGATGGCAATTAGGCCAAATAGGCAAGTTCTGGGAGATAATTGTACGGTCGTCTTGCGGCTCTTGCGAGATATTCCGAGACGGCCATCGCCATCGCGATCGGCGCATTGATTTGAAAGCATGACCTGGCTCAACACAACGACCTGCGCCCGGCACGAATCGGTGTGCCGGGCGCGTGCGCCGCACTAAGACTCTCAGTCGAGACTTATATTTGTCTCGCCGCCGGTAAAGGTGTTGATCGCCCCCCAGACACCGGAACCCTGACCCCATCCATCAATGTTTTCGCCAGGATAGTCGATCGTTTCCGAGAGAAATCGAACCGAAGCATCCGCAAATGTGGCTTGTGCCCCACCGGGATGACGACTGCTGGCACCAGGCCAGTTATTGTTCATGCCGAAACAGTGCAGATACGTTGGCTGCATTGCGAAGGGGCTGCCTCTCCACCAAAAACCTGCCACATTGCCATCGGGACGTGGCAACCGCCGGTTTTGGTGGACATCGTTATTCGTGTTGCAGGCCAACAGAGCGCAACGGAAAACTGCGTTATTGCTACCGCCGGTACGCGGTTTGCCGCCACCATTTTGCAAGTGGCCTGGAACTCCGGGTTTCGGCTGGAACGCCTGCGTGCTGCATTCCATCACGGCAATCGTCGTGGACGTACCGTCCGTAATGTCACGGATCTTAACCGCCGTATTCAGATTGAAGACACCGCTTAACGGATGATTCCGCCGATCCCACCAGTCGTATCCTTCCGCACCCGCATAATTGGAGTGCCCTAACCCGTGTCGATTAGTGCCACCAAAATCGGTTGCTGAAGGGCAAATGAAGGTTGGAATTGTCTTGGAATGGATGAACTCTCCATCAGATGCGCGTTGCGGCAACAACGGGAGGTTGAAGTTGATTTCATCGTGCAGGGTACGGGCTTCCACGAATGGCAGAACCAATGCGATCCATGTGAAGTTCCGCTGGCTACCACTGGCAAAAGCGCTGCCGGGCCCATTTTTTTCCTTCTTCCAAATAGCCGCTGGTGGAAACGCCTTGTACGTATCGTGGTAGTTATGCAGTGCGATGCCAATCTGGTGCAGGTTATTCCCGCACGCCATGCGTCGCGCTGCCTCGCGCGCGGCCTGGACCGCCGGCAATAGCAACGCCACGAGAATTCCGATGATTGCGATCACTACCAACAACTCAACTAGCGTAAAAGCTCTCGTCTGTCTGTTCGAACATCTCCGAACCATAAGTCCAACTCCTGTGAGAGTGAAAAAGACGAAAAATAAGAAAAATAAGAACGTGCAATCGACCGCCAACGCAGCACTATCCCAAGTCTGCTATTCAACTCCCCATCCTGTTTCGTGTCAAGCACTTTACGCAGATCTGATCAACCAATTGCCGCACTCGATTGCGGCGTTCAAACAGTTCTTTCAGGTGATCTGTTAAGCTATTCGATTGAGGCTCGCTCGCCACCGGCACAACTGTCGTTGCCTAACTGAGTTGCGTTGTTACGTACAAGACCCTGTCACGCCACGGGTCACTTTTGGGCAGCGTTTTGGACAGAACAGCCCCCGACTCCCTCTCACGCTGCGGTTTGCAATGACACGCGCCGAGATCGTGAATAATCCGGTTAGAAGCGATCCGATCTCCAGGCGGGGGGGGGCACGTTACTTATGGGTCCCCCGTGATTGACTACGCCACCGGAGAATTAAGAGGGATACGACAAGCGTGAGAAAAAGCAGCGTTATCGAAATCACGGTCCAGGTGGTTCCGGATCGGTTTTGGTGTTGTTGTGGGTTGGAATCTTGCCGCGAAGAAGCAATTGCCGCCAGGGGATCTTCGAGCGGCGCAATCGCCCAGCGTCCAGGGAAGGGGAGCGAGGCTTTTTGCCAAGCTGCTGGTGGCGCTGTCAGTATCCCGGTATCTGCCAGCAACTGTTCGACGGAAACCGGACCAAGATAGATCACTGCGACACGAAATGATCGATCGACCAGGAAGGAACAGGGCAGGGGAAGCGACTCGGCTTTGTCGAAGTAATACCGCAGCCCCATTTCCAGCGTGCGTGCCACCAGCGGCGTGCCCTGGGCCTCGTGGAACGGTGCGTCAATTCTCTTCAACAGGCGACGCGCATCCAGTGGATCACTGTCGGTGGCGTTGCCAGCGCCGTCGAAGTTGAATGCCACAACTTCCAATCCGGCGATCTGCAACCGATCCTGGCTTTGAGCAAGTTCGGTCAGTTCCTGCACGCATGGCGTACACCAAGATGCCCATACGTTCAGCAGGAACGGTCGGCCTTGGTGTTCTGTCAAGCGATGCGGCTGTCTCGCAAAATCCGTGTAGATCAAATCCGGCATGGGCTGGCGGTTACTCAGCACAATCCGGGCCTGCGCACTGGAGGACGATTGGCAGGGTTTTGCGTTGAGGTTGATCGTACGATTTCCTGACAGCTGGCGAGAGGTGTCTCCTTCGACCAATTTGTATCTGCAGCCCGGCTTGAGAAAGCTAAATTCCTCCACCGTGCCGCTCGGCCAGCGTACGACGAGCTTCTCGATCTGCCTTGCTTCGCCCAATCCGAAGTGCACCCATTTGCTCGACTGGCCTAGGTATCCCTCTCCAGCACGCAGCGTACGGATGAGCGCGCGTTTATCTTGCCCCGCCAGGTGTAATTCCAGCCGTGCACCGATGGCGTCACGATTACTTGTTGTCCCAACCAGCTTGATGGCCAGATATTGGTCCGTGGCCGGTGCATCATTTCTCATGAAGCGGATGCGTGGCCCACTACGATTGGCGATCCAAACGTCCAGATCGCCGTCCTGATCCCAGTCCACCAGGCCCATTCCCCGGCCATCGTCCAGCAGATCAAAACCAGAGGCAGCCGAAACGTCGGCAAATCGGTCCTGGCGGGTGTTGAGGAAGCAGCAATGCCGCTCGTTACCGCTCCACGACGCACCCTCGTACAACAGCTGCGAAACCGCAAGCCAACCTTGAAAGTACTTGTTACGCTGCGCCCCACCCTCTGCTGTCCCTGCTTCCTGTTTTCCTGTCCTCTGTTGACCGGGTGATTGCGCCATGACCTGGCGCCAATAGAAACTTCACAAGTCGCGCGTGTCGCCCTGCGTGACGTAGCCGTTAGCAACCAGCAGATCCTCCCAACCGTCGTTGTTGATATCGGCAAATAAGGACCCCCACGCCCAGCGCCCCATGCTCGCTGCCGCGACCGGACTGACATCACGAAATGTCCCATCATTGGCATTCTCGAACAGCGAGTTGCCTCGTGCGTGACGCTGAAAAGTGCGTCTAGCTCCTTCGTCCAACTCACCCTGAAATCTCCGCTGATACGCAATTCGGTTGCCGGCCGCAGAGAACATGTTGCCGACGTACAGATCCATGGAACCATCCTGGTTGTAGTCTCCCCAAGTGACGGACATACCAGCAGAACTGTCCTCAACGGCGGCAGTTGGAGCTACGTCGACGAAACGGCCGTTGTCGTTTCGGTATAAATTGTTGCGGCCGAAGTCATTGGCCACGTATAAATCCTGGTCGCCATCGTTGTCATAGTCTTCCCAGGCTGCAGCCCAGCTGAAGCGGCGATTATTGACGTCCAGACCGATGGCTGCGGTCGCATCGCGGAACGACCAGTTGCCCTCGTTGCGGTACAGAACGTTCCGGGCACCGTTGTTTGCATCGTGGATGGGTAGCGGGAGGGCAGCGACTCGCTCGGCGAAACGCACCACTGGCGTCGCATAGCAGACAAACAGGTCCAGACGGCCATCCAGGTCGTAGTCCGCCGCACACAACGAGCGCGGGATGGCGTGCGGGTGTCGAGTGAGTTTGCGTTGAAATCGTCCTGTGCCATCGTTAGCCAGAAACAGCAAGTTATCATCAGTAGCCACCACCAGGTCCTGGTCGCCGTCGTTGTCGAGGTCGACGAACAATGCGCTGTTCGAGCGGTCGAGCCAATCGACGCCGGCTGCAGCCGAGCGATCTGTCGCAGTCCCGTCGGGACTTTGCACGAAGAGGCGATTGGGAAGTCCTCCGGGTTGCAGCACGTAAAGGTCATCCAGTCCGTCACCATTGACATCTCCCAAAGCCAATCCTTGATAACCCGTGACTTCGATACCCCAGTGCTTCTCGATCCGGGAACGCCAATGGTCAATACCGTAAACGAGCTGGTCTCGGAATGACGAGTTGTCGCCCAGCACCGACTCGGTGCAATCAGAAAACAACCGCTCCATCCCTCCCTGTAAGCTCACTTCTTCGAAGTCCACGACAGTGATCGACACCAACTTTGGCGTTTGCTCTGGATTGTCGCGCGTCCAGCTGCAATGCCAAGTTGCGTTCTGCTGCCGTCGACCCTCCTTTGTCATTCCGGTAGCTTGGTAAAAGGCACTGGAAGTAACCGTGTCTTCGACATCATCGAGACCTT
Source organism: Pirellulaceae bacterium (assembly GCA_030744725.1). GTDB lineage: Bacteria > Planctomycetota > Planctomycetia > Pirellulales > Pirellulaceae > ARS98. The sequence continues at coordinate 20,681 of JASLPZ010000085.1, forward strand.
CCGCATCATCAGCGCGGGCTACACGAAAGGCTTTGAACGTGACTCGTAACTCGCCCGAAGGCTCAAACGCACCGACCAGGTCCCGGAGGGCAATCGTCATGCCATCGATTCCCGTTACCAAGTCGAGCGGCAGTGGGCCTCGCTCGCTGACGGGTCGTGCGACAACCAGACACCGATCCTGGAACACCAACTTCATGCCGTTGGGCCGCAACCGCTCGACGTCGACTTCCAGCGTTGCCACCGCCGCGAGCGAGTTCTTGTTGATCGTATCGGGATGCGAAATTAGTTTTCCCAGCACCTTGAGTTGGTGGCTGATCTCGTCGCCGAGAGCCTCCGTCTGCCAACCGCTCTTGAGCGGATCTACTTGTTCGAATTGGGCGGCCAACGGCGAGGCGAACGGCGTTCCCGGACGCGGTGGTTCCAATTCCAGACGCTGCGTAGTCGCAACCGCCTTTTCTTCTGCGTTGGCTTGAGGCTCGTTTGCAGCGGCGGGGCGCGGGCCTGGTGAATCGGCGGCAAACATCCCAGCCAAGATGATAACTGGGTAAAGTCGACAGTGATCGAATACCTTCATCTGTTGCAGTATATCTCCGAGTCGGCCGTTTGATGGGGTCCTGCGGAGTGTACCATGCTTGAACCGAATTCTGCTATGAATGGTCTGTTGATCTGAACGATTGGAACCTGCTCGCCATCGGCACAGGGCCGACGGAGAGATTAAATCAACGGACTCCTAACTGCCGCTTAGTCGACGAACACTTGGCATTTGGCCTTCGACAATCAGTAAAGCGCAATCCGCCGACAAGTCCCGCCATTGGTCTTCTTGACCGCTGGGCCACCTGATTCTCAAATGGTCGATCTGTGTTGCGTCCCCCAGGCCGATCACTTGGCGTCGCTCATTGCTGGAGTAAAAACCGTCACCCCCGCAAACTTCGAAGAACTGAGTTCGGCTGCCGAGGGATAGATGGATCTTAGCCCCAATCGCATCGCGGTTCGATTGCACGCCGTGGAGATCGAAGACTACGAAGTGCCCGGCACGATTCGTCTCGTTTTCCAGCAACGCAGCCGGCGCGTCTTGATGCACAACAACCAAGTCAGGACGACCGTCTCGATTCCAGTCCAGACGAGCGGCACCGCGTCCAAGATACTTCCCCTGGAAATACTTGCCCGCGTCTTTAGAGACCTCCGCGAATCGGCTGCCACCAAGATTATGGAACAGCTGTGGAGGCATCTTCCACGCCTGATCTTTGTCACCAAAATCATCGATATGTCCGTTAGCGACGAACAGATCTGGCCATCCGTCCAGATCGAGATCGATCGCTTGCGTGCCAAAGCCGACCAGTGGCAGGCTTGGTCCTGCCAGGCCCTGTTCGCGCGAAACATCAACAAAGAAGGCATCACCTTGATTGAAGTATGCGGTGTTCGACTCGTTAAAATAATTCGTGACGAATAGGTCTAGATTTGCATCACCGTTGAAGTCTGCACACGCGACGCCCATCCCCGCTTCGGCTCGGCCTTCACCGCTCATGGCGGCACCGGAAATCAGCCCTTTCTCGACAAAACGCAGCTGACTGGGCGAACCCACCGCATCTTGGCTTCGATTCTGAAACAGGAAGTTTGGTGTGGTGTCATTTGCGACGTAGATATCCGGCCAGTTGTCGCCGTCCAAGTCGGCCGTGACAACGCCCAACCCCTTGCCATCCGCAACCGCAATCCCAGCAGCAACAGTTACTTCTTCAAACACACCGTCCCCGCGATTGAGGTACAGTTCGTCCTGTTCACCGTTAAAACTCTCTGGGCGACAGGTGCTATATTCTCCACGAATGTTGCGACACACTTTCAACGAATCGACATAGTTCACAACGTACAGGTCTAAGTCACCGTCTCGATCAAGGTCAACCAAAGCGAGGCTCGAACTCATCTTCTCATTTGTGAAACCAGCCACTTCAGTGACATCGGTAAAAGTCCCATCCCCGTTATTATGGTAGACCACGTTGCGTCCGAAATTGGCCACGACCAAATCTTCGAAGCCATCATTGTCAAAATCCCCTGCGACGCACCCTTGCCCGTATCCGTGGTGAATGAGGTTCGCTAGTTGCGTGACGTCTTTGAATCTCTGCCCATCGATGTTGCGGAATAGCCTATCACTGTGAGAACGATTGTTGGCGTCAAAGGGTAACGGGCACCCTTGCGGGAAATACAAATCGGGCCAACCGTCACCATTCCCATCGATCGGTGTTGCCGCACCGGACCAACTCTCATCGGTAAG
>JASLPZ010000086.1:0-22942 GCA_030744725.1 Pirellulaceae bacterium
ACAAATCGATCAAAACTTGATTCAGAGATTGCGTGCTGGATATCGTTGCCTTGCATCTCCGGGCTCAATTCCATTTGCACGTCATCGGGCGGAAGCGTGAGGGTGGTAATGCGGGCGTCGACAGGCGAGTTCAATGCCCACAGATAGGTCGTGCGCCCGGAGCACGTGCCGAACTCGAACAAGTGGCTGGCCCGTTTGGCGAGGAGAGTCAGGACGTAGGTTTCCAGGTCGGAAGGAGTCGCCGGCAGATGGTTGTCCGAGTTGGAGATGAAGGCAACGACGCCTTCGCGAGCCCGCTCGACAGAGTCGATTCGAAATCGTTCGTCGACATCCTGCAGGCAGACCTTGGGAATGGGGAATCGCGGATGGCGTCGCCGGTGACGCCGCCATTCGCGCCGGAGCATCACGGCCGTGGTGATGGCGAAGAGGATACAGCCAAGTCGAATCAATACATCGAACATCATATTTACGGTTGACCATTCTTTCTGATCCGCGGTGTCAATGCCGCCAGGAAAACCAGCAGACACGGATATCACGCCACATCGATCATTTTGTAATTGCGATCCGGAGGATGTTGATATTTGCGGGGCCACCACCGCGTGAGGGTCCGCGGCAGACGATAATTGCAGGGGCGGTAGATCGTATCCAGCGTCTTCGCGATTTCCGGGGCACAGTCATCACGGATGAAGAATGCGTTGACACCAGTGCGCTCGCAGAAGACAAGCGAGTATCCTTTGCGTTTGCTCAGCTGCGCGAGGGCCAACAAGCTGGCACCAAAATAGTCTGTGCCGCGCCATTGGAAGTCGGGGTCATAGGCGATCGTCTTGCTTTCATTTGGTGGCACCGAAGCGTTGTATTCCATGCACAAAACCCTGGGGCGGTAGCGGTCGTCGATCGCCTGCCAGACCCAGTAGTCGTTGCCGTCGATGTCGATCGATAACAGATCGAACACATCGGGCACATCGTATTTGACGAACAGGTCATTGATGTTGTCGGCAGTGATCGACTCCTTGCGAACGTGGGGATGATTGTCTGCCGCGCAAGCATCCATCAGCAGGCCGCGCCAACCCTGTTCCTGGAGCAGCCGCGTGTTACGTTCTTTGCCGTCGGCTCCAGTGCCGAACTCGACGAAGAACTTATTCGTCATGCCAATGATCTCGAAGATCCGTGCAATGACTCCATCCTCGCCGTTTTGCGAGTAGGTCTGCGATTCGTACCGTTCGAGGTTGGCGAGGCTGTTCTCTGTCATGGCCGTCAAGTTCTCTATGCTGAGCGATGCTTAGAAATGAATGTGCGGTTTACGGCTCAAGTCCTCGGGAATTCTCATTGTGTTTCTTGGATTCGACTGTGTAGTGCGTCTTGGCTTCACGGAGGTCGTGTAGCTTTCATCTCTTTCTCGCATCTCAAGTTAGGATCCAGTCACCTCTCCCTCTGGGAGAGATCGGACGCGGTAGCGGCCGGGAGAGGGCGACTATGATCAGTGCGAACATTTCACTCTATGAAAGCCGATAAAGCCCCTCTCCCGCGGCTGAAGCCGCGACCTCTCCCAAGGGAGAGGTGACAGGGTGCGAAAACCGTTGCAAACCAACTCATTCGCAAACTTCACTTAGGATCGTTCGAGGAATCACTGTCCGATAGTCGCCTTTCGGGGAGCGAAAGACGACTATAAAAGATCGAACACTGCTTAGTGCCTGAACAGAAGAACCCGGAACGGAAGAGCTGCGAACCCTAGAGCTCTCACTCTTCCCTGTCATGCCGCACTGGCCTCAACCTCTTCACGACGAATCCGATCAAACAAGTCTGCGTCGTGCTGATGAAACGAGCATACGTCGAAGTAGTAGACTGCGGTGCCGTGCTTTTTGTTCGATTTCAAATAGGCGTTCAGTTCCACAAATTTTTGGGGGGTATCCACGGAGATAAGGAAATTTCCGAAGTTGTCGTAGACCAGATGCTTGCGATAGCCAGTGGAGAAGAGTCCTTCGACAGCCGCCAGACCCTGCTGTTGGGCGTCTTTGCTTCCTTCCAGGTAGTATTCGAAAAAGACGACTGGACGGACGTCATCGAGGAAGTCCAATGCGTTACTTATAATTAGAAAGTCGAAGCCGTCCGTGTCGATCTTGAGGAGTCTGGGCCGGGCAAATTGGGGATGCTGTTGGACGATGGACGTGAGGCTCTTGGTTGTCACGGTACTTGCGCTGGAAACAGCATCCAGGGCCCGGGTCACCGATGCGGTGCCGTCACGGCTCTCGATCCGCGACGTATCGACGTGCGTATCGTCATCGGCCACGAAGCTCTCTTCCAACTCGACATGTGGGCCCAGGCGAGCAATATTTTCGCGCAAGATCGGTAGGAACTCTTGATTGCCCTCGACGCAGAGTACCGGGATGTCGTGGTGTTTGTTGATCAGGGCAGCGGAATCGCCGATGTTGGCACCAATGTCGATGGCTGTGGCCTTGGGGTACTTGCTAAACACGGCTCGACTGATTTCACCCAACGCAACATCGTACCGATTCCAGCGCTGCCGAATTGTGTCGATTTGGTGATTTCGAGGCGCTAGAATCCGATGCCGTCCGACAGAGAATTCGCGACAAAAGCCGGTTCCCGGCGGTCCAAGTCGCAACGCTTTGAACAACGTTGGAAACACTGCGATGACTCCGAGATAGTCGTTGGTCGTGTAGTTGATGATTGGCCGCGGCGGAGTGGATGCGGGCGGAGGGTACTAGCACGGGACACAGCCGTCAACGCCATCCGGCTCCACCGATTGCTCTAATGAACGCGATCGGATCAGTTCGTGTTTGCCCGCAACTGACGCGTTGCAGAATCTTAGGATGGCATGGCTTCAGTTCTCAAGCCGCTTGTGGAGGTACTCGACTTCTCGCGGATCGATACCACTCGATGGCGCTACGCAAACCTTCACGAAACGGCATTGACGCCGCAAAACCAAACTCACTTTGGGCACGAGAGGTGTCGAGGCAGCGTCGCGGTTGACCGTCAGGTTTTGCCGTGTTCCAACGGATTTCACCGTCGAAGTTGCACAGCTCGCAGATCAAGTCGGCCAAATCTTGGATTGTGATTTCCTGACCGGATCCGATATTGACGGGATCAGCATTATCATAGTCTTCGGTTGCTAGCACGATCCCGCGAGCGGCATCATCCACGTACAGAAATTCGCGCGATGCTTTCCCAGTCCCCCAGACTTCAATCCAGTTGGATCCGACTTGCTGCGCCTCGACAACTTTGCGAATCAGAGCAGGAATGACATGGCTCGAGCCGGTATCGAAGTTGTCACCAGGGCCGTACAGGTTTACGGGCAACAGGGTGATCGCGTTCATTCCATATTGCTGACGGTACGCTTGCGCTTGGACGATGAGCATCTTCTTCGCCAGACCATACGCCGCGTTTGTTTCTTCGGGGTAGCCATTCCACAATTCGTCTTCACAAAATGGAACAGGGGTGAATTTTGGATAGGAACAGATCGTGCCAATAACGGCGACCTTCTCGACGCCAAATCGGCGGGCCTGCTCCATGAGTTCAATGCCCATGATGGCATTTTCGTAAAAGAAACGGCCCGGATTATGCTGATTGGCCTCGATGCCGCCGACGACGGCAGCAAGGTGCACGATAGCATGAGGCCGCGCATCTTCGAGCAGCCGCACGATTGCCGACCGCTCGCGTAAGTCGTAATCACGACTCTTTGGAACGAAGATGTGCTCTGGCCCGCGCAGCGCTAACTCGCGGCAAACAGATCGCCCCAGAAATCCGGCACCACCGGTTACAACGATCCGTTTGTCATTCAATGGAAATCGCAAAATGCTCGATCCTTACGGCGTCCGGATACCCATCTTCGGGAGAGAACGCGGAACACTAGCAAGAAAACCAATCTTGTGGGAATAGTGATTTTCCTGTGAAGTGGTCCTCATCCACTGAAATAGGCTGCACCAGCTGACAGTTTCTACTTTTTTCGAGAGAGATCGCCCTCAATGCCCCATTTCATTCTGATTGATCATCTGCTCGAAGATGTCGGTGGGCATAATTTCCAATATTCCATGGATGTTTCGCAGGCAGCCGAGGCTGCCGGATACCAACCCGTGCTAGCAACTCGTCGTGAATTCGCTGCCCGAGACCATCTACCCAAGAATTGGCTCGTGCGGCCTCTATTCCGTTATGGTTGGAGCCAGCGGCATCTGGCTGGCGTCGATGGCAAAAGCGAGCAACCGATCGGGCCCGACGGTCGACATTTGCCTCCACTGCCGCGGAAATCCTCCGCCTCGGAGCTGCTCCAAGACCTGCTCGATCGACGGAGGCGGGTCGATCGGCAGCGAAGAATTGAGGACTTTGCTCAAGCATGTTCAACGCTGTTTGACGAATTCGGATTCGCCGCCAACTCCTGCGTCTTTTTGCCAACCGTCTCAGAATTCGATCTGATCGGTTTGGTTCGCTTTCTCGACCAGACGCCTGAATCCGTCAAGCTCGACTGGCACCTTCAATTTCACTTTGACATCTTTCATGGACGCGAGGCGGACTACGCTTCCCAAGAGTCACGTTGCACACTTATCAGGCGACAGTTCACCGCCGCGTTGTCGCAGGTCCCGCGCCATCGATTGCACTTCTACGCAACTACACCACATGTTGCGCGACAGTACAACCTTCTCAAAATTGGCAATTTCGGTCCACTACCGTACCCCGTCGCCGACCAGATTCTCCTCCCAGCAACGCCTACTGAAAGTCCTCAGAAGCCGACATCACCCTTGCGGATCACGTGCGCCGGGACCATGCGCAGAGAAAAGGGGAAACGGATGTTGCGACCCGTCGTAGATTCTCTTGCAGATTCGTTATCTGCCAGACAGATCCAAATCTGGCTGCAGACCTCTCCCAGAGCGGCTCGACGTTTCTTAGGACGGAAATGGACGGGCAACCTGCAGTTTCACGATCATGTGCCAGCGACGTCGGGCGATCCAATCGTGGCCCTGCGTTACCCACTCGGCCGCAATGATTATGTCAAATTGATCCAGCAGTCGGATATCGGGTTGTTTCTCTATGACAGCAAACGTTACCACGCGCGATGCAGTGGCGTGTTGGTGGAAATGTTGGCGGCGGGAAAGCCCGTCGTGGTTCCCGCCGGTTGCTGGCTGGCCGATCAGATTCAAGAACCGATTTATCAGCACTTGGACAAGCTGTGTGAGCAAACACTCGACAACGATGGTTTACCTTTGGAACAGATTTCATCGGCAGGCATCCAGCACGAAGCGACGTTCGAATCTCCCGTTGTGCCAGGAACGCGGGCGTTGGTTTGTTCCTTTTCACTGGGCGCAGCGCAAGCGACAGGGCACTATCTTCAGTTGGCGGTACAGCCCTTCCAAGGTACACGACACACGGGCAAGAAGCAGACGATGATCCTCGGTCAACGCGCCAACGGTCGAACCATGAGGGCCCTGTTTCGAGTTGATCCCTTCACGGATTCCGTGCAGCTCAAGTTTCGTTTCGCCTACGAGGCCGCCCCCATGGAACTGAACGAATTGGCCGTCCACCGGCTACCAAATGAGATTGACTGCCACGCTGGCCAAGTCGGACTGATCAGCGCCAGTATGAATGAAGTGCCGCGTCTGGTAAATGAACTCACACAAAACTACGATCACTATTGCTCAACGGCTCAAAGCTATGCCAGGAGGTGGGGTTACGAGCACAACGCCAACCGCACTCTGGAAATACTTCAAGACAATCAGCGTCGGTCTGTCAGCCTCCAAAACGCAGGATGACAGCGGCCGTCCCCGGACCATCTACCCTGCCCCTTTCACATGGCGGTCTCAAGATCTCAACGTCCGTGCGATTCGCCTTCATGCGAGAGGTAGATAATGGGCTACCAATTGCCGCATAGTCGTTGTTCGTTCCGCGAACATAACGCCTAGTGCTCTGTCAAGACTGAGAATCAGGGTCGTCGAGCCCGATTGTCGTGGTTCGCTCCGCGGCCCAAACGTTTTGATCGCGGATCAACGACTATCTCGCCAGGCGACCATTCTTCTTCAACCCTAAAATCAATAATTGACACAGCACTAGTTCGCGGAGCGATTGGCCCCAGCGAGATCGGGAGATGAGACGAGCCAAAACAATTCTCCCTCCGAGCAAATAATTGAGCTGGGCGGCGCATCAAGTGTTGATGCCGTGGCAGGCCCAATCCTGTTATAACGTGGTCCTGGCGCGGGGTCCGCTGCCGGCGCGTCTAGCAGTGCGGCGTCACAGGCCTTCCACACACCGTTTCCGCACACCATTTCCACACTTCCTCACATTGTTTCTGCACGCCGCAAGACTGACTTATTATTACACCCTCGACGAGAGACTCGTATGATACCCTCATTTTCGACCATTTTCGCATTCCCATTGGTGACCGTGTTGGGCCTGGCGGCGACCAGTGCGTCGGCGGAAGACTGGCCCCAATTTCGAGGCCTCGGCGGCAACGCCAGTGTGGCCAAAGTGGATCTCCCACTTCACTGGAGCGGGACCAAGAACATGGTTTGGAAGACGTCGTTGCCGGGGCGAGGTTCGTCCAGCCCGGTCGTGTGGGGTGACCGCATTTACTTAACCGCTTTCACCGGTTTTGGAACACCGGACACCTCTGACAAATCCAAGCTGCGGCTGCACGTGATCTGCTTCGATCGAAACAACGGAACAGTCAATTGGGACAGGTCAGTTGCTGCAAGCCCGCTCACACAGAATTTTACCAAACGCATTCAAGACCACGGCTATGCGACTAGCACTCCCACAACCGACGGCGAAGCGGTCTACGCATTCTTCGGTGTTTCCGGCGTCGTCGCCTACGACATGAGCGGGAAACTATTGTGGCGAGGCAGTGTCGGTACGAGGACCTCCGGGTTTGGGTCCGCGGCGTCGCCCGTCTTGTTCAATGACCTCCTGATCGTCAACGGTAGCATCGAGAGCGATTCGCTGATTGCCTTCGACAAGAGGACGGGCCAGCGCGTGTGGACAGTGCCGCGCATCAACAAGGCCTGGACGACTCCGTGTATTGCCAAACTTCCTGACGGATCACACGAACTTGTCATCAACCAGAAAGAGGCGATCTACGGTCTTGACCCGTGGACCGGCAAGCAACTTTGGCACTGCAACGGCATCCAGGATTACGTCGTGCCCGTTCCGGTCGCGCATGACGGTGTCGTCTATTGCCTGGGTGGGCGTCAGAATCGCTGCATTGCCGTACAGCTTGGCGGACGTGGCGATGTGACTGATTCGCACAAGCTGTGGGAGGTAAATATCGGCGCCAATGTGACCTCGCCAGTGTATTACAATGGGCATTTGTACTGGGCCAGCGACAAAGCGATCGCGAACTGCCTCAACGCCAAGACCGGTGAAGCGGTCTATCGCGAGCGGCTGAATACGCGGTCGCGAATCTACGCCTCGATCGTCCGGGCAGGTGACCGGCTACTGGTAACCACGCGAGATCACGGCATCATGGTGTTGGATGCCAAGCCGGAATACCACGAACTGGCCGTGAACACGATCGAAACCGATGAAAACATGTTTAACGCCAGCCCCGCCATCAGCGGCGGCCAGCTGCTGGTACGCACCGATTCTCACATGTACTGCATCGGCCATGGGAAAGTGTCCGCCGAGTAGTTTGGACAACGTCTGTGACAAGAAACCCGCTACACTTACGCCGAATGCACTCTCGTGCCCACGTTTGATCCCCATGGCATCGGATAGGACTCTTCATGCGGCAAAGCAAGACACTCGCGAAACTGCGCCAGAACAAATTAGTGCGAATGTGCGCGCTCGGTCATTTCATTCCTGCCTACATCCGTCATGCAGCGCACTTCGGGTTCGACTGCATCTGGCTCGACCTTGAGCATCGTGCTATGGAGGACCGCGAGGTTCAGGCGTTGCTGGCGTACTTTCACCTGTACGACATCGACTGCTTGCTGCGGCCTCCCACACTGGAAAAGAGCCGGCTCTATCGGTATCTCGAAGACGGCGCCACAGGCTTGATGATCCCACATGTCTCGACGCCCGAGAAAGCGCAGATGCTGGTTGACGCCGTTCGGTTTCCACCATTGGGCGACCGCGGCATTGATGGCGCGGGTTTGGACAGCGACTTTCACCTCCGCGGGGGTGAAGGCTACACTGACCGCGCCAACGAGCAGACGTTCTTGGTCGTACAAATCGAGACGCTGGAAGCCGTTGAGAACGTCGAGTCGATTGCCGCGATTGACGGAATCGACGGCCTCTTCGTCGGTCCCGGAGATCTTGGCTTGCGGATCAGGAACGCCGACGGGAATCTGACTTTGGAAGACGCGATGGCCCGAGTTGCCGACGTCGCCAAACAAACCGGCAAAGCGTGGGGATGCCCTGCCGCCACCGTCCAGCGCATGCAAGAATTGCACGCTCAGGGAGCCACACTGCTGGCGCACGGCGGCGACTTCATGGCTCTGATGAAAATGCTGAAGGAGTCTGCCGCGGACTTCGACACCACACTGGGAATCGAGCCACAACCTGAGGACTAGCGAGGCTGTGCCTCGGCACGCTGCGAGCTATCGCTCCGTTGCGGCGACCCGCTCCCCGACCAACCTGCGGTCGGTGCCCGTCGCTGAAGACTTCGCTCATTTCTAAAGAACCCTAAAGAAAGGCCTGATACAAGCTTCCGGTTCGGCGATTACTGGAAGGACGCGGCGATCGCATTGGACAAGTGGACCAGCCGCCAAGGCGCCCGCGAACGGATTGCGGTGGTGAAGAGCAAACAGAAGCCGTCTCGCTGACGATCGATCCAGGCCATCGTGCCTGTGGCACCGGTGTGACCGAAGACATTGCGATCCAACAAGTCACTCCAACTCTTGGACGTTCCAACAGGATTGAGTTGCCAGCCAAGTCCCCATGGCTGTGTACGTCTAATTGGTTCCGGCACATTGGGATAGTCGTTCAGGCGATTGGTCGTCATCATGCGGACGGTGTCGGGGGCTAACAACCGCACGTCTCCATACTGACCGCCATTAAGCAACATTTGACAGATCACCGAAAAATCTTCCGGCGAGCTGAACATTCCCCCCCATGGTGCGCCGAATTCTTGCCAATACGTACTATTCCAACCAAAGTCGCTGTCGGCCTGATATTCGGGCGTCTGCACGCGCACAAGCCGCTCGCGTTGGAGCCCCTTCGATCCCATCGCGATCGACTCTAGCTCCAAGGGGTCAAAGATCTCTCGCTTGAGAAATTGGTCAATCCGCAGGCCGGATAATTCTTGAATGATCTTGGCAACGACCAACGTCCCCATGCTCTGATAACTAAAGTCGGCCCCGGCTGTGAATAGCGGCACGGTGTCGCGAATCGCACCCTGCATGAACGTCTCCAACGACGCATGTGTTCGCCGCATTTCGGCGTTATCTGGCAACATATCGGGCATACCCGAAGTATGCGTGAAGAGATGTGAAACGAGCGTCTCGTCTTTATGATGCGCCGCAAATTCGGGCAGGTAGTGCGTCACACGGTCGCTCAAACTGAGCAGCCCGCGCTGGACAAGGATCATTGCACCAAGGTAGGTGATCGGCTTGGTGATCGACGCGAGCAGGAACATGCCATCTGGTCGAATCGGTTCCGCACCCGGCTCGGGACCTTGGTGACCAAAGAACCTGGGAGGGGCGACTTTGCCATGGCGACCGACCAAAATGGCACCACCGGGAATGACGGGTTCAACTCCGTGCGTCCAGGTGTCGAGCAGATCGTAGGCGCGCTGCAGTTTACCCGAATCGAGATCGATCTCTGCAGGAGAGACGTGCGACAAGTGAGTCATTGAATGCCAGCCTTTCGTATGGAATTGGCGATATCCCGTCGCTGTTCACGTTCCGTGATCCTACCACCTACGGCGCGGCGAGAGGAGCCTGTTCGGACTCGAGTTGCAAACAGATCAACCGTAGCGGCTTCTTTTCCTTTTCGACCCGTTGAACATAGCGCCGCGGACACTACATGTCCCTGCGACACACACCAGAAGTTTCACGACCTCCACTACAGCTTGGCGAGCCCAATTGTTTCCGCCGCGTCTGTTGGAAGGTATGATGGGCAACGCCACGTCGCCACACAGTTAGTCTGTCTTCAACAGGTCCTTCACACTCATCAGGCAACCAAAACCATGCCAACAAACACTCGACTTCTCCACGGTGTCTCGCGTCGCGAACTTCTTCGCGTCGCCGGTTCGCAAGCCCTTGCTGCGTCGGCCGTGCACGCCTGCTTCAGTTCCGTTGCAACCGCCGCGGAAGAACGCCAGCCACTGAATCGTTTTCCGCGGATGGTGCACGAGTCGTTCGTCGCCAAAGTGCGTAGGTCCGAGCAAACAAAACTGCAGCGGATGGAGCAGCTCAAGACCAAGGCCGATGCGGAGAAATACGTTGCCTCGGTGCAACAGAGGATTCGCCAGTGCTTCGGCCCGCAACCGGCGCGCACACCCCTGAATCCTCGTGTGACGAGCGTTGTGCAGCGTGGTACCTACCGGATCGAAAACCTGATCTTCGACAGCCGACCGGGATTTCCCGTCACTGCCAATCTGTATATTCCCAACGGCCGCGACGCGCCGATGCCCGCGGTTGTGGGAACCTGCGGACATTCAAGTAACGGCAAGGCCGCCGAGGCATATCAGTCGTTCGCCCAGGGACTGGCCAGATTGGGCTACATCTGCCTGATTTACGATCCCATCGGTCAGGGCGAACGGCTGCAGTACGTCAAAGAGGATCTTTCTTCTCGCATTGGAGTGGGCGTTCGCGAACATCTTTACGCGGGCAACCAACAGTTCCTCGTCGGCGATTTCTTTGGCAGTTGGCGTGCGTGGGACGGCATCCGCGCGCTCGACTATCTGCAGTCCCGCCCGGACGTCGATAAGCGACACATCGGTGTGACGGGAAACTCCGGTGGCGGCACCATGACAACGTGGCTCTGTGGCGTCGAATCGCGTTGGACAATGGCCGCGCCAAGTTGCTTTGTCACCACGTTTCGACGCAACCTCGAAAACGAGCTTCCCGCCGACACTGAACAATGTCCGCCACTGGCCATCTCGCTTGGACTGGACCACGACGACTTTCTTGCCGCGATGGCACCCAAGCCGGTGATCATTCTGACGAAGGAACGTGACTACTTCGACGTGCGGGGCAGTGAAGAGGTCCTGGCCAGATTGAAACGGCTGTACGCCTTGCTGGGCGCCAAGGACAACATTGCGTTGTTCACAGGGCCGACGACGCACGGCTACTCGCAGGAAAACCGCGAAGCGATGTACGGGTGGTTCAATCGAGTGACCAAGATCTCGGACCAGAACACAGAACCTGAAATTGAGATCGAAAAAGACGAAACGCTGCAGTGTACGCCACACGGTCAAGTCGCTGAATTGCCTGGAACTCGCAGCGTCTTTGACTTCACACGTCAAAAATCGAAACGACTGGCAGCGTCGCGCAAATCCCCCAGTGGAAAAGACTTGCTGGCGGTGGTCGAAAACGTCCTGAAGATTCCAACTCGGTCACCGAAACCTGCTGATTTTCGGATTTGGCGTTACTTGGGCAACCGTGGGTATCCCTCACCTCACGCCATTGCCTACGCCGTTGAAACGGAGCCTGGCATTCACGCCCAGGTGTACCGGTTGACGAAGGAGCGTTGGCAATCCAGACCGGCACGCATTGGCAAGCGGGCCATTCTGTACATCTCGCATCTGTCGAGTGATGTCGAATTGCGAGAGGAGCCGCTGATTCGTGAATTGATCAAAGCCGAGCCAAAGGCGGCGTTCTTCACATGCGATGTGCGGGGGATCGGCGAATCGCAGCCTGACACGTGCAGCCCAGGGTCGTTTCACAGCCCTTACGGGAACGATTTTTTTTATGCAATCCACAGTCTGATGCTCAACGAACCATATCTCGGTCGGAAGACGTTCGACGTACTCCGCGTCCTCGACTGGCTCGGCAGCATCGGCCACGATGACATCCATCTGGTGGGACGCGGCTGGGGCGCGCTCACAGCTACGTTCGCTGGGTTGCTATCGGATCGCGTCAGGCAGGTCACACTGAAGAACGCGCTGTCGTCATATGCTGACATCGCCGAATCTGAAGATTATACGTGGCCGCTGTCTGCGTTGGCCCCCGACGTGCTTTCCGCGTTTGATCTTCCTGACTGTTATCGCGAACTCAAGGCGAAGCAACTCAAGCAGATCCAACCCTGGGGACCAAACACAAAAGTAGTCTGATTTGACGACACGCACCGCATTAGCGAACATCTGATTGGTCACCAATCACGACGCTGCTTTCACGACTCCCACCAAGCATCAGAAACATGAGGCATTACCATGAAGACGTCCGCAACCTTACGATTCCACGTCACATTCATCTTGTTTGCATCATTTCTTTGTGCGACGACCGTTGCCGCAACGATGCCAAACACACTCTCGCCGGAAGAAGAAAAGCTTGGATTCCAACTGTTGACCAACGGCAACAACCTTGACGGCTGGAAACACAGTGGCAATTGGAAGGTGGAGAAAGGCGAAGTCACGCGGTCGGGCAAAGGGGGCAGCCTGGTGTACGAGAAGGTCAAAGTGCCGAACGATTTTGAGTTGCGATTCGAATGGAAAGTCGCGCCCGGCAGCAACAGTGGTGTGTACTACCGGCCTGGCCAGTACGAATATCAAATTCTCGATAACAGCAAACACGCTGACGGTCGCAATCCTCGCACGAGTGCCGCGTCAGTCTACTTTTGCATGGCACCAAGTCGAGATGCAACGGCAAAGCCCGGCCTTTGGAATACGGCGCGAATCGTCTGCAAAGGTACGGTCATCCAGCATTGGCTGAACGGAGAAAAGGTCATTGACTTCGACTACACGAATGCCATGTGGAAAGATAACGTGGTGTTGTTGCAGCAACGAGGCGGTGATCTCAAAGCACGTGGTGCGAATCTACATCTTCAAGATCATGGCGATCCGGTCTGGTATCGGAGCATTCGAATGCGTGCCATTGCTGAGGACGAGCAACTGGTCAGTGAGAACATCGCACCGGAGAAACTGACGGCGGAGGTTCTGGCCGCGGAACGTAAGAAGCTTCAGGGCATTGTCAATCGCCGCAAAGCCAACCAGAAGAAGGCGAAGAAGAAGCAATGAGGCAATTGGAGCGCATACCGATTCACTGTAACGGATTTTCGCCGTTTGAACTCATGATACGATGCGCCTCGGACGCCACACGTCAGTGCGACACGCACTATTGTCCGACGGATATCCCCCAGTGGACGCCACGCGGCGAGTGATGTCGGCCATGGTGCCCATGCGGATGATGGTAGCCGGGAAAGTAAGGTGCCGGCCCATAGTGGTATTCTTCGACGAAGACCGGACCTGCCGGCACTGGCGACATATCCAGTCTGGGAGCTTGTGCTTGCTGTAGTGACAAGATCGTCTGTTCGGCGACTCCCGCGTTGCTGAGCGTCACCAAGTCTTCGGCGGTGGGCCGTTGGGACACACCATTTGTGCGAATATGCGTCGCAATCACCGAATCACTGAGACCGGCTTGCGTCATCGAAATGACATCGGAGACTGTCACCGCACCCTGCAGGCGGCGTCCCGTTCGCCGTTCGATTTCTGCCTGCGAACGAGCAACATCCTGGTCTATGGCACCACCGACGGCAGCACCGGTCAGCGCACCTACAGCAGAGCCAATCGCTGCGCCAGCCAACGGATCGTTGTGATGTTCGCCGATCGCCGCTCCCGTCAGACCACCGGTTAGCGCGCCAAATGCGGCACCTTGGTCAGCATAGTAGGGGGATCGGCAACCGCTCGCCAGAATCGGCAGCACGCCGATCATGAGCAAAATGGCGTTGTGTGCTTTCATCGTCGAGTTCCAATCATCAAAAAGGGCTGCAGATGGTGTCAATTCTGTTGGCCGCAGTCAAGGTCGAATGGACAGTTCACAGCGAGGTCTTCCGCGTTAGATTGATCGACAAATCCGCGACGGCCGCTATGCGCTCCACGCATGATGGGTCCACCTCCTGGTGAGAACGACGCGAGAGCGACATAATTACGAGCCCACGCCTCATTTGTTCGTCCCTCAACCCAGAATTGCCGCGCTATGCCCTCCATCGTGACCGTGACCGCGCCAAGCCGCTTGCATTTTGGCTTGCTGGGATTCGGGGGTGCTAGCGAACGTCAGTTTGGTGGTGTCGGAGTGATGATCGAGCAGCCCGCATTGCAGCTGCGAGTCTCGCGAGCCGATCGACTGAGTGTCCACGGGCTCGCTAGCGAACGTGTGAGCAGTTTCGTTCAACACTGGTCTGCCTTTGTCCAACTTGATCAACCCTTGGTATGCCGCATCGACGTGCTGCACACACCGCGATCGCACATCGGGCTCGGAAGTGGGACACAATTGGGCCTGGCTGTAGCTGCGGGACTTAACCGCCTGTTTGATCGAGAAATGTCGATCATCGAAACAGCCCGCAGTGTAGGGCGCGGCCTGCGTTCGGCAGTGGGAACGTACGGTTTTTTCCAAGGCGGCTTGATTTGGGAACGCGGCAAGACCAACCGCGAGACCATTTCACCACTAGAAAAACGCGTGGCCATCCCGGATTCCTGGCGTTTCGTCGTGATCTGTCCAAAGCAGCAAGTCGGCCTGTCTGGGGAAGGCGAGCAGTCGGCGATGGCCTGCCTGCCGCCGGTCCCTGCCCAGACGCAGGACCGTTTGTCTGGCATCGTCGAAAACCACATACTGCCTGCCTTGGCCCGGCGGGCCTGCGATGAATTTGGCGAAGCGGTGTTTCAGTACGGTCGCGGTTCGGGCGAGGCCTTTGCGCCGATTCAAGGTGGCGCTTACAACGGTGCGAAACTAGAGCAACTTGTCGAACGTATTCGCGCCAGTGGCGGCGTGGGAGTCGGCCAAAGTTCGTGGGGGCCCGCCTTATATGTGATCGTGCCCTCTGATAGGAACGCCAAAATCATCATCGACCAACTTCGTGAAGCCGGCGATCTGGAAGACACTGACATTTGGATTTCTCGTCCAGACAATCAGGGAGCACGCATTGCAGTCGAAGCGTAGGGTAGCTGGGATTGCGGGTTCGCTCCAAAACTGTGAATTCATCGAGTTTCAACCGGGTAGGCCGAAACAAGCCTAGCGTAGTTCGGGCAATACCAGCGCTTTGTACCCTTCTTGAGCTGGAACGGCGCTGTGCTTGTTCCAGCCGCCACCCTGGCACGGTCGGAAGACCGTGCCACAACGCCGGAGCCACACGTTTTGGGCTGGTCTCCCGACCAGCCCACATTCGGCGGGAAGGTCGATCGGTGAGTCGTGATTCATCACCGTGGCATGGTCGGCGGAGCCTTTCGAGACGCACTGATGAATTCACAGCCTCTCCGCGAAGCTAACGTAATGTTCGCGGAGCGAACAACGACTATGATTGATCCGCCCTGAATCGGTTCGGCAGAAGCTCGCCCTCTTGGTAGATCTCGGTTTGAAATTCGCCCAACCACTGCGAACTGCTTCAGCGACAGACCATTTTTCAACGGACCATTTTTCCACGAACCACCCAGCAACCACAAGGGTCATAGTCGTCATCGCGATCGACGTGTAAGATTTCTTGGAGATGGCATCTCGCCGTCTCTGGCAACACAACTCCCCCTTGAAAGAACGACAGAACATGCCCCTCCTCGGTGTCAATATTGATCACGTGGCCACGGTTCGCCAGGCACGCAACACGTACGAACCGGATCCGGTATGGGCAGCAACGCTGGCCGAATTGGGCGGAGCTGATGGCATCACGATTCACTTGCGGGAAGATCGCCGCCACATTCAAGACCGCGACGTCCGTCTGTTGCGAGAGACCGTCCATGTGAAACTGAATCTGGAGTTGGCCTGCGAATCCGGAGTGCTCGATGTTGCTTGCGCGTTACGGCCGGATCAGGCCACGCTGGTCCCCGAACGCCGTGACGAGGTCACGACCGAAGGTGGGCTCGATGTCGTGGCCCACCAGCGGCAAGTCACTGAGTCCGTGCATCGGCTACAGGACGCGGGGATCACGGTCAGCCTGTTTATCGACCCTGAGGCGAGACAGGTGGAAGCGGCGGCGGAGACCCAGGCGCAGGCGATCGAACTGCACACTGGCTGCTACGCCTTGGCTATGGGAGACGACCGGCACGACGAGTTAATTCGGCTGGTCGATGCGGGCCGCCTGGCGCGCAAACGCAATCTGACGCTCAACGCCGGTCACGGCCTGAATTATCACAACGTCCAACCCGTGGCATCCATCCAAGACATGGACGAATTGAACATCGGCCACAGCATTGTGGCGCGGGCCGTCATGGTCGGAATGGAACGTGCCGTTCGAGAAATGAAGACGCTGCTGGCCGAATCGCTCTAGCAGTCTGTTGATTTTCATGCATTAAGCAGTCGTAGGCCGTGAACGAGCGAAGTGGAGTTCCAGCAATGTGTCAGAACAAGTGGTTTCCACCGCCGAAACTGTGTCGCCGGCGCTCCATGTTACCGGCCTACGCGAAAATCAACAGGCTTCCAGTGCCACGGCAAACCTTAATTGTCAGCTGCACCCAGTCATCCGGAAAACGGAAGGCTGACAGGCTGGCAGGCGTTACATTGCCCCCCCGTCCCTTTGCCAGGGATGCGTGTGGACCGTATCATGTGGGGCACCGCCCGGCCAAATGAGGCTCGGCGATTGAATTCGATTCACCCGATTGATGATGCTATCGCCATGTCTCGCAAAGGTTCCGATTTCGCTGGTCTTGCTGTCGCGATGACGACTCCATTTGAGGCTGGTCAAGTTGACGAAGCCGTTCTTCGCGCCCAAGTTGAATTTCAAATCGCAGCTGGAACGAACTGCCTCGTGCCGATCGGCACCACAGGCGAGTCGCCGACGCTGACCCATGAAGAACATGAACGTGTGATCTCCGCGGTTGTGCAAACTACGGCCGGCCGCACAAAAGTCATGCCCGGTACCGGTTCGAATAGCACCGCAGAGGCCTTACGTCTGACCAGATGGGCCGCTCGTGAAGGCGCGGATGCCGCGTTGCTCGTTGCGCCCTACTACAACAAGCCAACGCAAGAGGGCTTTTATCAACATTTCAAAGCGGTCGCCGAAGCGGTCGATATTCCCATTTGCGTCTACAACATACCGGGACGAACGGGCAAGAACGTCGAGCCCGAAACCATCATTCGATTGGCCGAGATTCCCAATATCACCATGGTGAAGGAAGCGACCGGATCGCTCGATCAGGCGTCGCAGATTCTGATCGAGAGCAACCTGACCGTGCTGAGTGGCGATGATAGCATGACCTTGCCGCTGCTTTCGGTTGGAGGCGAAGGTGTTATTTCGGTCGTCGGCAACATCGTGCCGGGTGACATGCTTGAGTTGGTGAGTGCCTTTCAACGTGGAGATGCCGCCACGGCCCGCGAACTGCATTTCAAACTGTTTCCACTCTGTCGCGATATGTTGGGCCTTTCCACCAATCCGATTCCAGTCAAGGCCGCGATGGCCATGCTCGGTCGCGACACTGGCGAGTTGCGTCTGCCGATGACGGCGTTGAACGACGACGAGATGACGTCGCTTCACCGCACGCTCACCAACTACGGTCTGCTGTAAGACTCCCACGGCAGGCGTCTTCCCCATCGAGACCGTGCAGTTTTCAAGTCTTTCTCGCTTCTCGAGTTAAGATCCAGTCCTCTCTCCCTCCGGGTCGGACGTGGTAGCGGTCGGCAGAGGGCGCTTATGATCAGTGCGAACCACTTCACTTCATGAAAGTCGATAAAGCCCCTCTCCCAAGGCTGAAGCCGCGACCTTTCCCAAGGCCAAGGGAGAGATGACAGGATGTGAAGACTCGTGCAATTCAATAGCCAAAAAACTGCACCTTCCATAGCTTCAGCAGAGAAGCTGTTTTCTTCCTGGCAATAGCACTGACAGCGAAAAACAACGCGCCGAAAAACCCCACCAGGCGGTGTTATCCGATGACATAAACCCGACGTGTTTTGTGGACTTACCAAAATCTTTCCGGTTTTGGAAACTTGAGCTAAAGTTGAAGTGTGGCACCTAAGGAAAGTCATCCTCGACAACGTTGACCATTTCATGTGGTTCCACGCGGTCATGGCGCATCTCGGCCCTTGCGCTGCACACGGCGACTTCAGGCTCAAACGACAGTTCAAATCAGAACCGCACTTCGCGACAACCGAAATCGGAACCGGCGGCAGATCATCATGATTAAGTGCACCGACTTGGCCAAACGCATCGAACGCCTTCGCCCCGGAGCGGATGTCCGAGACGTAGCACGTCTTTGCCTCTTGTTAACGAACTCAACTGCGGAAGACATCGACCGACTAGCGGACGATTCGAATCTGGCGTCGGCTTGGAAGGAAATGGACCTACGGCTCCAGGCCGCCACCGACCAGCACGCCGCCATGACCGAGGAACTGGAATGTCTGGCCCGTTCCGATCCACAACGTTTTACGCCCGACCAAATCTGGATTTTGATCCGAGCGATCAAGGTTCAAAGCCAGATCCTCCACCTCTACGTAAGTGAGCCGGCGTTCGACGTTTAGTGCTCTGTCAATCGGGTGGTCGCCCCGGCACTGGTAGGCCGCGAACAAGCGAAGCTCTGGCAATGTATCGAAACAAGTGGTTTCGATCGCCGGAACTGTGTCGCTAACGCTCCTTGTAACGGGCCTACCCGAAAATCAACGGGCCTGGAGCGCTCTGTCAATCGGGTCGTCGTCCCAGCCCGACGGTAAAGCGCACACCGATTCACTGAAGCGGCTTTTCGCCGTTTGAGCTCGTGAAACAAACCGCCGCGAACGCAACACGTCGGTGCGACACGCACTAGCCGTGGCTACCGGGCAGGCGCTATAATCAAGGTTGGTGTCTGATTTCGAATAGTTGGGCAGAGCGAGCGGATAAGGGAAGACCATGCCGGTCAAAATGAACTTGTCTCGGATTATCATCAGCGAGATCAACAACGAACAAGTGATTTACCTCAAGGAGGAAGGCGGGGAACGTCAGTTTCCTATCCTGATCGGAATCTTCGAGGCGACCAGCATCGAGTGTCGCGTGAAATCCGATCGCACGGAGCGACCGCTGACCCACGATCTGGTCGTCAACGCGATTGAAGCATTGGACGCCGAGCTAGACTGCGTGATCATCAACGAATTGAAGAATCAAACGTATTTTGCCAAATTGCTCATCAAACGAGACGGTGAGGTCGTCGAAGTCGATGCACGCCCGTCGGACGCGATTGCCGTGGCGGTCACCTGCGATCCTCACCTGCCGATCTATGTGGCCGAAGAGGTGCTGGGTGAAGTGAGCGATTGATCTGCGAGAATGAACTGAAGGCAGATCATCGCATCACATCGGCGAACGCAGCCTGCAATTCCGCCAACGCTTGGTCGCCTTGCCTGCCATCCACCACGACGTTCACACGAACTTCGCTGGTGTTGATCATCTCAACATTAATGTTGGCTTTGGCGAGCGCCTGGAACATGCGAATTGCGACCCCCGTGTGGCTGCGAAGACCGACGCCAGAGACCGACAACTTGGCAATCGATGGGCTACTGCTCACTCCTCCACAATTGAAGGACTTGGCCAAACGATTCGCCACGGCGACACTTTCATCAAGCTCTTGCTGCGGAACTGTGAAGCTCAGACGCGCCCCATCCGGATGACCTGTATAGCTCTGCACAATCATATCGACGAAGATCCCAGCGGCAGCCACGTCCTCAAAGACTTTGGCTGCCACACCAGGCGAATCCGGCACGCCACTGATCGTGATCCGGGCTTGCGTCGAGTCCAACTGCACATCGTCGATTGTCAGTTCCTCCATGTCGACGCCGCGCAGCCGATCGACAACATCGGCTGCGTTGGTGGGCGTGACGTCATCGACGGGATCATCTTCGCTGACCTTGGCGACTGGCTGCTTTTCGAGTTCGAACACCTGATGAACGGCCTGTAAGGCATTCTGAGCCGTATCTCGTTCGACCAACACCGAGATCTTGATTTCGCTGGTCGTGATCATCTGAATGTTCACGTCAGCGCTGGCCAACGCCCGAAACATGCGATCCGCGACGCCGGTTTGCCGCGCCATCCCCAGGCCGACGACGGAGATCTTGGAAGTGCGCTCGTCGTGCGTCACTTCGTCCACACCGGTGATTTCAGCAGCCTCGGCAACTGCTTCCAACGTGACGCGCAGCTCGTTGCTGGGAATGGTGAACGAAATGTCCGCCTTTCCAGCTTCGCCGACGTTTTGAACAATCATGTCGACCGATACACTGCGGGCGGCAATGCGTGAAAAGAATTCCAGGCTTGTTCCGGGCACATCGGGCACTCCCAACAGCGAAACCCGCGCCTCGTCTTTCAACAAGGCGGCACCGCACACGGATTGCGCCGTCGAGACCACGGTCGCGGCAATTACAGACCCTGCCGCGTCGCTCAGGCTGCTGCGCACGTGAATGGGAACATGGAACTTCTTGGCGAATTCAATCGAACGATTGTGCATGACGCCCGCGCCCAAGCTGGCCAATTCGAGCATCTCGTCGTAGCTGATTCGATCGACTCGACGCGCCTCTTGTAACACGCGCGGATCTGTGGTGTAGACGCCATCCACGTCAGTGTAGATTTCGCAAGCACTGGCACCCAACACGGCAGCAAGGGCGACCGCCGTTGTGTCGCTGCCGCCCCGACCTAGCGTCGTGATGTTGAAATCCTCGTCGATTCCTTGAAATCCAGCCGCAATGACGATATTGCCCTCGTCCAACAGCCGTCGCATCCGTTCCGTGGAAATCGACTTAATCCTCGCCTTTGTATGAGTGCTGTCCGTCTTGATACCAATCTGAGCGCCTGTCAGGCTGACGGCTCGATGCCCCAATGACTGGATCGCCATCGCCATCAAAGCCACGCTGACTTGTTCCCCAGTGGAAAGCAACATGTCCATTTCGCGTGCCGAAGGGCGATCCGTGATTTCGCTCGCAAGGCTGACCAGCAAGTCCGTGTTCTTGCCCATCGCGCTGACCACCAGCACGACCTGGTGGCCTTCTTGCTGCGCTCGAACAGCTTTTCGTGCGGCGGCGAGGATCTTCTGGCTGTCGGCGATGCTCGTACCGCCGAATTTTTGTACGATGAGAGGCATGGAGGTTTGCGAGAGATCTCGGAAATGGGGTTCAGGATTTGAGGAAGTATGGCATCAACTGCGAGCCGTCGTCGAACGCTAAGTCAGATGCGTCGGCCGTCAGTTCGTCGTACTTATTATGCGCATCCGGAGCGATTCCCGTACCGGCGATGCAAAACGGCACGGCACCGTGGCTGTGAGTCTTCGTCCGAACCGGTGTCGGATGATCAGGTGAAACAAGAATTCGATAATCACGCTGGACCTTCAAGGCGTCGACGACGGGGCGCACGACATGCTTGTCGATTTCTTCCAGCGCTTTAACCTTGGCAGCAACGTCACCTTCGTGCGATGCTTCATCGGTGGCTTCGACATGCACGCAGATAACGTCCGTCGTCGGAATCGCATCCACCGCATAACGGCCCTTGGCAGCGTAGTCCGTATCGGTGTATCCCGTGGCACCAGGCACTTCGATGCGGTCCCACCCAATCAAGGTGGCCAATCCCCGCAACAAGTCGACGGCCGTGATCATCTTTCCGGTCTTGCCATGCAGCTGGTGAAACGGAGCAAGTTGCGGCGTCTTTCCAAGCCCCCACAACCAGACGTTGGTGGCCGGCTGCTGGCCCGCTGCCAAACGCGCGGCATTCACGGCATGGTCGGCAAAAAGTTCGCCAGACCGGCCCATCAGTTCAGTCAAGAGATCGCTGCCGGGCCCCCGAGGAAAATCCTCGGCCACGCTCTTATCGGTCAAATCATGCGGTGGCGTCGTCCGTGTTTCATTCGAAAACGGAGCTGGCACATCTTTCGAACGAAACAACAGCAGGTTTCGATAGCTGACACCCGGCACGAATTCCAATGGCCCTTCGTTCACATCCTCTTGGACCACTTTCAGCAGCTTCGTGGCCTCTTCGGTCGAAATATGCCCAGCAGTAAAGCTGCACATGATTTGGTCTTCGACCGTCACCAGATTACAGCGAATCGCCCAGTCATCGGCGGCAAGTTGAATGCCTTGCGCCGCCGCTTCCAACGGGGCGCGGCCGGTGAAACAGACGTTGGGGTCGTAACCGAGCAAGCTCAGATTCGCCACGTCCGACCCGGCAGGTAGATGAGCGGGGACGTTGCTGGCTCGGCCCACCACGCCAGACGCAGCCACGTCGTCCATGGCGGGGGTCCTGGCGGCTTGCATCGGCGTCTGCCCACCCAACGATTCCTGTGGCTCGTCAGCACAACCGTCGGGGATGATTATCGCGTATTTCATGGCAATTCCAGGCAGGAAAACCGCTCAGAATAACACACGATTTTGCGATTCGATAGGCGGCACCAACGCGTTGTTCGGCCGATCGCCGCCGGCGAGCTAATCAAGCACACGCATCCTGACACTTTTTTGCAGGGCATACTCCCTGCCATCGATTTCGTCGATGGCTGACTGCGCGGCACCTTCGCTGGCCGCGTGTGTCATGATCACCAGAGGCACGAGTTCGTCCTCGCCCTCCACCTCCGGTTCATGTTGAATCACCGAGGCAATCGAGATCTCGTGGCGCCCCAACACACCCGCGATGTCACTCAATACGCCAGGGTAATCGCGAATCGTGAAACGCAGGTAGAAACGACCTCGCACATTGGCGTGATCACCCAGCGTCACGCGCGGTGCCCGCGACGACCATAGTTCAAGCGTCTTGAATGTGATCCGCGTCCGCCCCACGGCGGTGTCAATCAGATCAGAGACGACGGCCGAGGCGGTTGGCATCTGCCCGGCACCCATCCCGTGAAAAAACACACGACCGACCGCATCGCCCACCACCGTCACTGCGTTGTAAGCCTCGCGGACTTCGGCTAACGGTCGCCCGGCTCGGA
>JASLPZ010000087.1:0-22756 GCA_030744725.1 Pirellulaceae bacterium
CTGTCGGAATAGAAAAGCGTAAACAAAACCCGAACGATCGCCCAGCTCAAGCAATACTAACTTTGGCGCAGCCTAGAACTGCCCCGTTGCCCAAGACTTTTTGTGACCATTTCTGGTCGTGGTTTTACTTGCACTGCAAGCAACGCCCTCAAGACAATTTATCGAAACATGAATCGAAGACCGGGAAAGAATTACGAGAAGATTCCCCGTTTTTTTGCGAAGACGAACCGGCTAGCACCGCAGCAATGGGGGGCTCCGCGTTCACTCCAGTTCGTGCCGTTGACGGACGCTATTGACGGATCCGTTGGGAGAACTGTTGGCTAGCAATCTGAACATTGGCTAACTCTGTGATGCGGTATTCCTGGCGAGAAACGGTCAAGGAGACGTCCGTGTTGAGCAGCCCGAGGTCGTGTGCCAATTGATCGGAATAACCTGGCAACAGGACGCGAACATCCAGTGGAATACGACCCGGATGAAGGCGGTTGATATGTCGCACGATGTTGCTTGTGCAGTTGTTGGTTATCGTGTCATAGAACTCCGGGTCGCTGGCCAGCTTATTGACACGCCTTAACACGTCCACGAACAACGCCCGCGTTTGATCAACCGTAGACTTGGTTGGGTAGAGATAGACATCGACAGATCGATGCATTGTTCGCCGGCCAATCAAGTCTCTCTCGGTCGCAATCACGTACATGAGTTCGTACTGCCGCAATGCGCCTGCAACGGGTGAATACGTTTCCCCTTCTTCCAATCGTGCCTCGACGGAGACCCCCAGGTGCCGGCCGTCACGAAACCCAAAGCTCAACATGGTGTGCGCCAAACTGGGCGCGTTATTGAAAGGTACGACTAAGAAATCGACCGTCTCAATCTGATTCAGGTCAAATTGTTCGTCGAGATAGTTGACCACAAACTCCTCGTCAGACTGGTACACGAAGTCTCGCACGTGGTGGATAGTGACCAGGTCACCGTCAAACTGGGCATATGGAACCACCGCGAGGTCTGCACGCCAGGCACGCTGATTGGCAGGCAAGATTGGAGCGAAATGGGGAATCGTCGCCAACGGATCTTGTACGGCTTGCTCCGAGGGTACTGTGTGGCACCCACCGAACAGAAGCAGAAATACGGCTGCCAAACGAGTCGACGTGGCTAGCGTCGACGGCACCGCTAGTTGCTTGCCGAGATGGATGATGGGAACGTCCTGCAGAAGGACCGACCAAGACAAGAAAAGACGGGGGGTGTTGTACCGCAGCTTGAAGGACGGAGCAAGACGATTCCAGAATCCGAGAGCTCGCGTCGGTCCGAGGCACAGCCTCGCTAGCGTGGCCGCCAAAAGCTGGGGATGAAGAGAACCAAGATCGCGAACACTTCGAGCCGTCCGACCATCATCAACCACACGAAGAGAATCTTGGTCAACGGACTAAAATGGCCATAGTTTTGTGTCGCGCCAACGGTCCCGAGTCCTGGTCCGATGTTGTTGAGCGTTGCGGCCACACCGCTAGCACTATCGATCAGCTTGTGTTCGGGCGATGCACCCCAGGTTGAATCAGGTTCAACCGTAACAACGAACAGCCAACTGAATACGAAGATGACCAAGATCAAGGAAAAATACACCAGAATGTTCTTCCTGAGATCCGGATCGTCCACGGTATTGCCACCTAATCGCAACGGTCGAACGACGGTTGGATGAAAGGCCTGCTCGATCTCCAGACGCAGGATCTTTAGAAACAGCAGGTGGCGAATCACTTTCATGCCGCCACCCGTACTACCCGCGCAGGCACCCACAAACATCAACACGAACAAGATGCCACGCCCGAAACTATTCCAATGATCGAAGTCATGCGTGCCGTAGCCTGTCGTTGTGATTATCGAAACGACTTGAAAGAGCCCAAAACGAGTTCCGTTCTGGAATTGTTCTCCGACAGTTTCGCCACCAAAGTCACCGTGATAAGTACCAATAGCGATAACAAGCAATGAAATCGCGACAATGACTCCCATGTAGATCCGCCATTCGACGTCCGCCAGCAGTTTGCCAGGCTGCCGCAAAATGAGAAAATAGAGCAGCGTGAAGTTCGTTCCGGCCAAGATCATGAAGACCGTGACCGTGTAATCGATCAGCGCGCTATCAAAGTGCCCCAGGCTCTCGTTCCAAGTGCTGAATCCGCCGGTGGCCAAAGTACCAAAGGCGTGGCAGATTGCGTCAAACCAACTAAGACCTTGCGCCTTGAGGATAAACGTTAGCAGCGCATTGAGGGCACAATAGATCGCGGCGAAGACCCAAGCGGTGTGCTGCATACGCGCCTGCATGCCTTCCTTGCTGGGGCCGGGCATTTCATTGCGCATCAGAGCTTTGCCGGCGGATCCCTGGCCAAGAATCGCCACGAACAGCACGATGATCCCCAACCCGCCCAGGAAATGCGTACTGCTGCGCCAGAATAACAAACAGTGAGGGATCAGGAACGGGTCTTCCAGTTCGGCAATCACCGTGGCTCCGGTTGTGCTGAAGCCCGACTGAGATTCGAACAGTGAATCGACGAACCCCATCTTCACCCACCGCACGCGATAGTGGCCGTCGCGGTCGTCGGGCGGCGCACCACTGCTCGGAAACAGCAAGACCGCTCGCCAATCCTGATCGCGATTGGCCAAGTCCATTAAGACCAAGTGCGGGTCCTTGACATCCAGAGCCGTCTGCAGGTCGTCTGGCGAAAGACCTTGCGAGCCAACATTCAGCAGTGCCTGAAGTGTTGCTTGTTCGTCGTTGGATAGCTCTGTCTTGGTATGCCAATGGTAATGCACCACGGTGCCAAAGTCATAGACCTCCCAGGTTGTCTCATCGATTGTCTGGCGGGCCGCTGGGCTGCGGTAGGTACCACGCATCCAGAAAGGCAAAGCACCCAAGAGCGTCGCCAGAATCCAACTCAGCCCCACAACCGCCATCGCTTCTTTGCGATAGAGTCGTCCTTTTTGGGTACGTCCCAACCAAAGAAGTAGGCCGCCTAACGCAAAGCTCAGTAGAATCGTGACGAGCAGGGCCAAGAACCCACGTGTTTCAAACGACGGATTG
Organism: Pirellulaceae bacterium; assembly: GCA_030744725.1. GTDB lineage: Bacteria > Planctomycetota > Planctomycetia > Pirellulales > Pirellulaceae > ARS98. The sequence goes on from JASLPZ010000087.1 coordinate 3,062, forward strand.
TCCACCACCTCGCCGCGATGGCCAAGACTAGGGTGTGCCCATGGCAAGCTGAAGATCATCGTCCCCCCGATGAGCATCGCTACCACACCCAACATCCGGCAAACCAAGCGAAGATTCATTGATCTACCTGCCGTTGACGCAGAACTGTTGCAGAGTGGTTTCGAAGTCAGAGTCTTCGATCAGTGCGACGACGACATCGCCAGCTTGCAGCCGATCGTCTGCTCCAGCGACCTTGACATAGTCTTCCCGCATCACAGCAGCAATCAAGCAGCGCTCGGGCAGGTGGAGGTTGGCCAATACATGCTCCGTGGCCTGAGCGCCGGGAAGTACTTCGATTTCATATACACCGACGCCACCGCCCAGCAAGGTCGAACGCGAAATCACCGGACCGGTATTCAAGAAGCCTAGAATCTGCAATGCCAAGACATCTCGTGGACTGACTGCCAAATCGATTCCCAATTTCCCAACCACGTTGGCGTAATCGGGGCGGCCGACCACCGCCATGACGTTCTTCGCGCCAATGTCGCGGGCTTCGACGCCGGCCATGATGTTGTTCTCGTCGTCGCCAGTGCAGGCAATGAAATAGTCCGCCGAGCCCACGCGTTCTTCTTCCAGGATGGACCGGCGCGTGGCGTCGGCTTGGACGACCGTCGAACGGACGAGGTGTTTGGCCAGGAACTCGCTCCGCTCGACAGCTTGTTCCATCAAAACAACCGAGAATCGTTCGCCCTGTAGACTGCGAGCCAAATGGTATCCCGTCTCCCCGCCTCCTGCGATCACCACGGTGTTTCGACGGCTTTGCTTCTTTTGCAGTGTACCCTTTACTTCATCGACATCCTGTCGGTTACCGATGATCGTGATCCGGTCGTTCAGTTCGATGACGTCTTCGGCGGCGGCAATCCACATGCGGCCATCGCGATAGATCGAGCCGATACGAATGGTCTTGGGCAACCCCAGATCCTTCAAAGACACTCCAATCGCCTTCGTCGGTTCTTCCATGACAACTTCCAGCACCTCAAGTTCGCCCCGGGCAAAATGTTCCAGTACGACGGATCCCGGATTGCGGATCCCCCGCGCCAATTCCATGGCCGTCAAGTGCTCCAAACTGAGTAGGCGATCAATGCCGAAGTGACGCTGGTAGTCGAATGTGCTCACATCGTGAAACACGGGACCGTAGATACGGGCGATCGAGCGACGCGCGCCCATCGCCTTGGCCATGCTTGCCGCGACAATGTTAACTTCGTCGTCACCTGTAACAGCGAGGCACAAATCAGCGCCAATCACGTCCGACTGGAACAGCACAGAAGACTGAGAAGCCGAGCCAGTTACGACGCGCACGTCAAGTTCGTTGTTTATCAGTCGGCAGTTGCTGGGATTGTTGTCGACGACAGTCACGCTGTGACGATGCCGACATAGTAGGTCGGCAATCCATGTGCCCACTGTTCCACCGCCCAGGACGACAATTCTCATAGGTCGCAACCGTCCGTACCGGATTCCGCAGGCAGATCAGGTGGGACAGGTTTCCCTTTTGTGTTCAATCGATGTTTTGGTGAGTAGATGTTGCCATAGCATGAAAGTCGCGTGTTATCCGCAACGTGAGAATCGAGGTGCGGTCAACAAATCGTCAACGGAAATCGATTGCGCTGCCTTCTGAGTGGACTCGAAACGAACCAGGACCCTAAACGAACCAGGATACAGCCCACAAGATCACAAAAATCGTGGCCATAAAGCCCACGATCCAGGTCGCAGCCCGCATCGCATTGTGCAAGATCGGACCCATCAACTCGTGGCGCGTCGCGCCATAAACCAGGCTGATCGATACGATCAATGGAAGTGCGTACCAAAGATGATTCATTCGTCTCGCTGACTTATTAAAAGGCTGAATGCCGTTGCGTCATCGCCAGCGCCAGGCGGCGTTTGCAAATGATTGCACCGTCGAATCCTAAAAACAGAATGGCAGTCCCCAAGGATGTGAATCGCTAATTGCGCATTGATTGCTCAAGCATCTTCCGGTGGCGGCTTGTCAGTATCCGCCTCGTCCTTCGCGATGACAATTACAGGGCCAGCGTAGGCATCGTAGATCGCCAACACGTTTAGCAGCCCGGCGATCATCGTATATAACGTGCCCATTTCAAAAAACGTGTGATACTGCAAATGTAAATCTGAAAGATCATCAGGGTCGTTGGAATCCTCGCTGATTCTGACCGGCGGGGCCATGAATCCGTTACCCAACGGCTTACCTGTCTTCTTCACCTGACGGCTCTGCACGAGGGCCGGTAGAGCAGGTGCACCGACGCCCAATTGGCAGATGTATTGCCAGCGCTTGTCAGACTGTCGCCACGAGGCATACACCACGTGCCCGCTACCCAGGGTAAGACCAAAGAAGTAGATCCCTAAGACGCACACCATGAATAATGTGCCTTTTGCGTATCGCCGCTGATAAATGTGTCCGGCACCCGGCCAAATCCAGGCCCACAACGCGGCGACCACAGGATTGCGCAAATCGACTTCAATCTGCTGATCGGATGAGGAAGCCGGTTCGCTTTCCTGCGCCATCTAGACAAACTCCGCGGAGGTTAGAGTGGAAACCACATATTCTAGTCAACCGCTGTCAACTGACCAGATCACCTGCCCGGACGGGCAGGCCAGCGATCTACCAGCCTATGCGACTATTCGGCGGGTTTTCGACAATCTTGTAACCGATGACTGAGAAACCACTTTCAGCGTTTTTTGGGCAAGATGTGCGCTCTTCCCTGAGGCAAAATCCGCCTTTTTTTCAATCGCCGCAGGATTACTCGCCAAGTTCATTCGCCGTTGACACTCGATTCCAGATTCTCCTACCCTCCATGGTCTGACCTCTTCAAAACGACGTTTTTCGCTCAGATCGTCAAAATGGCTGCCTCTTCCAGCAGTCGCTTTACAGGGCGAGAATCAAGCTGGGCAGGCCAAGCCGCCTCACCCCCGCCACTGGCGACTGACGGAGTACAAGATCATGTCGCAACGATTCTACGTCGAGACTCCCATCCACGGCGATGTCGCGGAACTCCACTCGACTGAAGCTCAGCACGCATTAAAAGTGATGCGGTGTCAGGTCGGCGACCAAGTGATACTGTTTGACGACAGCGGTGCCGAATTCCCAGCGAAGATTGCTCGCGTCGAACGCTCGTCGGTGCAACTCAGCGTACTTGAACGACGTTTTGTCGATCGCGAACTTGCCTGCCCGCTGACCATCGGCGTGGCGCTTCCCAAAGGAGATCGGCAGCGTTGGTTGGTTGAAAAGACCGTCGAGCTCGGCGTCGCGAGACTGGTTCCGTTGGTTTCAGAGCGCGGTGTGGCGCAGCCGATCGACAAGGCACTCAATCGGTTACGCCGAGCGGTCGTGGAAGCCTCTAAACAGTGCGGTCGAAATCGACTGATGCGCATTGCCGAACCCATGTCAGTGGCCGCCTTCTGCAAGTCATTTCCATCGGCAAGTCTCCGGTTACTCGCGACACCCGATGGTCAAGCGTGGCCGAACACCATCGGTGAGGCGACGGAGATTGCCTCCTGCATCGGCCCCGAAGGCGGTTTCACGGAAGATGAACGGAAACATGCCATCGCGGACCGATGGACGCCGATCGCTTTGGGCCGCCGGATCCTGCGAATTGAAACCGCCGCCGTTGCCGTTGCTTCGGCTGTGGCGGTTATGACGGATTTCTGATCTTTCACGTCGGGTTGGCAACTGCTGCGGGTCCGTCGTCGGACTTGTCAGCCTCCGCGGGGTCGGCATCTTCCACGTTCTTCTCGATCGTGCCGAATAGGTGTCCACCCACCTCGCCGTGACTCCAGGTCCCCGCGTACTTGCTGCGATAGATGACGACACGCGCACTAAAGGTCCCCAAACCTGGAACCGTAAAATCGGTCAACGTGATCATGGGAGTAGTACCGGCCCATTTGACTTCCAACGGCAACGGGACTTGCACGTCATTCTTGCCATATTTGATCCGCGTATTGAAAAGCCAGTAATCCCCTTTGGGCATCTTCTTAACGCTGCTAATTGTGTACTCTTCTTTGCGTAAAGGGCCATCGTCCTTTCCCAGAATCGTGAAACGCCCGACAAGCTTGACATTAGAGAGCGTTTCCTCAAATCGCTGGAACAGTCTCTCTTGATCAGTTTGATCCGACTTGTCAGCGGCAGCGGGTACTGCTTTCGATTTTGGAGTGGCGCTTTGATCATCGCCCCACACCGTTGCCGATAACGCCAGGGAGAATAAAACCGTCGCGACTTGAATCCTCATCGTGTGCTCCTTAGTGCTGTCCACGAAATCGATGCCTGCTATCGTATTAGTGTACTCGCGCCGAGGCAACCAACTGGTTTGCCTGATTGCGCTTTTGGCTCTACAGATTGCGGAGGTACTGCACGGCCTGTCCTATTTCCGTCACCGGATCGGTCGCGTGCTGACGTTCGATGGTGAAGTAGCCCCGGTAGTTGTGCTCTTCGAGAACACCGATTAACTCGGGAAAATCGACGGAACCACGTCCTAACAGCGTTTCCAAACCGCGTCCCTGCGCTAGGTCGCGGACAGCGTCCCGCGCGTGCACGTGGGCAACATGCCTGCCTAGCGCAGTGATGCCGTCGTGCGCGGAAAATCCGTTGATAATCAAGTTCCCTGGATCAAAGTTGATCAATAGCGAACCCGGTGGCAAGGCGTCGATTAGCCTGGCCAGATCGGCGCTGTCTTCGCTGCCTGTTTCCGCCGCCAAGCAAGCACCCACGCGCTGGCCGTGCGTCCCCAGATCCGTCAGGACTTCAATGAGTGTCCTCCAGGCTGGACTATCTTCCGTTTCGGGGACGCGGCCGATCTGATTGACGACGATTGAACTACCCAGGTCGTAGGCAAATTGCATCGCCTCCTTGGTCGCTTGTACTCGTTGGTCAAGGTCTTGCGGATTGTCATAGCCACGACGCGTAGGGAAGCCAATCGCGCAAACCCGCAAATTGTGATCATCCAGTCTTTTCCGAATCTGCCGGATACCCGTCCGGGTGAATTCGCCGGGTTTTAGCTGAAAACGAGCGTCTATTTCAACGGCATCAGCGTCCAATTTGGCAGCAGTAAGCAAAGCTTTCTTAAACGGAAGACGCAAATTCGAGAGCTGGATTCCGACGCGTAGCTGGGGCACGTGATTGATCCCTTCGAAACAAGTTCGGGCAAGTCATGCTGAGATTCTCAATACCACTGGTTCTTATTCTATCCACCAATGCGTTTGCGCAAACGGTCCGTGACCCCGACGAGACGGAGGAAGTGTGGAGTTGCGACTTTGAAGAAGAGGCCGACACGAATTACGACCGCTGGCCCGATGGCTGGACGCGGCGGCGTGGACGAGGATATCCGACATACATCAAAGTCGAGATTGCCGAAGACGAATCATTCGCGGCACAGGGCAAACGGTGCCTGCGGATGGATTTAGACGGTGGCGCGGTCTCCGTTTACAGCCCGTTCACCGAAGTCAGCCCACTGCTCAGCTATACCTTGAGCGGTTTTCTGAAGACATCTGGTCTGGTCCACGACAACGCTTCGATGGAAGTGATTTTTTATGATGAGAATCGCAAAGTAATCGAGTCGTTCAAGTCCGCTCAGTTCCGGAATCTGCCTGACTGGCGAGAGGTGTTGATTGGCCCTGTCACTTTGGAGAATCCGCGCGTGCGCTGGGCGTCCATTGCGTTACATCTCAGTCCATCCGAACGAGCAGATATCGTGGGCAGCGCCTCGTTCGATAAAATCAGCCTCGGTCGTCTTCCCCGCATGTCTCTTTCGACCAATAGTGAACACAACATCTATTCGCCGCAGGAGAATGTCGAAGTCACTTGTCAGCTGTCTGGATATACGGGATACGAGCCACGTTTGCGGTTCGAGTTACGTGATGTCCAGGGCCGCGTCTTGGACTCGCACGAAGAGAACCTGCACGCCACCGCTACGGCGGCACCGCCGAAAGCCGCGGTGGGACCGCCGAAAGCCACGGCTCGAAACAACCTGGAAACCAGCGACGACCACCATGGTGGTTCCTTGGCGACCGCCAGTTGGCAGCCTCCCATTCAAAAAAATGGTTTCTATCAAGTCCGGGTCTCCGTCCATGGCCAGCGCGGACTGACGCGCACGGTCAACCTGGTGGTTGTGGATCCGATGCGAGAGAGAGTACACGGTGAGTTTGGTTGGTCGCTTCCAGATGGTGACAAGAAGCTGCCATTGAAGACATTGGCATCGCTGCTGGGCCATGTCGGTATCAACTGGATCAAGTTTCCAATCTGGTACAACGACGATCAACGTGCCGAGCGACTTGCCTGGTTCGCCGAACGAGTGAGCGTCGACAATATCGAGATGGTTGGCGTGTTGGACCAACCGCCCGAGCGCATCCATGACCTCTTTGGCGAGGGTGGGAAGATTCCCATTGCCTCAGTGTTCGTCACAAGAGAGGTCTGGATTCCCGCCATCGACGCGGTGATGACCCGTTTGTCCCTAAAGGTTCGCTGGTGGCAACTGGGTGACGACGGAGATTTCAGCTTCGTCAACTACCCGCAGTTGGAAAACAAACTGAACGAAATCCGTGACGGTTTCCATCGTTTCGGACAGGAAATCAATATTGGTATGACATGGCGCTCGATCGACGAGGAGACCTTTTCAGAAACGCCTCCGTTGACTTTCCTTTCATACACCGCGAATCCACCTTTGACCGACAACGAATTGAAGGAGTATCTGGCGGACGATCAAAACGAACGTCTGCAACGCTGGGTTATCCTGGAGCCGCTCGACCGCGACACGTATAGTCTGGAAACCCAAACTCGTGATTTGGTCAAGCGAATGCTGGCGGCCAAGATTGGAAAGGCTGACGGCATCTTCGTGCCACGTCCTTTTGACCCGACGCATGGATTGATGGAGCCCGATGGGACTCCTGGTGCCTTGTTGCTGCCCTGGCGCATGACTGCCGACATGTTGGCAGGTGCCAGCTATTTGGGCACGATCAGCCTACCCAACCGCAGTTCGAACTACATGTTTGAACGGGATGGCGAAGCCGTCATGGTCATATGGAATTCCAGTCCAACGCAAGAAACGATATACCTTGGCGAAAAAGTCCAACAAATTGACCTTTGGGGAAACAAGATCGAACCGAAAGTCGTGACCGATCGAGATGGTTTCATTCAGCAGATAGTTCAAGTTGGCACGTTGCCCACCTTCATAACAGGCGTCAATGCTAACATCGCCAAATGGCGGATGTCCTTGGAGTTCAAAACGAAGGAGCTGGAGAGCGTCTTTGGGCAGCGTCAGCGAGTCGCGTACCATTTTAGGAATTCGATTCCAGGCGTCGGTGGTTCCGTCTCTGTGATTACTCCGCCTGCCTGGATCGTTGACGCACCGAAAACACAGTTCGAACTCTCTGCAAACGAACTGCGAGAAGAGCATATGGACGTCCAGCTTGGCACCAACTCCAACATTGGCTCGCGGAGAATAAGGCTCGACTTCAATCTTTCTGCTGACGGCGGTTATCGCTTCAGTGTTTATCGAGAGATCCGGATTGGGTTGGGCGACATTGAACTGGAATTGGAATCGCATCTTGACGAGCATGGAGATCTCGTCGTGGACCAACACCTGACCAACAAGACGGACCGTCTAGTCAGCTTCAATTGCCTGCTGTTTGTGCCAGATCGGCGTCGCGTGAGGCGTCAGGTCTTCAATCTCGGTCGCGGTCGCCAGACGACCCGCTTTCTGATTCCCGATGGCAAAGAACTGATTGGACTCACGTTGGGGCTGCGAGCTGAGGAAATCGGGGGGGCTCGGGTCTTGAATTCTCACATCGTCGCCGAAGAATAACCGCCGCTAGTCGCGTGCCGTGTGCACGGAAAGAAATGCAAGGGAACCGCGAATCAGCGCCAATGCACGCGAATCATGGCTTCTTCATTACCGCCTGTGATCCTCTAGAGTTGCGTGGAGGCGAGTGCTAAATTGGTGACCGACCCTCCTCGACTCCTCAACATTGAACCGCTCGCCCATGCTAGTCCACGACGTTTGCCGATTTCTAGACGAATTCGCTCCACCGCGCTTGGCGGAGGACTGGGACAATGTGGGCCTTCTGGTAGGTGACTCGGAGCGATCTATCAACAAGATCATGACCTGTTTGACAATCACTCCAGACAGTGCCGCGGAAGCCGTGCGCGAGCAAGCAGACCTGATCGTCACACATCACCCGTTGCCGTTCCGTCCACTGAAGCGGTTGACAACCGAGAGTGTTCCGGGCCGCCTGTTATTGCAGTTGATCGAAGCGTCGATTGCCATTCACAGCCCCCACACGGCGTTTGACTCTGCCCTGGCGGGGATCAACCAACGTTTGGCGGAAGGGCTCGGATTGCAGGAGATTCAGCCACTTGTACCGCTTTCTGCTGATGAGGATCAACTTGGTGCCGGACGTCACGGCAGGCTCGCCGACGCGCTGTCGCTATCCGCTGTTGCCGAGCGACTGAAACAACAACTGACAATTTCTGGCTTGCATCAGGTTGGCACCGCTGAACAGCTTATAAGCAAGGTCGCCGTTGCCTGTGGTAGTGCCGGCGAATTTCTTGGTGCTGCGCGCCAATGCGGCTGCAGTCTCTTGGTCACTGGGGAAACGAGTTTTCACACTTGCCTGGAAGCGGAAGCGACGGGTGTCGCGCTACTGTTGCCTGGACATTATGCCAGTGAGCGCTTTGCCGTCGAAATACTCGCCGAATTGCTCGGTGCGGAATTCGCTGATCTCGACGTCTGGGCCAGCCGCAGCGAACAAGATCCTCTCCGCTGGGTATAAGACCGCGACGATCGCGGCGCGGTGTCTTGATCATGACGTTGATTCATCCTTCCCGGCGGTCGGGGCCTGCGAAAGTCGGCGGCGATCCGTTACAATTCGCCGTATGCAAACACTCTTATTCGACATCGATGGGACCCTGATCAACACGGGCGGTGCCGGCGGCGCGGCTCTAACAGCTTGCTTCAGTGAGGAATTTGATATCCCGGAGCCGGCCCACGTGGCATTTAGTGGTCGGACCGATAGGGCGATTGCCACGAATCTGTTCGACGAGCACGATATCGATGACTCGGACGAGAACTGGCGATGTTTATGCCACGGTTACGTTACGCGATTGAGTGACGAATTGCCGTTGCGCCAGGGTCGCGTCCTACCAGGTGTGACGGAGTTGTTGGAGAGCGTGTGCCAACTGGATAATGTCGCCGTGGGGCTTCTGACTGGAAACGTTCTTACTGGAGCCAAGATCAAGCTGGACTACTTCGGCCTGTATCCATATTTTTCCTTCGGTGGATATGGTGACGTCAGCCGTAATCGCGATGATGTGGCACGCACGGCGGTCAATGCGGCACGCGCGCATCTGGGCGAGCGCTTTCGTGACGATCAGGTTTGGGTGATCGGCGACACACCGCACGACATTACCTGTGCCCGTGCCGTCAACGCTCGGGTCCTAGCCGTGGCGACTGGGATCCATCCGAGCGATGAATTGGCGGCCGCCTCGCCAGACGAACTGCACGACGACCTCTCGAACACCGATCAGATTCGCCGCCTATTGGTGGGTGCCTGATCGTCGCCGACCCGCTGATGGGCGTGCTTGAATGTTGTGTCCCGTGCCTTAATAATGTGGCAACTGCTGCGGTGTCGATTGTGCCAGTCAGACGTTGCAAGCACGGGCTATGTGGACACGGTACCGCGGATCCGAGCGAGTAGGAAGCGCGCAATGGGCAAGTTGATACGATCGCTCCCCAAGCTCAGCGTCTTACTGGTCTTCTTGCCAGTTGCCATTGTCCTGCAAATCATGGGCATCGAAGGTCTACCACTGTTCCTCGTGTCAGGCTTGGGAATTCTGGGAACGGTCACGATAATTGGCAAGGCAACCGAAGAGGTCGCCGTTTATACAGGGCCGCTCTGGGGCGGTTTGTTGAACGCCACGTTTGGCAATGTGACCGAACTGATCATCGCTATGATTGCGTTGACCAAAGGGCCGTCGATGTACCCGATCGTGCTCGGGTCTATTGTGGGTTCCATTCTGGGAAATCTGTTGTTGGTTTTGGGTGGGGCGATGGTCTATGGGGGCATGAAACACCAGGTTCAGCGGATTTCGAAGACCGGGGCTCACGTTAATGTCGGCATGTTGTGGGTGGTCCTGATTACGCTGATGGTCCCCAGCCTGGTTCACATTGCCTACCACGTAAACCCCGAAGCGTTTCCGGAACTGACGGCCGAATCGGCAGATGTTCTGGTCGAACGCGTTTCGTTGGTGGCGGCCGTGATCCTCCTGTCACTGTATGGTCTGAGCCTCCTCTTTTCGCTCCGCACGCACCGCTTCCTGCTCATGCCCGACGCGGATCACGACGAGAAAGCAGACTGGTCGATGCGAACGTCGATCATCATGCTGTTGAGCGCCACGTTGATGGTGGCCTACCTGAGTGAAGCGTTTGTCAGTTCGATCGAAGTCCTCAAGGAATCTGGTTCAATTGCCATGAGCGAGATGTTCATCGGCGTCATCGTTGTGGCCGTTGTTGGCAATGCTGCCGAAGGAATGGTGGCGGTGTGGGTCGCACGGGAAGACAAGATGGAGCTTTCCTTCCAAATCGCTATGGGGTCCTGTTTGCAAGTCGCCCTGATGGTCGCTCCCGTATTGGTGCTGACGTCTTATTTCATGGGCAGTCTGATGACCCTGGCGTTTGATCCGTTCATGCTAATGTCGCTGGCCGCGGCCACCGTGGTTGCCTCGGCTGCGCTGGCAGATGGTGAGTCGAATTGGTTGGAAGGGTCCATGTTCCTGGCTGTTTATATCTTCTTTGCCATGGTGTTCTGGTTTCATCCGTAGTTCGCCGCGAAGCATTTTTGCCGTGATTTCCTGGCCACCACGAATTAAGCTGGATACGATGGCGCCGTCCGGTTTGTCTCGTGCACGCGCGGGCCAGTATTCCGGTAGCCAGTATTCCAGTATTCCAGTGGCCGGCATTCCCGTTGCCCACAAAAGCAGAGTGCAGAGGAGTCTTGCCGTGAACTGCAGACGTTGTTTGTTAGTGGCCACGGCAATTGCGTGTCTTGGTTCGCCTGTCTTGGCGCAATCATCCGCGACAAAATCCCAGGCATCAGAACCAACGGCAGACGAGGTGGAGGAGGCTCGCAAGAAGCGACTCATGCCGAAGCCGCTCGACACGATCGAATCAAATATCCGCGACCTGGAGAAACAAGGCTTCCTTTCGATTGTCTCGGGCAGCTACAAGATCATCAACAACGCTCAAGACGACGCCATCGTCTGGACTGTGCGAGCGAACAAAGCGTTAACCTGTCGGCACATCGTGATGCAAATTGAATCACTTAGCGACGTACGACTCTATAAAACGCTCAACGCCGACACGAAGGAACCGTCTCTGCACGAAGTGCATTCGATGAAGCTGTACTATTCATCATTCCTGGACGAGCGTGCATCCAACAGCAGCCTGTTCGCCCGCGACGATATGTTCAGAATCTGGGTCTATCTGGACACAGTCGAAGTCAGGAAGATCCGCAGCTTGTCGGCGGATCGAGCTGTTTTTCGACCCTCAAGGCGACGCTAGCTACCGATTAGGAGTACGTTTCCTATTTGGCTGCGGCACTGCCGCGTTAGGCCAAGACTGGCGCAAAAAAAGTGAATGCCACCGTTCGTCACAATCCGATACATACTCGGGAGGCTCCACCAATTTCCAGCGAGGTTTTCTGATGCACCGTCGTATTCATTCCGGCAACAAGGACTCCGGCAAGTGGAAACGTATTGCCCGTGCCGGTGTAGGCAACGTCACTGCGGAAGAATACCAAGGCTGGAAGATCGAACTAACTCATCGCACGGTCGGCGTAACGATCCGGCGTGATCAGTTCGTGGTCACGATGCGACGGACCACACCAGCCCACGAGGAGCAGCTAACGGGCTTTGCGACGAAAGTTGCCGCATTGGCTGCCGCGCGAAAACGAATCGACCTGTTGTCGGCCGTGCGTCGTCCATTGAGCGGGCCGCGCCGCGTGCATCGAGCGCGTACTTCACCGAACGACGCTTGACGGTGCGAGCGCAAACCGATCGGCCGTTACGACTGAGGCTGAAGCGTGTCTGCGAAATAGTGGACGGCATTTTGAAAAACTGCCAAACCCTCGCCATGCTCCCGCGTTTCCATTCGCGTCCAGCGAGGATGATGCGTATGATCAATGTACCGTTCCGGGTGCGGCATGAGGCCGAAAACACGACCAGAGGCATCACAGACGCCAGCCACATTGCCCTGCGAACCGTTGGGGTTCAATGGATACGGCACAACTTTTTGTGTGCCGGTTCCTGCTTGTCGATCTGACTGCGTCACCGTCTCGGCTGTGTATCGCAAAGCAAGTTGGCCATGGCTTGCCAGTTGTTGCATCACGCTGGGATCCGAGACGACGAATTTACCTTCTGCATGGGCGACGGGCAGATACATCGAATCGACTCCCTGCAAGAAGACGCACTTGTCCTGATCGCAAGCCAAATGTACCCAGCGGTCTTCAAACTTACCCGAATCGTTCCAGGTCAGCGTGGCGGGTGGCATTCCGTCGACGTCGTCCAACAAGAGGCCAGACTTGACCAGGATCTGAAGGCCATTGCAGATACCAAGAATCAGCTTCTCCGCAGCTTTGAACTCGTGAAGCGCGTCCTGCAGATGGTGGCGGATCTGATTGGCCAGGATTCGGCCCGCAGCAATGTCGTCGCCATAGGAAAAACCGCCAGGAAGGCAGAAAATCTGAAACTCCTTGGGAAGACGCGGGTTTTCCAGCAATCGATTGATGTGCACAAGCTCGGTCATCGCACCTGCTCGCTGAAACGCGTACGCGGTTTCCTGGTCGCAATTCGTCCCAGGTGCTCGCAGAATTAAGACGCGTGGAGTTGCCATGATTCAATCTTCAGGGTTAGGAAGTTACTAAAAAGTTCTTAGGGAGTCTTATAGTCAGCACAACGGTTTCGGATTCGTCATCACTGCCGGACAATGCCTATTTCCAATGCTGCGGTTACGAATGTTGTCGTTACCAAAGGAGCGGCGCCTGCCAAGCGGCCTTCAGCGATTCAATGTTCGCGCCGATCAACGCATCACCCGTTGGAGTTGTTCGGATCGTCAATTGGGGTTCGTCCGTCGTTTCACCGATGCACGCGTGCGGCACACCCGCCAGCGCGGCCTCGAATTGCGACTGCTGACCAGCGCTCACTTCGCACAAGAAGCGACTATTCGATTCAGCAAACAGCAGGACTAGATTCCGCGACGCGTCGGACAATCCCTCAATCGACTGTGGGACCATATCCAACGTCAGATTGGCTCCCAGGCCACCGGCAAACGCCATTTCCGCGGCGGCCACGGCCAGACCCCCTTCGCTCAGATCATGGCAGGCACGCAACAGGCCGGATTGAACGGCCTGGTGGATCGCGGTAAACGTCAGCTTAGCCATCGTGGCATCGACCGTTGGGACCGATCCCTCGGTTAGTCCTTCGACCAGCGAGAAATGCGAACCACCCAGCTCGTCGTGGGTCAGACCGACCAGATAGAGCCGGTTACCCGGTTCCTTCAAGTCCATGGTGACACAGCGACGCACATCGTCGACCTGGCCCATGGCGCTGATCAACAGCGACGGCGGAATCGAAATCGTTTGTTTCTTGCCGTCCACGTTGTAGCTGAATTCGTTGTTCAAGCTGTCTTTGCCACTGATGAACGGCGTGCTCCAAGCGACGGCCAGATCGTGGCAGGCCACGGCCGCGCGGACCAGTGATCCAAGCGTTTCCGGTCGATCGGTGTAGCCCCAGCAGAAGTTATCCAGAATGGCAATCCGTGCCGGATTCGCGCCCACGGCGACACAGTTACGCACCGCTTCGTCGATCGCGCTGGTCGCCATATGATACGTATCGTAGTCGCCGTAATGCGGGTTCATACCGCAACTGATGGCCAGCCCTTGCTGCGAGTCGAGCACGGGACGGACCACCGCGGCATCTCCCGGCCCGTCATTCTCGACACCAACCAGTGGCTTGATCACGCTCCCGCCCTGCACTTCGTGGTCGTACTGACGAATCACCCATTCCTTACTGGCAACGTTCAGCGAACCCAGGATTCGATTCAGCACGTCTGCCGCGTCGATCTGTGGCGACGGCACCAAGGGAGTGACTGTCGGTGGTTCGAACACGGCTTCGCGGACAATCGGCGGTCGACCGCCGTGCAAAAACTCCATGCTCAGATTTGCAACTTCGTGTTCGTGATACTTCAGCACCAGACGGCCGGTCGGGACGAATTTTCCTAAGATCGTGGCTTCGACGCCTTCCGCTGCACAGAGTGCCTCGAATTCTTCCCACTTCTCTGGCGGCACGGACAGAACCATTCGTTCCTGGGCTTCTGAAATCCAGATTTCCGTATATGACAGCCCAGCGTATTTAACCGGCGCCTTGTCCAGCCAGACTTCCGCGCCAACGTCTTCGCCCATTTCGCCGACGGCGCTGGAAAACCCTCCAGCACCGCAATCGGTGATGGCGCTGTACAAGTTCCGATCGCGAGCTTGCATGATCACATCCAACACCATCTTCTCCATGATGGCATTGCCGATCTGCACGGCACCACCAGACAGTTCGTCGCTTTCGCTGGTAAGTTCGGCTGAACTGAATGTTGCACCATGAATGCCGTCACGTCCGGTGCGACCGCCGACGGCGACAATCCAATCGCCCGGCTGCGTCTCCTTTTCGGACTTGTCACGTGGAATCAAGCCGACGTTGCCGCAATAGACCAGCGGGTTGCCGAGGTAGCGGGGATCAAAATAGACCGCGCCATTGACCGTTGGAATCCCCATCCGATTGCCGTAATCGCGGACGCCGGCGACAACCCGTTTCATGACACGACGAGGGTGCAGAACACCGGCGGGCAGGCTGTCGCCTGGCGTCTCCGGGGGCGCGAAGCAGAACACATCTGTGTTGCAAATCGGCTTTGCTCCCAAGCCCGTTCCCATCGGATCTCGAATCACACCGCCAATTCCGGTGTTGGCTCCGCCGTACGGTTCCAAGGCGGACGGATGATTGTGTGTTTCGACTTTGAAAACAACGTTGTGTTGGTCGTCGAAACGCACGATGCCGGCGTTGTCCTTAAACACGCTGACACACCAATCGTCGTCCCCCAGTCTTTCCCGAATCTGGACTGTAGCCGCGAAGATCGTCTCCTTCAGCATGTTCTCGAAGTGTCGTACGCCGTTTTCGTCGCGGTAGGCAATCCGCCCTGCCAGCGTCTTGTGGCTGCAATGCTCGCTCCACGTCTGAGCGATGCTCTCCAACTCGGCGTCGGTGGGCTCCCGTTCCAATTTGCGGAAATGCGCCGCAATGGTCTGCATTTCGACCAAGGTCAAATACAACTGACCGGTGCGGCTTAACTCTATCAGTTGATCGTCGTCCAGATCTCGTATCGTCACGTGCACCAGTTCAAACTGGTACGGTTCGCCCAAGTCCAACCGATCCAGAGACAACGGGCCCTGCACGACCTGTTCGATCGAATCGTTCGCCAGAATGCGGCCACACACCTTGTCAAACGTGTCGTCGGTAATATCGGGCAGCCAGTACTTGCGCAACGTACGTACGGCGTCCGCCGCGAACCCAAAGTCCGAAATGGCCTCGATCGCACTCTGTGCCACCGGATCCATCACACCTGGTTTGGGCATCACATGGACCAATCGAGACCCGGCGCTGGGCGGTTGGCTCAACCGCTGATCACCGACGGGAGCCACGACCGTTCGCTGGACTACGCCATCGGCGAATAGTTCGTTAGCGAGTTGGTTCGCTTGCGCTTCGCTGAGATCACCTTGGACCAGGAAGCCACATACGCTTTGCGCCTCGAGATCCTGGCAGATTCCCAATTCGGCGGCGTCAGCGGCCACGGTCCGGCCCAGCAAATCTGGCTGGTCATCGGCTGGATAGATGTCAATTTCCCACAGATTCACGATGCAGTTTTCCCGCTTCCAAGAGTTTCAGCAGTTTGTTTTGATCGTCTTTTTCGAGCGCCAGACGATACTTCGTCAGCACTTTCTCAAACTTGTCTAACGACTTCAAGACGTGCAGCCGATTGTCCGCCAGGATCTGGCGCCAAAGTTCGGCGTCAGCCGCAGCGACGCGCGTCGTATCGAGCCAGCCGCCGGCAGCCAGACACAAATCCACTGACGGAGTGGCATTTGCCAGCGCCGAGGCCAACAGATGCGGCAAATGGCTAATGGCCGCCACGGACTGATCGTGGTCTTGTGGCGTCTTGGTTAGGACGGTGGCACCCACACTCTCCCAAAGTGACTTGATCAGCGCGACGGCAGACGTGGGCGTTCTCCGTGCGGGCGTCACGATGACGGCGCGGTTTTCGAACAGGTCGGCACGTGCGGACTGCGGTCCGGTCTTCTCGCTGCCCGCCAGTGGATGGCTGCCAACAAAAGTCGCTCGACCATCCCCCTTTGTATTGAGTGCCTTGTCAAGCTGTCCAACAATCGCGGCTTTTGTGCTTCCAACGTCGGTGATCAGTGCCGTCGCGGGACACGCGTCAGCGACCTCCAACACACGCGCGACAATATCCGCCACGGGAGTGCAAACAACGATCAGATCCGCGCTGGCAACACCACGGGCAAGGTCCATCGTCGTGCCCATGACGGCACCGCGCTTTTTCGCCTTGCGCAAGCTGGCCGAACGGCGACCGATGCCAAGAATCGTTCGAGCCAATTGGCGCTCACGCAAGGCCAGGCCGATCGACCCCCCGATCAGGCCCACGCCAACGATTGCTACTGTATCCCATTGCTTCATGATGACGGCTTGCCGGCAGGTGAACGCCGATTGTACCAGATCGAGCCGGATTTGACTGTGGGGGAGGCTACACTTCCGCGTTCTGGCAGCATAAGCTGAGAGATATGCCAAAGGAGCACTCAGATGGTAAGAGACAGGGACCGCCATGGCTCGGCCGAACCACCCGTTCAGGAACGGCCCGTTCAGGAGAGGTGGCAAACGGCGCGTCCAAAGAAACGCCTGTTTGGCCGGATCGGGAACAAAGCACTAGCGCGAGTTTGCCACAATGTGGGTGGCGGCCTGCACGCAGGAGTCGATATTCGGCGTGTGCTCGAAACGGAATCGATGCGGGGCTCCACCCGCCAACGCAGCGAAATGGCTCGCATCCGCGACCAGATCAACGGGGGCGATACGCTGACCGGGGCCATGAGAGCCGCCGGTGGTTACTTCCCCCCATTGTTGATCGAGATGGTCGAAGTGGGTGAGCGGACCGGGCGGCTCGAGCGGGTCTTCTTGAAGCTGGGCGAACATTACGACCAACTCGTCAAGCTGAAGCGGAATTTTTTGATCGGCATCGCCTGGCCGATGATCGAGTTATTTATTGCCGTGCTCGTGATCGGTCTGATGATCTTCATTCTGGGGATGGTGACCAACGGGCCCGAGCCGCCTCCCATCACATTCTTTGGGTTGTATGGAACTCGAGGCCTGATCATCTATTCCAGCATCGTTGCCGTGATTGTCGCCGGCATCGCCGGTCTGATATTTGCCGTCAAGAACGAGCTGATTAACATCGACCCCATGATTCGTCTCCTGATGCAGGTGCCCGGTATCGGTCCCGGTATCAAGACGCTGGCAATCTCGCGGATGACGTGGGCGTTGGCGATGGCGACCGATACCGACATTGATCCACGCAAGGCGATCGAGCTGTCCGTGCGGACCACGCAGAATACTTACTATACTTCGCAAATCAATACCATGCAGAAGGTGATCACGCGAGGCGGTGAAATGACGGACGCTTTTCAACAGACGAATCGCTTTCCTGACGACTTTCTGGATGCCCTGCAGACCGGCGAAGTCGCGGGGCGAATCAGTGAGACGATGGAGATCATCGCGAAAGAATACGAAGAACGCGCGAAGCTCTTTTATCGAATGTTGACCGTTGCCGCCGGTACGCTCGTATTCATGGTGGTTGGCATCGTGATCATCGCCATGATCTTCGCCCTCTTCTCGCAATACCTGGGGATGTTGAACGGCCTCATGGAGTGATCCAGTGGAGGTGATCCAGTGGAGGTGATCCAGTGGAGGTGATCCAGTGGAGGTGATCCAGTGTCTTGGCCGCCGCATCGTAGCCACACGCCCGGCGGGAACAAGCCAAAAACTTTTCATACGAAAAGGTGATGCCTGAAATGGACCGCATCATGACGCGCACCTCGGCTAAAATCAGCCTGCTGGCGATCTGCTTGACCGCTCCGACCTTAATGGCCCCGCCGTCGTCCTATGCGGCAGAACCTGGCGAGATCCAGGCTTTCACGATCGACGTGGACGAAGAAGTGATCGCTGATCTTCGCCAACGTCTCGCAGCCACACGTTGGCCGAACCAGATCGAAGGCACAGGTTGGGATTATGGTGTCGATGTCGGAACAATGAAGGAACTCGTCAATTACTGGCTGACAACGTACGACTGGAGGAAGCACGAACGAGCACTGAACGGTTTTCCTCAGTTCAAGACGCGCATCGACGGACTCGATCTGCATTTTATTCACGTCCAATCGCCGCATGAGGATGCTCAGCCGTTGGTGCTGGTCCACGGGTGGCCGGGGTCGGTGTACGAGTTCTACAAGGTCATTCCGATGTTGACCGAGCCGGAAAAGTATGGTGGTCGTGCGGAAGATGCGTTTCATGTCGTCTGCCCGTCACTACCGGGATTCGGGTTCTCAGAGCTGCCGAAGGAGCGCGGCTGGAATTCGCAACGCATGGCTGAAGTGATCGCCAAACTGATGGCACGGCTCGGTTACGGAAAGTACGGGGCTCAAGGTGGTGACTGGGGCAGCGGTATCGTGCGCTGGCTGGCGGAAAATGACGGCAGCCATTGCGTTGGCTCGCACAGCAACTTTCCTCTGAGTCGAGCGCCGCGTGTCGACCCGATGCGCGGTGTCACAGCTGAAGAATCGATGCGATTCCAGCGGCGACAAGAGGAGCTCGCCGATCACACGGCATACTTCGCCATTCAGAGTACTCGCCCCCTGACGCTTGGATACGGACTGAACGACTCGCCCGCCGGCCTCGCAGCGTGGATCGTAGACAAGTTCTGGGCCTGGAGTGACCACCATGGTGATCTAGAGAACAGCTTCACAAAGGACGAACTGCTGACAAACGTGATGATCTACTGGGTCACGGAGTCCAGCCCTTCATCCGTTCGCATCTATTTTGAAACGCGTCACAATCAGCCCCGCCCTGCCTCGATGACTCCCTTTAAATCTACCGGTTTGGCATCGCCCTTAGGCTTTGCGCTGTTTCCTAAAGAGATCAATGTCCCGCCACGTGCGTGGGTCGAGCGGAGTGTTGGCCAGCAACTCATTCATTGGACAGAGATGTCTCGCGGCGGCCACTTCGCGGCGCTGGAAACACCGGCGTTATTGGCTGAAGATGTCCGGGAGTTCTTCCACAAAGTCCGTAAGAGGGCGATCGACGGAAGCGACAAGTAAGAGGCCAGAATGTACTCTGGTCGCCCATTAGCTAGCCCACGGTTCATACGCAAAAAGCCGGAGGCTAGCGCCTCCGGCTGATTTGCCCAACCCAAAGTTTAACTTTGACAAAGTATTAGAAATTGCCTCCTCAGAAGAATCTGTGGGTGAAGTCAGGTTGAGGAAGTGCTCCGAGGTTGTGATAGA
>JASLPZ010000088.1:0-22653 GCA_030744725.1 Pirellulaceae bacterium
GATCGGCAAGCTCTGTTGAGTCCAGAATGACCTGCGTCTCGTCAAAGGGCTTGACGTAGTCAGCGCATACGCCATGACCGAGGTCATCGCGCGTCACATAACCTTCGACTTGACCGTTATTGCGTATGCCAACGATCTCAAAACGTTTGGACTCCATGAATGCTTGGACATTCTCTGCGGATGTCGAATCGTCAAAGGAAACAAGCGGCTCAGCGATGTCGTGGACGACGAATGCCTGCTGAAAGACCCTGCGGAGACTGTCTGTATTTGAGGAGTTGAGTGCCATTGAAGTCCGTATACCTTCCACGCCTTATCACTACGAAACAGGTAAGTTGAGCGGTCTGCCCGAGCTTTCATAGATCTACCGACGTGTGAAAGCCGTGGTGCGCCTTACAACGGCACGTGTCCACCGTCGGGCTTTGCCTCGAGCGGAATTACGACACTTCTTTCGTGTGCTCGGCCTCGGCTTTCTCCACATCTTGGGGTGGACCTCCGTTGCCGCCTTGCGATTCAGCTTCCCGTGATCCACCACCTCGCGGTCCGCCACCGCGCGAGCCCATGCGGGGATCGAATTGTGGAATATTGAACTCGTCTCGAAGTTCCTCGGCCGCTTCCTGGGCGGCTACCGCGCCTGCCTCGTCGCCAAGTTCGGCACAGATCTCGCCTATCACCTCGAAGTCGCGGACGACGCCCACGACGACACCTGCCTTCATACGCGGATCGCCATCTGGATTTCGAATGAATTCAGTGCTCACGGCCAGGTTCGCGGCCAGTTGATCGCGAGCCTTCTCCAGTAGCAGCGAGTCCTCTGTCCAATCATGTTGGCCACGCAGCTCGTCGGCGTACGTTCGCCGCATGAAGAACAATCGTATGGTGTAGATGTTGGCAGATGGGTGACGCCGAGCGAGAGTCTCTTGTTTCTTCAAGCCAGCGTCCAAATGGACGATGGCCTGATCAAACTCGAAGATACGCGAGTACAACTTGCCGAGCCGTTCCGACATCCTCGCATCTGATGCCACATACTCCGGCACATTGGGATGTTCGCGTTGAAGTTTCCTCAGGATGGACTGAGAAGACAGCAGTCGCGCGATCTCGTCACGCCGATCAACCTCGCTCCGATGACCATCGTCCGGTGTCACGGTGGCGTACACCGTTGCCAGGGCGAACCGGAAATCCGGGTTGGCGGGAAAACGTTCGACGAGCGAAGTCAAAATCGAGACGGCGCTGCCGATTGCTTGTGTGTATGAGTCTGCGTCTCGGAAGCTTCGCTTTGCCCGTTCAGCGTACGTCATTGCGAGGAGTTGCTGGTATTCCGGAATGTTTGGATGCTGTTCGTCCAGGGTTTCCAATAGCGCGATTGCTTTGTTCAAGTCATCCGTACGACTCGGATCGCCCGAGCGAACCATCTGCCCACGGTCACGATCTCGTCGTGACGACGGATCCAATCGCCCCGGGGCACCTTTCCCTCCTGAATTGCCAGGTCGCCCACGACGCCTGCGGCCCATGAATGGCCACGACTGCAGATAGTATGTGCGTGCCAGTTCGTATCGTGCAGCAGGTTCGTCGGTTTGCGCGGCCAACGATTCCAGCATGTGGCGGGCTGTCGAGTATTCGTTCGACGCTTCGGGTAGGCGTCGCGCTTTCGCGAAGATCGTGCCAAGTTCATTGTGCAAGGCTGCGATGGCGACACGTATTTGCGGATCGTCTGAGGGCGATGAAATCCCTGAAAAGATCTCAATCGCGCGCCGATAGGCGACCTCGGCTTGTTCATGACGCCCAAGTCGCTGCTGGATTGCCCCGACGCGGCGGTTCGCGTCGGCGATGCGGCGTTGATAAGCAACGTCGTTATCACCTTGCGCGGCCAGTAGATCGTAAAACTTGAGCAGTTCTTCCAGCAAGGCAGCCGCCTGGTCGGACAGCACCACCGGACTTTCGACCGCCAGTTCGTCGCCCTCTTCCGTTTCCAGGGTCATCGGTTCGGGCGCAACCACACTTTGTGGCGCGAATCTGGCAAAGATGCGGTCGAGCGCGTCCCAGGCCAATTCCGAAGTGGCCTCGGCCTTGCGACGATGCAAGGTTTCTCCTTTCAGCGCATCGATGGCGACCTCGTTGGCGGCCTTGGTTCGGGTCAGTGCATCGTTGGCCATATCGTTAGCCGACTTGGTCCGGAGATGCTCTTCGGCCAGGCGATAATAGCTGATCGTTGAGACAATCGCCACCAGGACCAGCAACGACGCTGCGATGCTGGAAAGGCAGGCGATGGCGGGGTTCCGCCGACACCATCGCCAGAGGTGTTCCATCGGCGTGGCGCGACGTGCCAGGACGGGTCGGTCTGCCAGGAACCGTTCGAGATCTTCGGCCAGCTCCGCCGAGGTTGCATAGCGGCGTTCAGGTTCCTCTGCGATCGCTTTCAAGACAATCGTTTCCAAGTCTCGTGGTACGCCTGGAACAATGCGTCGCGGGAGCGGAGGTTGCGGCGCGACGCTGCGTTGAATCAGACACTTCTTACGGTCGGCCTCGTCATAGGCCGGGCGGAACGTCAGCAGTTCGTACAGCGTCAGTCCCAGACTAAACATGTCGCTGCGACATTCGGCGTTGCCAAACAGCTGTTCGGGGGCCATGTATCGCAATGTCCCCACGACGTCTCCCGTCCGGCTCACATCGTCCTGTTCGATGGCCTTGGCCAAGCCAAAATCGGCGACCCAAACAATCCCCTGCTGGTCGATCAGCAGGTTGGCGGGTTTGATGTCGCGGTGCAGAGTACCGTGTTCGTGCGCGTACTGAAGTGCCGAGGCGACCTGGGCGCCGATCCTCGCGACGCTCCGCCAATAGTTCGCATTCATGCGCGTCGCGACGGTGACCTGAGACGATGCGTCAGGCACCGCCACGGACGGATCGTCAGTTGCATCCTCCAGATCCGCGGGATTGGCATTGGACTGGTCAAGCTTGACAAAGGACCGCGTCGGCAAGTGCCTTGACTGTTGGGTTAGTTCCGAAAGTGGACCCACTTCGAATCCTATCGAGCCACTCTGAGCCGGATCGCCATTGATGATTGCCGAAGCCGAGCCGCTGATCGACGATTCCGCCGAGGCAACGGGAACGCTGAATTCACCGTGGAAAATCGCCCGGGCGACACTGCCGATCTGAGCCTCGCGGCGACTTGGCTCGATTGCATTCTGATCGGTTGTTGCAACGGGTTTGGAATTGCCGCCAAGTTCCCTGAGATGGGGAATGATCTCGTCCAGACCGACGCCGCGAATGTACTGCATCACGATGAAGTGATATCCGTCATGTTCACCGACGCCGAGCACGGGAACGATATTCGTATGATGCAATCGGGCGGCCGTTTTTGCCTCGCGTCGGAACCGCAGCAAATGTTTTTCATCCAGTAGCGATTGTTTGGGTAACACCTTCACCGCCACGCGCCGACCCAAAGAAAGCTGCTCAGCTTCGTAAACGATGCCCATGCCGCCGCGCCCAATTTCTCGGACCATGCGAAAGTCACCCAGCTGCTCCAACCGAGCTGGTCCTAGCGAGGCGCGGCCTCCACTCTTCGATTCTCTGTGCGTCTTGAGTTTCTCCATCGCCGCGATGGTGGGGAATAGATCGCGGATTTCATTGGCGACGTGCGGATGATCGTCGACGTACTCCTGCACGGTCGGCTGTTCGCCGGCCCGCAGCCGGTCGGTGAATTCCGATGCCAGGTACTCAATCGGATGACGTTCCAAAGTCGGGTCATTCATGACTGTGGTTCCTGCGAATCAAAGAACCCGGGCACGCGTGCCAAAATGCCTTTCAGCCGAGCAACGGCGCGCACATACCGAATGCTCGCCGCCTTCTGCTGAATGTCAAGCCACTCTGCGACTTCGCTGTTGGTCAGTTCTTCAAAATGTCGCAGGGCGAGCACTTCACGGTCGATCGGATCCATCCCTTCGATGGCCACTTCCAACTGCCGAGTCATTTCCGCCTTGACTGCCGCTTGGCTCGGAGACGTCATCGAACCCAACAGCTGGGCAACCAGCGAAATCGAGGTTGCCTGTGGATACCCCGGCCGGTTTGCCGTCTCTCGACCAGCGTTTCTCATTTTTGCTCCCAAGTGTCGACGGTGGACATCCACCAGGGTTTGTCTGGTGATCAAGCGCAGCCAGACAAAGAAGGACTGTGATGGGTTTTCCAGGTAGTGACGGATTCGTTGCGAGGCTGCCAGGTAGGCCTCTTGCAAAATGTCGTCCGCGTCAACCCGGCCAGCCAAACGCCGATCAATGCGAAAGTTGGCCATCCGCCACAACCGGTCGCGATGCTGCGAAAACAGGTCGGCCAGGACTTGTTCATTACCGTCCATAAGTCGCGCGACCAGTTCATCCGACAACCCATCAGTGGTGGTCATTTGGGGGATCTCGATCCTTGTCTAAACGCGAAGTGATGGCCGTTTTCTACAGGTGTCAGGAAAAGTCAATCGCCGATGTCGTGAGACTTCCGAAGCAAACCAAGACGCCAAATTGCGGTTTCAGCCACCTGCAATCCTAGCGCGGCTGCCTGCTTGGGGTGCATTCCTTCACCACTATCTTATGAAGAACTTCTCAAAAAAATCGAAACCAACGGTAGAAAGTGGTAGGGCCTTCCGTTTCTGTCACTTAGCAGTGTTCGATCTCTTATTGTCGTCTTTCGCTCCGCGAAAGCACGCTCCTTTCGCGGAGCGAAAGGCGACTATCGGACAGTAATTCCTCGAACGATCCTTAGTTCACATGTACGGCGAGTCAAAACCGGTGGTTCGGGCCGTATGGTTCGTCGTCATAAATATCGCGTCCATTGAGACTTATGTGTCATCTTCTCGTATGTCAAGGCGCCCAAAATGGTCCGATTTACAAAGTCCTCTGCAGTCAAGGCAGCATTAACTGACCCGGATGTCCAACTGATGTTGCGTGTCCGGGCGGGCGACGACGCTGCGTTCGAGGCACTGTTTCGCCGCTACAACGAACGCGTTCAAGCCGTTATTACGTACCTGATGGGCAACCGTCAATCCACCGAGGATTTGGCGCAAGAGGTCTTTTTACGAGTCTACCGGGCTAGGCAGAATTACGTCGTCGGTGCGAAGTTTTCGACCTGGCTCTTCACCATTGTAAACAACGTCGTCTCGAATGCCCGCCGCTCGCTGGCCAGACGACGCGAAGTGAACATCGTGATTGACGATTCCGACGGCAGCCATGTGGAGAATCTCTGGCGCGACTCCAGCGTCGATTCACCCGTGCAGGTAGCCGAACACAAGGAACTCCGCTATCTGGTGCAAACTGGCGTTAGTCAATTGGGCGAACGGCAGCAGGCTGCGGTTTCATTGTGTGACTTTGTTGGCATGACCTATGCCGGCGTGGCAGAAGAACTAGGCACGACGCCGGACGCCGCCAAATCCCTGATTCATCGCGGGCGGATGAGCCTCCGAAAGATGCTTGAACCGCGTGTGCGGTGCGGAGACGTGTTTTAAGGAAACGACTGGTCACTAGATCGCGACACTGGATTCGCCCCGACGTGGGGGGTGGACGCAGAAGTGTCTGTGACGGATTCGAACATTCGGTCGTCAGCGCTTCAGTAGGTCGTTACCGTATCCGAAGTTGTGACGTTTCCTCATCAAACCAAGACGGCCCGTATTCCCGGAATTTGGCCACGAAATCTTCCTGCGATCTTCCAAGCCGGGGGTACCTCGCTAATCGTTAAAAAATGTCTGAGTGCGCAACTTCAGGTGACTTTCGTTCCATTTCGGTGTAAAAAGGTAGAAGTTGAATGTTGCACGTCCCCCCGCGCGTGGCGTGCGATTTCGGCCTCCTGTCTTGAGGTTCTCAAATCAATCTGGGGAAGTGGTCCATGCTCGCAAGACTTCCTGTTCGCTGGTTAGGTATGGGTGCGGTGATGTTGGCGACGGTCTTGGTCGGGGTGGCCGACGAAAACGAACTGCTGACCGCGTTTGTCCGGATCACGCCCAAAACCGACGATTTGGTACCAATGGAAGCGACGATGCGTCGCATTGCCAAACAAGTCGTCCCGTGCACGGTTGGCATTCAAGTTGGCCAAAATGTCGAAGGAAGTGGTGTGGTGATCAGCGAAAGCGGCTACGTTTTGACGGCCGCACACGTGATCGGACGTCCGGGCCGCAATGTGATGATTCGATTTCCGGATGGAACTCGCGTCCCCGGTAGAACATTGGGGATTCACACCGAAGCGGACGGAGGATTGGTCAAGATCACGAAAGAGGGCAAATGGCCATTCGCGCCGATGGTGACCCACGAAGATTTTCCCGAACCGGGTGACTGGTGTTTGTCGACGGGACACCCGGGCGGCTTCCAGGAGGACCGCACGCCACCGGTGCGTGTCGGTCGCATCATCGACGTCGACAAAGACACTCTGCGTTCGGATTGCACGATCACTGGAGGCGATTCAGGTGGTCCATTGTTCGACATGCAGGGTCGCGTTATCGGCATCCACAGTCGGATCTCTGAAGAGTCGACGGTAAATCTGCATGGTCCCGTGCTGGCCTACGTCGAGGTCTGGGAGCATCTGAAGGCAGGCGAAACATATCCGCCAGTACCGCCAAGTCGTTTCCTCGTCAACTTTGACCGTGATCGCGATGGCAAGGTCACTCGCGCGGAACTTCCAGCTGGCGGCATCCGCAGCATGTATGACCGGCTGATTGAATCGTACGAACTCGATGCGGAAAGAGCGTACTCCATCGAAGAACTCGCCAAGGCTGTCGGCTGGCGCAACGTACCTCCACGGCTGGCCCTTACGCCGTACCGTCCTGAAGACAGCACCGATTCGCTGGACAAGAAGCAATTCGTGCGCGGCAACGCGGTGTTGGCCACCTTCAAGCCGATTGTGTCGACGGCTGCCAAGAGTACCGTCGAAGTGCTCTGCGACGGGAAGCTTCAAATCCTTGGGCTCGTCGTTTCGGCAGATGGTTTGGTCGTCACCAAGGCCAGTCGTTTGCAAGGGAAGATCACCTGCAGGACGCCGGAGGGCAACAAGTTTGCTGCCAAGATTCTGTTAACCGATACGCAAAATGATTTGGCGGTCCTCAATTTGAATGCGACCGGTCTAAAGCCAGCCGAATGGGCGGACACAGACGACCTGCTTCCGGGGCGGTGGTTAGCCACGCCAGATGTTTCGGGAGCAGCCGTCAGTGTGGGTGTGGTCAGCGTTGCCCAACGAAAGATCGCTGGGACACCCGGCGTGCTTGGCGTACAGATCCGCACCCAGGAAAAGGAAGGGCATCCTACGATCGAGGCCGTGATGGAAGGAAGCGGAGCCAAGAATGCTGGCATGTTGGCTAACGACGTAATTGTCTTGGTCAAGGGAAAGCCGGTGAGGAGCTTCGCGGAACTTCTGCAGGCTGTCGGCAAGCATCGGCCGGGCGACGTCTTGAAGACAACCGTCGAGCGCAACGGAAAGACCATAGAAATGGAAGTTCGTCTCGGTATGCGCGATGACGTCTTTCAGAATCTGATGCCGCATTCTTTTAGCGGAAGCGATGGCTTGAACGGGCCGTTGAATCAACGTCGGGACGACTTTCCAGCCGCCATTCAGCATGATTCAGTTCTGTTGCCCAGCCAGTGTGGCGGGCCCATCGTCAATGTGTCCGGCCGCGTGATCGGGATCAACGTGGCGCGGGCGGATCGAACCGTGTCGTACGCACTTCCCAGCGAAACCGTGACGGCGATCGTAGAAAAAGCCCAAGCCAAATTGGCGGAAACCGAAACCAATCCAACAACTACGACGAATTGACAAGCAAGGGAACGCACTTTGATGAAATCGGGTTACCTATTCGCCTGGTTAGGGATACTGACGTTGTTGGCGATAACGTGCCAAGCTCAGCCGCAGCGGGGGAGAAACCGTGGCTACGTCAGATTGTCACGGGACACACTCTTCCGGCTCTTGGAGATGCCACCCGTTCGTAAGGAACTTGAGTTGCGCAAACTCCAGATCGACATGCTGGACGATCTCCAAGCGGATTTAGGTCAGCAGCGGCGGGCTGCTTTTTTCAGCGGTGGTCCGTTGGAACTCCCCGGGGGCCGGCGCGGCCCTGAAGGATCGGGACAGGCATTGCAGGACGGGTTGGACAAAATGCAAGCCGAGGTCGAGAAGATTCGCGTTCAGGGTGAGAAACTGGTGACCGTGATCCTCGATTCAGGACAAACCAACCGCCTTAGTCAAGTGCGTTTACAGTACGAAGGCACCCGCGCTCTTGATCGTCGCGAGTTCCGCGATCAACTAGGCGTGACGGACGAGCAATTCAAGAAGATCCAAGAGCTCCGTCGAACGGAAGATGATCCTTCGCCTTTGAGGCGTCGACAGAAAAAACTGGATGAGCCCGTGTTGGCGTTGCTCAACCAAGGGCAGCAAGTGAAGTTCAAAGAACTGCAAGGTGAAGCTTTCGAGTTTCCACTGCCGCTGCCAGCCGATTTGCGCGGCCTGCGAGATCCCCAAAACGGCAATCGACGACGTCGTCCACCACGGAGATAAGCCATGAAGCAGAATTGGATCGTCATCTTCCTGGCAACTTTGTCTTGCGCACTCACCCATGTGCAGGCCGCCGAACAACCCAATATCCTCTTCATCATGGTCGATGATCTGGGCAAGGACTGGATCAGTTGTTACGGCGCGGACAGCATCCAAACTCCACATATCGACAAACTGGCCAAGAGTGGCCTGAAGTTTCACAACGCCTATTCGATGCCGCAATGCACGCCCACGCGCGTCACACTGTTAACAGGGCAGTATCCCTGGCGGACCGGTTGGGTCAATCATTGGGATGTGCCACGCTGGGGTGTCGGCTATTTCGACTGGGAACGATACACCTCGTTTGCGTCGGTCATGAAATCCGCCGGCTACGCCACGGCCATTGGCGGCAAGTGGCAGATCAACGATTTTCGCATCGAACCCAATGCCCTTGAGAAGCACGGTTTCGATGATTGGTGCGTTTGGACGGGGTTCGAGGGCCAGAACCCGCCTAGCGCCAACCGATACTGGGATCCGTATATTCATACCCGCCAAGGAAGCAAGACGTACAAAGGCGAGTTTGGTCCCGACGTCTATTGCAACTTTCTGATCGACTTCATGAAGAGTCATCGTGACGATCCGATGATGCTGTACTTTCCCATGGCGCTGACCCATGGACCTTTGACCCACACGCCGACCGAGCCGGACGCTACCGGACGAGATCGGATTGCCGCCATGGTGCGTTACACGGACACGCTGGTTGGACGACTCGTTGCTGCCGTGGACGATCTAAACCTGCGGCAACGGACGATCATTATCTTTACGACGGACAACGGTACTAGCGGTGGGCTACTGGGCACCGTCGGCGGGCAGCGGCCCAGTGGCGGCAAGGCAAAGAAATACGAGGGTGGTGTCTGCGAACCGTTCATCGTCAACTGTCCGGGGCGGGTCCCGGCCGGCGTGGAGACCGATGCGCTGACGGATTTTTCAGATCTGTTACCAACATTCGCTGAGCTGGGTGGCGCGGAGATTCCCTCGAACCTGGTGCTGGACGGCAAGTCGATGGCACAGGTCATTTTGGGAAAGGCCGCCGACTCGCCTCGCAGTTGGATCATGGCGCTCGGCCACGGCGCCGCTCGCCTTGATGCAGAAGGTGTTCGTGGAGTCGATGATTACGCGGATCGTGTGATCCGTGACAGGCGGTACAAAGTCTGGATCGAACCAAATCGCAATATCTCCGCCTTCTACGATCTCCAGTCCGATCCACTCGAGCGCCACAACTTGCTTGGAAGCCAGTTGTCTGAACCGGCTAAAATGTCGCTGGCCAAGTTCCAAGGCGTTATGAAGACGATGCCGGCCAATGACGCGCGCCCACAATACCGCCCTCGAGAATCACAACCGTGGGACAAGGCCGTCGGTTCGTCGAAAAAAAAGCCGTCGCCGAAGTCCCGCTCACCGAAGAAGCGTCGATCCCCAAAGAAATAACACAACATGCACGTACGACTCGATACGCTTCTTTGGCTGACCGTCGCGATCCAGCTGGCTGCCAACGCGTCATTCGCTGCTGGGCCCTATCAAGCGACGGGTCTCAAAGTAGGTGAAGTCGATGGCACCTCGGCGATTGTCTGGACTCGGCTGACGCGCAACGCAAAACGGAATTCGGCCGACGGTCCGATGGTCACGTTTGAGATGTCGAAAACCAAAAAGAAACAAGTCGTCGACGTGATTTACCCACCGGGAACCGATGTCAGCAGTTTACGTGATGCGGTTCCTGGAACTGCTGGGGAAGTAAGAGTGCTGTACCAGCGCCAAGGTGTGGATGACTGGCAGGAAACCGACTGGCACGATGTCGATCCTCAATGGGATTTCACGCACCAGTTCAAGCTGACCGGATTGCAGCAGCAGGCGCGCTACGCACTCCGCGTCGAATCGCGCTCCGGCGGCGAGGCGGGTCAGACGATCAACGGCGAGTTTCGCACAGCACCCGCTGTTGACGACCCCGCACGTGTCGTCTTCACCGTCTCCACGGGACAAGCATTTCGCGACAAGGATCTGCCCGAGGGCTACAAGATCTATGCCCCGATGCTGGCCTTGGATCCCAGCTTCTTTGTTCACACTGGCGACATTGTCTACTACGATCGGCTCGCCAAAACCGCCGCGCTGGCCAACTATCATTGGCAGCGCACCTATGGCCTGCCAACCAACGTCACCTTCCACAATCGCGTGGCCAGCTATTTCATCAAGGACGATCACGACAGCTGGCAGAATGACTGTTGGCCGTCAATGAAAAACCAGAAGATGTTTCAGTTTACGTTTGCCCAAGGCCTGGCGATTTTCCCCAAGCAAGTGCCGATGGGTCGATCGACCTACCGCACGCGACGATGGGGCAAGGACTTGCAGATCTGGCTGGTGGAGGGACGTGACTTTCGCAGCGCCAACACCATGCCGGACGGACCAACCAAGACAATCTGGGGCGAGGCGCAGAAAGACTGGTTCAAGCAGACCGTCGCGGCGTCGGATGCCACATTCAAGGTCTTGATCAGCCCCACGCCGGTTGTTGGCCCGGATCGCACGAATAAGAACGACAATCATGCGAACAAAGGATTTACGCAGGCAGGTGACGAGCTGCGTAAGTTTATCGCCAGCCAGAAGAATCTCGTCGTGGTATGCGGCGACCGTCATTGGCAGTACATGTCGGTCCATCCTGGCACCGGCGTGCGCGAGTATTCGTGCGGTCCGGCCAGCAACCAACACGCTGGCGGCTGGAAGCAATCGGATTTGCGCCCCGACTATCACAAGTACTTGAACGTCGTCGGCGGGTTTCTTTCCGCTACTGTAGATGGCAAAGCGGGCACGCCCACACTTTCCTTTCGCTACCACGATGTGGCCGGAAAGGTGCTTTTCGAAGATCACCTCACCGCGGATTGATCGACGCGTAATTCGACGATGCAGCGAAGCTGAAAGAGAGGTGACGGTAATCCGACGTAGATCTCATCTTTATCTCTCACGTTTAGAGATTTGACCGCTGTCGTTGCCAACCTGCCAGGGCAACATTTTCGCGATCCATCCGCCACAATGATGTCGGCAGCAGCAAGATCGCTGCGGCGACTGCCGTGAAAATCGAACCAAGTAGCAGGGGGCTGCCGATTGCGATTAGCAGCAGACCAATTTCGGATGGATGACGCAACCAAGCGTAAATGCCATCGCGCACAATCAATCTCTCGACACGAATGTCGCTGACAAACTGATTCCCCAGAGCTCGAATTGCCTCGACACGCAGAATAATCCCGCTGACCAACAGTGATCCGCCCATAGCCTGCATGGCAAGAGCGCGGCGGCTGTGGAGGAGCCATTCGATCTGGGCTGACCAAAACACCGCGAGCAAGCAAATGCCAACGAATAACGAGACTCGCAGGGCCAATTTGTCGCGAATCGAAGTGTCACTGGCTTGGACCTCCGGTGTGAGAAACCGGCTTTCCAACACGCCGGCCGCCGTGATGCCCAATGCGAAGCAACCGATCTCCCAACCCATTGCCGCCCGACCCATTGCCAACGGACCGGTTAGCACCAAAGTTGGCAGCAGCAACACACAAAGGTGAATTGCGTGTGCCGTCATCACCAGGCCAACATCCGTCAGCTTGACCTCCCGCGTACCTGTCATTCATCATCCGGATCAGTGAAATGGTTGATCAGTTCCATGTACTGATCCTGGGGAATCTGTAACGTGTCGGCCAGTTTCGCGAGTTGAGTTTGGTGTCCAGGCCGCAAGTCACCGGCGGCGGACATCGTAAAATATGCCAGCCTTACGACGAGCCCTTTGCCATGATCAGATAAACTATCTGCGAGCGAACCCACATAGGAATTCAGATCTCCGCCCGAAGAACTGGCCATCGCGATTTCGTTGTTCAACGTTTCCTCGGGCACTGGCAGTCCCGCCAATTCCATGAACTGTCTCTTGATCTCGGCTCGTTCGGTATCGTCCACTCCGCCGTCGGCAAGTGCCGCCATGATCATCACGCGAAGCATTTGAGATTGCATCTCAAGTCGTTCTTTCTCGGGATCGTACGAAGTAATCTCTTCAGCAAAAGTGCCTCGGCAAGAACCGCATTCCACATATCTTCCAGCGATATCAAGTGGGATCAGCGGTATGAAATAGAGCGTGAAAAAGTTACGCACTTGCTTCAAATTGAAATTCTGTGGCGTTTCGCACTGAGGGCAATTGAACTGTCCAGATTCGACAACGGAAGTGATGCCGCGAGAACCCCAAATGATCATGGCGATTGCTCCTTGTAATCGGGACCGGTGCAAACGCTCCTGACGAAATTGCATCCGATGTGCATGAAAAGTCTGTCGTGCAATGTCGGACAGATCGATAGTGCGCAGTGTACCAGCAAGGCAGTGTACCAGCACCGCAGTGTTCCACCCTGACGTCGTCTTTGATTCAGGTCCGATTTTAGCGACGTGGATTGCTCGTCGCTACTTGGATCAGGCGAATATCAGCACGAAAACGGAACGAAATCGAAGCCGTCTACCGTAGAAATAACCTGCCATCAACTGTTTCACCCCGTCGATCTGTTGCAGAGGTGCGATTGCATCTGACCGCCAACTGGCCAGACGGTGGTTGATCAAGTGGGCGCGCGGTGTCATGATTTCCTCGTAGGCTAGGAGACGCCGCACCTTTCATTTACAGAGAGATAATTGCACCATGAGCTATCGAGTCACTGCATTTACCATCGCAATCTTGGTTCTGGCGGGATCGCTCGCGCGGGCCGCTGATCAGCCGAACATCGTGTTGATCATCTCCGACGACCAGTCGTGGACTGATTATAGTTTCATGGGTCACGAGCAGATTCAGACGCCGCGCATCGACCGCTTGGCACGTGAGTCACTGACGTTTACGCGCGGCTACGTGCCAGACAGCCTTTGTCGACCCTCGCTGACGACCATGGTGACGGGACTGTATCCGCATCAACATGGAATTGTTGGTAACGATCCGCCGCCCCCCAGCGATCTGGTAAACAAATCAAAGGCGGTTCAACGCGCTGACCCACGTTACCTGCAACAGCGGATCGACTACATCAAACATATCGATCAGGTGCCAAAACTGGCCGGCCTGCTGGGAACCCAAGGATACTTGAGCCACCAGTCAGGGAAATGGTGGGAAGGGAGTTTTCGTCGAGGTGGCTTCACGCATGGGATGACGCATGGCGATCGGACGGGCCGTGGACGCCATGGAGATTTGGGGCTGGCCATTGGGCGGCAAGGTATGCAGCCGGTGTTCGATTTCATCGACTTGAGTACACAGCAGGACAAACCGTTTTTTGTTTACTACGCGCCGTTCTTGCCGCACACGCCGCACAATCCGCCGGCGCGTCTGTTGAATGAATACAAAGGCAAAACGCCTCATCTTCCCGTCGCTAAATATTGGGCCATGTGCGAGTGGTTTGACGAGACCGTTGGTGAACTGGTCGACTATCTTGACGAGAAAAAGATCGCTGAAAACACCATCGTTCTGTATGTCACTGACAACGGGTGGATCAATCGCACCGACCGCAGCGCCTATGCCTTGCGATCAAAGCGATCGCAATACGAAGGCGGCGTCCGTACGCCGATCATGATCCGCTGGCCGGGCCACGTGACACCGCGGAGGGACGAGTTGCATTTGGCCAGCTCAATCGACCTGGTCCCAACCGTGCTGGCCGCAACTGGGTTGGAAAAGACCGACGCAATGCAGGGTATCAACTTGCTGGATGCAGACGCGGTCGCCAAGCGAAAGGCAATTTTCGGTGAGATCCTCGAGCATGACATCCAGCACATGACGGACCCCGTCGCCAGCTTGCGCTTTCGCTGGGTGATTGATGGCGATTGGAAGCTGATCGTGCCCCACGGAGGGCGCGAGCCAGAGGCCGAGGTCGAACTGTTCAATATCACCGCTGATCCGCACGAGACGCAAGACGTATCGAAAGACCACGCCAAACTGGTCGGCGAATTGACGAAGAAGATCAATGCCTGGTGGGATGTCGACGGCTAGTGCGTTGTCAAAGCAATAAAGTGGGGTAAGCTCCTGCTTGCCTTGGGTTTCGCGGCCATAGATTGCAAGCTGGAAGCTCATGCCACTGAAGTTCCAACCTCCCTCCCTCCCGCTTTGACACACGTTTGCAGGCTCGGAAGTAATCGATCTGAGGGCAGAATGATCTGGCGATTTGAAGTAAGCTGAATGAACGAAGATTCCCCGCGTATGGAGGCCTGTGTGTTTCGAACCACCACCGTTATCGTTATTCTTTTCGCGTCGACTGTGCTGGCCGATGACCTACCTCGCGGCGTAGTGAACACGCAAGACCCAAACGACGTGTCGCTCTCGCCGCAAGAGTCCCTCGCGCGGATCACCGTGCCGGATGGCTTTCACGTGACACTATTTGCCGGCGAGCCGGATGTTCGTCGTCCCATCGCTTTTGATTTTGATGATCGAGGCCGATTGTGGGTGGTTGAGAATTACTCTCACCCGGAGTGGAATCCGGATGGAGCGAAGGATCGCATTCTTATTCTTGAAGACTCCGATCACGACGGCGAGTTTGATCGGAGAACTGTGTTTTGGGACAAAGGACGTTATCTGACCGGGATCGCCGTTGGTCATGGCGGGATCTGGATCGCAAACACGCCCGAATTGAGTTTTATACCGGATCGCGATTTCGACGGCATACCGGACTCGGACCCAGTCGTCATGCTCGATGGGTTTCAACGATCGAAGAACAACGTACTGAACAACTTCCATTGGGGGCCGGACGGCTGGCTTTACGGAGCAATTGGTCTGGCAGATCCTTCAAGCGTTGGCAGACCGGGCGCTTCCGACGAAGAGCGGACGCAGATCACACGTGGGATCTGGCGTTTTCATCCGACTCGCCATGACTTCGAGGTGATGGCTGAAGGGATGGTGAATCCGTGGGGTGCAGACTTCAACGAGTTCGGCGATCTATTTACGACAAATACCGTCATCGCACACTTGTGGCACATCGTACCGGGCATGTACTGCCAGCGTCGGGACAACGAGCATGACAACCCGTATGTCTATCGCCGAATCCAATCCATCACCAATCACCTGCACTGGGGCGGCGGCCAGTGGCAGAACTCTCGTAAGGCGGACGGTCGGCACTCTGTCGCCGGCGGCGGGCACGCTCACTGTGGTGCGATGATCTATCTCGGCGACAACTGGCCAGAGGCGTATCGTGGCAAGTTGTTTACTGCGAATCTGCACGGCAATCGCGTCAACTGCGATCAGCTTGTTCCCAGTCGATCGACATATGTTGGTGTTCATGACGAAGACTTTTTGTTCGGCAACGATCCGTGGTTCCGTGGGATGTCAGTGAAGTACGGACCTGATGGCGGTGTGTACGTCTCTGATTGGCATGACTTCGGCGAGTGTCACGACAGCGACGGCAGTCATCGC
The DNA here is from genome assembly GCA_030744725.1 of Pirellulaceae bacterium. Classification (GTDB taxonomy): domain Bacteria; phylum Planctomycetota; class Planctomycetia; order Pirellulales; family Pirellulaceae; genus ARS98. The sequence goes on from JASLPZ010000088.1 coordinate 15,929, forward strand.
AGCAGCGGCCGGATTTATAAGGTCGTGTTCGGCAAGCCGGAGAAGCGGGCCGTTGATCTTCAGGGTCTGAGCGATCACGAGCTTGTTGCGTTGCATTTGCATCCCAACGAGTGGTTTGTGCGCCACGCGCGGCGGATTCTCCAAGAACGCGCGGCTGCCGGAAGCGACCTATCTGCAGCACACCAGCGGCTGCAAGATATCTTTAGAAACGCTGATGCCGAGACCAACAAGTTGCGAGCGTTCTGGACACTGTTTGTGACCGACGGCATGGATGAAAATGCACTCACGAATCTGTTGGACCATGACAGTGAGCACGTGCGGCGCTGGGCGATACGCCTTCTGGTTGAATACGGACCACCCAGCGTCAAGGCCGTGGCCGCCATGAACGCCGTAGCTTTGGCCGATGATTCTCCAAAAGTGCGGCTGGCAGTGGCGGCAGCGATGCCTCGGCTAAGACTCGAACATCGTTGGCCGATCGCCAGAGCCTTGATGACGCACGCTGAAGATGCGACCGACCCTTACTTGCCCCTGATGATCTGGTATGGCATCGAGCCTTCTGTGTTGGAAGATCGACCTGCTGCGCTGAAACTCGCTTCCACTTCTCGCATTCCTTTATTGCGTCGCTACATTACACGCCGTTTGTTGGACGGGGATTCATCAAACACCGACCAAGTTGTGACGTCCGTGTTGGAGTGCCGCGATGAAGCTGTTCGGCTTGACCTGTTGCTGGGCGTGCTTGAAGCTTTGGAAGTGAGTGGCCCGCACGATCCACCGAACTCGTGGAGTACTCTCTACTCTCAAGTTGCTTCCGCTTCGAATCCTGTATTACGTTCGACTGCCGTGCGACTGGCCACGATATTTGGAGACAAGAGAGCAATTGGCAGCCTGCGCCGGGTTGTACTCGACAGAGCTGCCCCCGCCAGTGAACGTCGCGATTCGCTGCTCGCGCTCTTGAACGTCGAAGACGGCGTGAAGGTCTCAATGTTGCATCAATTGGTGACCGAAGCACCGATCCTGCGTCCCGATGTGATTCAGTCGCTCGTTCTTCGCAACGAATCTTCAACGCCAGACGTGATACTTGATGTTTACTCTGACCTTGATCCAGCCGAGCGGCAAGATGCGATCAGTGTGCTGGGTACACGACGCAGCTTTGCCCTGAAACTGCTCGGCGCCATTGAGAGCGGAGTGGTCAATCGCAGTGACGTTTCGGCGTTCGCATTACAACAGCTCCGAGTATTCAGAGACAAGACGATTCAAGATCAGGTTAACGCTCTTTGGGCCGACGATGCAGAGCGGTTAAACAAATCAGACGAGATTGCTCGCTATAAGGCGCAAATGACCCCCGACTATCTCACAAAAGGCAATGTTCAAGCCGGACGCAAAGTATTCGAGCGAACATGTTCGAAATGTCACACGCTGTTTGGAGAGGGCGGTAACATTGCTCCTGATCTAACCGGTTCGGGTCGCAAGCAACTCGATTACGTCTTGAGCAACCTGATCGATCCGAGCGCAGTTATTGATCCGGCCTACCGGTTGACGACGATGATAACGGTTGATGGCCGAGTGCTCAGTGGTTTCATCGTCCATCAGGGCGATAAGTTCGTCGTGCTTCGCACGCAGGAGGCTCAGGTCCGGCTCGCGATGGACGACATTGATGAGTTGAATACCTCCAGTAAATCGATGATGCCCGAAGGGATGCTCCGCAGCTTCAGTGACGAAGAAGTTCGCGATCTGATCGTGTACCTTGCCAGCCCGCAACAGGTTTCTCTTGCCAAGTCTGTCAACACGCGGTGACCCGTTTTCTGGCTGTTCTCACTTACTTGTCCACATCTCCCACTGCTCGTTGATCCATTGGGGATCAGGTTGCGTATCCGTGACGAGATAGCGATATCGCGCTTTGAAAGGATGGTCACGATCGATTAGAAAGGTTCCGTCGGCACAAGGCACGAAACAAAAGTAGGGTTTCGTTGGATGAAGCCTCGTGGCCTGCGGTGCCCTGAAGTTCTTGGTGTGGCTCAGCACCGTGATACTGACAGGTTCGCCGCCAATGCTTCCGGACAGTGCCACCCACTTTGCATGTTGCTGATTCCCTTTGAGCCGATCGGAGCCAAGGTCGTTCACGAACTCACTCGGTTCGCGAACGAGATCGGGGCGCTTGCGAACGTCTCTGTCTTTTTCGGTTAACCACCGCGTCGGACCTCGAAGAACGATGCCGCCGTAGTGGTGTTTGCTTACCGTAAGCGGCTTGTCCGTAATGGCCATCTGATTAGTTTCCAGATCGAAGCAGTGATACGTCGCGTCGGTCTGGTAAACGGTGATCTTCCATCGCTCTCGTAAGACATCAACGGGTGGTCTTGTCTCTGCGCGGTGAAGTAGGTCGACTTCAAATCCGGCGACGTCACTCTGTTGAAACGCGGAAACGACGCGCTCGTGGAAGACTCGCCCTGTGCCTCCAGCGAGATTCCAGAAATCGATGGCTCGGCCATCGTAGGTCGTCTTCACCCAGGCGGAGAAGATTCCGTGTTGATGCGGGTGATCTACTGGAAACATCTCCGTCACGGTCTGGCCCTGCGGAGAATTCACCGGATGCAGGCAGCCACTGCGCTCGTACACAGTGTCGATTCCGGGAGGCGCCGGCGGCGACACCTTATTGTAGGTGACGACTACCTTGTCACCTCGTGCTACGGTGATCACGTTATCCGTCTCAACGACTCGCAATGCCTGGGCGGCCACCACATTGGCCAGGCATGTGATTGCGAGCCAAAAAACCAGGGGTGACCCGAACTGCCTCATTCGCGCCAGGGACGAATTCGCAAAAGTCAATGAACTCGAAGACAATTGCAGCCTAAAGCTCTGGAAATAGTCGATGTAGGCGGAATTCTCACACGTCATTTCCAAACAACCTCTTTTTTCCAAGTTTCGATTGCCAGCTTCATCGCCGCCGCACGCTCGGCGTGCTGGGCCACGAGGTTGGTTGATTCACCGATATCTTTGCTTAGATCGTACAATTCGACCCTGTCCATTTTCACGATCATTTTCCAACTGCCATCCCGCATGGCGGTTCCAAGTTTGGGTTCATAGCCAAAATAGACGCGACGGGTCTTCAGGTCGTCACCGCTGAGTAACAGGCCACGAATACTGCGTCCATCAAGATGGCGTTCGGTCGGAATGTCGATGCCCGCCAATTCTGTGAACGTGGGCAGGAGGTCCATTCCGAGGGCTAGTTGATCCGATTTCGAGCCGGCTTTGATCTTGCCGGGCCACCAGGCGATTGCAGGAACGCGATGCCCGCCCTCGTAGTGGCTGAATTTTCCGCCACGAAACGGTCGGTTCGAGCCGGCACCGATCGCGCCGTTGTCAGACAGGAAGAACACGAATGTGCGCTCGGCCATGTCGGTACTTCTTATAGTGTCAAGAATCTGACCAATGCCTTTGTCCATTTCTTCGAGCATGATCTTGTACTTGGGTCGAATTCGATCGCGGCTCCACCGTTCGGATTTCGGGACGGGTTTGCGATTCTCTGGCGTGTCGTCCGGCGTTTGGAACGGCAAGTGAACGGCCTCGTGCGCAACGAGCATGAAGAACGGATGCGTCGTGTTCTTTTCGATGAACTGCACGGCATTCTGGGAAATCAGGTGTGTCGAGTATCCCGGCTGATCTTCCTTCTCGAGTCCGTTATGCCAGGAGTTCCTGTGGACGTGATAGTCGATGTACCCAGAGAGGTAGCCGCGGAATTCATCGAATCCGTGATGAATTGGATTGAATTCCTGCTCCACGCCCAGGTGCCATTTACCGAACAATGCGGTTCTATAACCACCTTGTTTCAGCAGACGCGGGATCGTCAGCTCACTCGGATGAAGTCCAGGTGTGTCCAGGTGACGCGCGACGACGTCCACGATTCCGACTCGCTGCTGGTAACGCCCGGTAAGGAGTCCGGCTCGTGTCGGGCTGCACACGGAACTGTTGCTATGAAAGTCGATAAAGGTCAGACCTTCGGCAGCCATTCGTTCCAAGTGTGGTGTCTTCACCCAACCGTCGTACACGCTGGTGTCACCATAGCCCAAGTCGTCCGCCACGATCAAAATGATGTTCGGTCGCGGGTTCGAATCGGCACATCGGCCATTGATGGTAACAAGTTGTGACAGAGATGTTACCAGGACCAAAACGATCAGGGCAGTTATTCTGTGTCGTAAATGACGCTTCATTACAATGCGGTGACGCAACGTCTTCGTTGCTGGGGAGTTGAAGTGCATCGTGACCCATTCATTTGGAGCCTGGTCGTTCGGCGGGGCTTGCAGTGGAATCTGCAGTTGGCACACCAACATCATCTTCCCTGCCGATTCAGCAGTCAACTGTTCTGATCATCGCGGCGATGATTACCTGTTTTACGCGGAAATCAGCCGGCTGTCAGCTGCTCGCGGATCCAGCGGGAGACACTGCTGTACAGATGTTGGAATATAGAAGCGTTGCAGGGGCGGTAGGACCCGCTGCCGGTCTGACCCGCGTGGAGTTGGCAGCTGGTGGACGGACTCAAGGCAACCACGGCTGTGAAACGAGGAGTGAGAAACTCGAAGGCGTCCGCAGTCGATTCGTCGGGCTTCTTGCCTGTGGGCTTGACGGGCAACGAGCCGCCATTGATGGTAGTCAAGGCTGGGTATGTGGGTTCGAGTGTTGCGCGGGGAATGACCTTTTCAAGACGAGCCTGCCACGGCGGTTGGCGTGGAATGTCAATGCGGACAGGTTGCCCCACGCGTTGAGTGAAGACATCGAGGTCGTCTTGTGAAATCGAGAGACGAAGTTCCTTCTGTGATTGATTACCAAGCGACATCATATCGTCACCTTCTTTCAGGTACGTTCCCAGGAGCAACGTGAGATTGCGACGAACTATCGTTCCCCCTCGCGGGGCGCGAACTGTGAGCTTTTCGACTTGGGCACGTCTTTCGGCAAGCTGCTTCTGGAGCGATTCGCGGTTTTTTGTTTCGGCTTGTTGCGCCGCCCTTTCGCCTTTCTGTTCGTGATGGCGGCCACGGATTTCGGATTGGTCGATCTGTATTTCCAGGTCTGCGACGTCGCGGACCAATTCGCGATTCTCCAACAAGGCTAACAATTGGCCCTTTTCGACTTCTTCGCCGCTCTGAACACGAATTTCCCGGACGAAACCGGCGCTTGCAGCGCGGACGACAGTGTGCGGCGAGAATTCGACGACCGCCGGTGCTTCCCGTGCGCCGGGCCACGGTACAAAGCCGAAGACGGCCACACAGATGGCCACGAGCGAACCGTTAACAAGTAGAAATCGCAGGCGACGTGGCTGTTCGCCTGTCTTGCCCCAGACGAAGTATTTCGCAAACGTCCACACTGGCAGGCCGAGCCACATGACAGCTGCGAGGCAGGCCAGTACGACACCCGCCCCTTGAAACAGTGTTACCGCCGTGATGGTCATGGTCACACAGATCATGGCTCGCCAGGCGAGTGACGCCCAACCGTAGACACGAATGAACGCCCCGTGTCCGCGTGACCAGGCAGGCAGTGTCCCCGGAACGCCCAATAGGTAACGCCGCGCCCAATAACGCACGTATTGCTGACCGCTGACGTACAGGTTCGGCATGGCCAATGCATCCGAGAGGATGTAGTACCCATCGAATTTCATCAGCGGATTGGCATTGAACACCAGCGTCGTAAGGCCCGCCATGACAATCGTGTTGAAGCACAGGTTGTTGAGCCAGTCGCTGTTGGTGTTGCTCCAAACGATGGCCGCGATGCCAGCGATCGCTAGTTCAACGTACATACCTGCCGCTGCAACGTTAATGCGGTGGCGGCGCGAGCGAAACCGCCAACTCGAAGTAACGTCGACGTACGCCAGCGGCGCGAACAGAATGAACATGATCCCCGTCTCGCGCACGGTGCCACCATAGCGCTTGCAAACCACCCCGTGTGACGTCTCGTGAACGACTTTCAACATGACCCAGCAGGCGCCCAGCCACAGCCAATTGTCCGCGGAAAAGATGCCTCGTGACGAGACCATGAAGCGATTCCAGTCCGCGAAGATGTTGTAGCCGCCAACGGTCAACAACACCAACCAGCAGGTCACCGCCCACGGCGAGTAGAGCCAACTGAGCCACGGTGCCAATGTCGCGAAGGCACGGTCGGGCCCAAACAGCGGCAACCGGAACACAAGCGGATTGGCACGGGCCAGTGCCTGACGTTGTGCCGTGCGGTCGGCGCTGCACGCCAGTCGTACGGCCAGCGCTGATTGCGCCGTGTGTGCGAGGTCCGATTCGACCAACCAGCGGCACAGACCCGCGGTATCATGCTCGGTCAATCGGTGATGAGGCAGGACTGAAGAAAGATGACTGAGGGCTTCAAGAATTGACGTGCGACCGTCCAACAGCGAGACGAAAGTATATTCCGTGTGACCGAGCCGAAAAAACCGCGAGTTAAGCGGGTCTTCGACTATGTAGTATGGCTGAACACCCGCTGTCTGCGGCGTGAAGATAAGATCGCCGCGCAATGCGAGACGCGTCGATCCGAGTTCACGGACGGATTGGTCAGGTTGGTCGTTCATGAGTCACAATCGCCCGTCGTCGTTCGACACCGATAGGCATCTCGGGATCGAACGCGTCGACCAAGCGACCCACCAATTCTGTTTACCAAAGGAGTTTCTTCGTCAAGTATTCCCACGGCTTGTGGAACAGGATCCAGCCGAGTGGGCGTCGCAGCGTTTTCAC
>JASLPZ010000089.1:0-22549 GCA_030744725.1 Pirellulaceae bacterium
GTATGATGAATCGTGCGTCCTCGATGGCCAGAGCCAGCGTTAGATCGTCGTGACCCACGGGTCGAGTCCAACGGGCCTGCGCCTGCCGTCTGTTGACGCTCGAAACCGAGCCTTCAAAGTCCAGTGTTGCTGGAGCCGCCGCCACGTCCGTGAATGTCGTCCACGTCTTTCCGACCAAAAGTCTCTTCTTCTTCACAAGTCACCGTTTCACGAATCTCCCGTCGGACAAGACCCGTGACTCAGTATACGCCGTCCAACTGCTGAGGGGCGAGAGTCGAAACTCTGTTTTTTTCCAATGGTAACTAGTCCAAAGTCTAGCGAGGCTGTGCCTCGGACCGATACGAGCTATCGCTCGATTGAAGCGACCTGCTCCCCGACCAACCTGCGGTCGGTGCCCGTCGCTGAGAACTTAACGCATTTGCAAGAAGCCTGATAAGAGCTTTCCGGTGTAGACCTGAGAGGCAAAAACGCCAGATTGGCCCCGTACATGATCTACGTTGGCAGGCTCGAACGCTCAACCGCGGACAAACAAAGTTGGTTATCATAAGGATCGCCGCCCGCCTTGTATGTGGGCATCCACAGCAAGACGACCAACTTCAATCGTAAACGTTCACAGGCCAGACTCCGACCTCTGACGATTACTTTCAACCCTCCTCAAACAAGCGACGTCCACATGCTCGTAGGATACGTCAGCGACGAACGTTATGTTGCGGTGCCCGATACACTATTTGAATTTCGCAGCTTCGACGGGGTAGTGGTCGCTCGGTCTACGATTTCAGGTGCCATCTATGCTGACATTCAACCTGGCGAACACCAGGTAGTTCTGGGGCGCGATGGTTTTGGATCGAAGCTTGTCACCGTGCACGTCCGTGCGGATCAGCCGTATCATTTTCGTTTGCTTTCCGACGGTCTGTTGGGGTACATGTGGCCGAAGTGTGTGGCCTCTGGCGAGCAATCCGAATTTCGCGTCCACGCCATCGAAGAATACGAATTGGAGTTATGGCGTTACGGCGCAGAGAAGAAGTTCGTCCGCCGCATCGGCACGTTTGACGAACACGGTCCGCGTGCCAACATGCAGATCAACCCCGATGGCGATTTCACACAAACAGGCATCCAGTGGAACAGATTTGGCTACCACGGTGCGGCCCTCAGCCAAGCCATCGAAGCGCCCGAGCTGAGCGGACTGTATTATCTACATGCGAGATCCAAGTCGGGCGCATTTTTTAGCTTTCCCTGGATCGTTTCGCCACGACGGCCAACCGCGCCGATCGCCGTGCTGGCGTCGGATATCACCTGGAATGCGTACAACAGCTTCGGTGGGCGAAGCAACTACATCCACGCGGACCAGTTCCCAGAGACGCCCACGGTCAACGCGCGGCTCGAACTTTCTCGTTACACCGATGCCGAACACCGCACTTACGATTCAGACTCGTACCAACCGCTTTCGCTGGATCGTCCCGACCCGTTCAACCATATCGACGAATCCGAACAGCTAACCGATCCGATCGCTGGACGGCAAGGCTGTCACATGGCGGCGGCGGAATGGCGGTTGTTGGGTTGGCTCGAACAACAACACTTCAACTACGACTACTACAGCGAAACGCAATTTCATTTCGATCGAGTGCCGCTGGATGACTACCGCGTCTTAATCCTCAGTACGCATCCCGAATACTGGTCGCGCGAAATGTACGACCGACTAAAGCGATGGGTCTTTGAACGTGGCGGGCAGTTGATTTACTTGGGAGGCAATGGGTTGAATTGCGAAGTCGAGTTCCTCGACGAACGTCGCATCGTCTATCAAAACATGCGTTGGAGTCATTCCGATCCTCAGTATGACGCCGACGGCAAGGAATGGGAAAGCCGGTTTGACAAGCGGTATGAATCCGAGGCGAACCTGCTGGGCGTCGCCTTCACGTTCGCTGGGATCATGACCGCCGCTCCGTACCAAGTGATCGACGATGGACATTGGTGCTTTGCGGAAACAGGTTTGAGAAGCGGTGAGACCTTTGGCGAGAAAAGCCTCCATCAACGGATTCCCGGCGGCGCTTCCGGGCACGAAACCGACAAGATCACGCCTCAATCACCGCCCAACGTGAGGCTGCTGGCCAAAGGGACAAATCCCGATAACGGCGGCGCGGAGATTATTCACTTCGAAACGCCCAGTGGCGGGCAGGTCTTCTCTGTTGGTTCCATTACGTGGCCTGCTTGTATTATGGTGGATCAAGCGGTCTCGACGATCACAGCCAATGTCATTCGTCGATTCGTGAATCGCGAACCGAACGATCCCTGATTGGATATCGCTTACAATGTCGATCCCATCCCCTTGCACAACTTCAAAATGTGGAACCGAGTATGCCAAAACAACGACTCTCCAACGGTGTTTGGCAGTAAGGTCGGTTAGTTCGTGCCGGGCAATATGATGAGCGCCACGATTGCATAGTAATGGCAAGCACTGGCCACGATTACGAAAACATGCCAGACCGCGTGAAAATAGCGCATACGCCCGTCGAAGGTCAGAAACAGCGTTCCAACCGTGTAGCTCACTCCACCAGCGACCATCCACATGAGACACTCGGTGGACAACTTGGGATACAAGACTGCTGCGGGAATCCAGCCGAGCATGATGTAGCCGCGCGCGGAGAAATCGTTGACTCGGTGATGGCGCACAACTTTGGAAAAGAATCCGGTCAACGCGCATCCCCATAACAGGATGAGGACGATCAGTCGCGTGGGCCCCGTCAGGGACGACCACACAAACGGTGTGTAGGTTCCAGTAATCAGCAGATAAATGACACCCTGATCCCAGGCACGCAAGAGGAATTTTGCGCGAGGACGTTGAATGGCGTGTGAGATGGTTGAAATCGCATAGACTGCCATCAACGTCGAGGCATAAACCAGGCAACTTGCACCAAGCCCGAATTCAATTGACCGGACCATCGCAGCAATGTAAACCGTTGCGCCGACGCTCAACAAGAAGCCCGCGCCGTGCGTCGCCGCGTTAGCGACTTCTTGATCCGCAAGATATTCCGTGCAATTCGATGAAGTCTGTTCAGCTTGTGACATGTTTGTGATATCGGCCTTGTGCGAAGGACATCTTCACACCATAACGAGTTGTGAGGTTACAGGGTCTGGTACTTTAGGAAGTTTATCGATCTTAGGAACTGCTTGCTTCTTGCAGAAAACGGACTTCACCAAATAAACTCAATTCCACAATGATGATTCGCGGATTGTGCATTGACATAGCCAGTCATGAATCGAGAAGCAACGATGGATCAGCAATCATATATTGTCGGTCGATTCGGACACTCGATGGTCTAGATGGCGTTAACGAACTGGGAATCTACCATGAAACCATGTCTTCTGTTTCTGATGTACCTTATCGGTTTGGCGGCTTCACTTGGATGCGGGACGCCAAAACCAACTGTAAACGACGCACCCTTTCGCGTGGCCATTGCCGATTACCTGCAAGCCAACAACATGGCCTTGAAGGTCAAGGAGATCAAGGAGGGACCAGTGATTGAAGGTGAACAGGCGGCTGTTTCGGCCTCGCTGACCCATGAACAGCTCGGAGGGCCAAGTGTTACTTGGAAATTCCAGTTTACCAAACAATCGGGCGATTGGCAGGTGACAGCCCACGAAGACTAGACCACCTGACTGGAGGGTATTTGTGCTGTTCAGCACGGGTTTCCGACCCCGCCGGCTCCAGACGAGTTGCTTCGGCAATGTTGCAAGACAAGTGGTTTCCATCGCCGGAACTGTGTCGCTTAACGCTCCTTGTTGCCGGCCTACGTGGACATCAGTTCCACCGCTTGTCTAACCGGCCACAACAGAGCAGTTTCTTGAGTTGCTCTGTTGGCAACCGCGCCCGGGCTCGCCACAGGCTCGCGATGTGATGGCGAAACGTCCCGTTCCTGAGTGCTTGCCCCGATCAACTCGATGCGAGCTTCGCGCAATACGGGGCTGTATCTTTCGACGACGGGCAATTCGCAAAAACCGTGGCCTGTAGTCGCTCGTCTAACAGCGCATCTGGTGGTGCGCAGCTACAATTGACTTGAGCCAGGGCTCGGGCAAAACGAATCCGCGTTTATTTGAGCAGTTCCAAGGAGTTCTCCGATGAGACAATTTGCGAAATTGGTGACAAGCTTGGCGATCATGGCCAGCAGTGTGGTGAGTGCTGCGGAGATTAACTACATCGAGGATTTTTCACTGTCCGACGACCGGCCAGCAGCACTCAAGCAACTGATTCCCGGTTCTGAAGACTACTACTACTACAGTTGTATTCATCTGCAGAACACCGAACAGTTCGACCAGGTCGATCAGCTGCTTCAAGCGTGGATCAAGCGTTACAAAGAGACGCCACGGGTGATCGAGATCCAAAACCGGCAGGCACTGCTGACCTATCATCGGAATCCTGCGGCGTCGCTGGAACGAATTCGCTCACGCCTAGGAATCCAGTTCAATCATCAGCGAGAGAAGATCGGTGAGAAGCCCAACTTGCCGACTGCGCTTGATCCAGCGCTGATCAGTCGCCAAAGGCTGATCCAGCAGGCATACTCTCGGCATCAAAACACCGCGGGGTTTGAGCAGTCGGCACTCCAGTGGCTGATCGAACTTCCGCTCACGCCGGATCGTCGCCGCGATCTGCTGAGTCGCCTTCAACTGCCCGATCACGAGAACCTCGTCGAACTGGTCCTCGCAGACCTGAAGCACCAGTACAGCAAGCCGTTCGGTTCCATGCCGATTCACCACCAGTTGCTGCGCAATCAACTGGATGAATGCCTTCGGCTGAAGTCCGACCTGAGGAATCAAACCAACTTCGTCAATATCTATCTCTCGAAGTTGCACCCCAACAGCGACTTGGACTGGCGAAACGAACCGGTCGCCTACGTTGCTTACTTGGAACGCCTCTCCGCATTTGTCGATACGCTCGCCCCCGTCCACAACTCGCTGAAGGCCCACGTCCTCTACCACCGCCTGGCATTCGACCAGACGTTGGGCACGTACGACAAAGCGCGTTTCATGGCGTATTTGCAGCTGCCGCGAAAGGTCAGCTACATGGAAGCCAAGTACATGCAGTTGGAGAACAACCGCCGATTCGCCGCGGATCTGAATGCCGATTTTGCCAAGACGACACTGTTGCCTCGCGTTGGTAATGACGAATCGCTGGTTCGCGACTACTTCCACCATTTTTTTCTCAAAGAGACGTCCACCAAGCCGTATGAACCCTATGTCAACGACGTCTTCTTACGTCACAATTTGGCCGAAGCGAAGATCGTCAACGGGTTGGGCGAACCCGAACAATGGTATTCGCTACTACCGCCTGACAAGTATCAGGCGTTGAAAGAACGGATCGACATCGACTTCGCAGCGACGAACTCGACGCGGTTTGCGGCAGACGCGCCGGTGAGCCTGGACTTGGATGTCAAGAACGTCCGCTCGCTAATCGTCAAAGTCTTCAAGATCAACGAACGCAACTTCTATCAGCAACAAGGTCGTGAAGTAAACACGAACATCGAACTGGACGGTTTGGTCGCCAACGATATCAAGACGTACGACTACTCGACTCCGCCGCTGCGGCGCGTCCGCCGTCACTTTGATTTCCCGTCGCTGGCCAAGCCTGGTGTGTATGTCATCGATTTCATTGGCAACGGGTTGAGCAGTCGAGTTGTGGTTCGCAAGGGCAAGCTGCGTTTTCTCGTGCGAGATCACCTTGCGGGCCATGTGTTCACGATTTTGGACGAGCAACATCACAAGGTCGACGACGCCACATTGTGGCTTGCCGGACATGAATACAAACCGTTGGAAGACGGCAGGATTGTGGTTCCCTATTCGGCACGTGCGGGCCGGGTGCCGATCGTGATCTCACGCGACGACTTCTCGACGCTGGATCATTTCCAGCAGCATACTGAATCGTACCAGCTGACAGCAGGCATCTACGTCGACCGTGAATCGCTGCTCAATCGGCGCACCGCCCGCGTGATTGTTCGCACGGGTCTCTATCTGAACGGTACGCCGGTCACATTGTCGGCCCTGGAAGACGTCCAATTGACCATCACGTCCGTCGACCACGATGGTGTGTCTTCGTCGAAGGAGGTCTCCGATTTCAAATTGCAAGAGGACGGAGAATCTGAATACGAGTTCCAAGTTCCTGCGCGGCTGACACGGCTTCAATTTCAGCTCCGAGCCAAGGTCAAGAATGCCAGCCAGAACAGAATGATTGACTTGGCTTCCTCTGATTCATTTACGGTGAATCAGATCGACCTTACGGAAAAGACATCCGACCTCTTATTGACGAAAATCAACGGCACCTATTTCATCGAAATGCGGGGTAAGACGAGCGAAAGTCGTGCCGACCGACCGGTACAGTTGGCGTGCAAGCATCGTGATTTTCGCGAGCCGGTGAACGTGACATTACAGACCGACTTGGAGGGTCGTGTCGCATTGGGGACCCTTGCTGAAATCGCATCGATCACGGCCACAGGACCCGAGAAGACGTCGCACACCTGGAACCTCCTACACGATCGCCACACGTATCAACCGTCACTGCACGGTGTGGCGGGCCAGCTGCTGACCGTCCCATATTTGGGCCAACTCGCAAAGCCGCGACGTGACGAATTGTCCTTGCTCGAAATGCGTGGCAATACGTTCGTCGCGGATCGTTTCGGATCCGTTACCATCAAAGACGGGATGCTGCGGATTGGGGATCTACCGCGCGGCGACTATCAATTGGTGCTCAAGAAAGAGGGGCAACGGATCCAGCTGCGACTGGCCGAAGGTCGGCGGCAAAGTGGCTACGTGCTGGGAAATAATCGCCATCTGGAAAGCAATTTGCGACCTTCTCTGCACATCACGTCCATCGAACCGCGTGCTGAGAATGTTCGCATCGCCTTGGCCGGCGCTGACAAATTCACGCGGGTGCACGTCTTTGCCACGCGCTATCACCCGGCCCATTCCGCCTACGGAAAGTTGAGCCGGATTCGCGTTCCATCGCCGCTCCGCGTCGTACCGCCAAAAGCCTCGTCACTGTACGCGTCAGGTCGCAACATTGGTGACGAGTACCGATACATCATCGATCGCCAGTTCGCCAAGAAGTACCCGGGTGTGATGCTGGATCGCCCGAGCGTCTTGCTGGCGCCTTGGGCCATGCGTAGCACCGACGCAGGCCAACAGAAGGCCGCGGCAGGAGCGGATTTCGCTCCCTCAGCTCCGCCCGCACCGCGGTCGGAGATCGCCGACGAGGCGGCGCCAGGTGAAAAGGCGATCGCTGGCGACTTTGCCAATCTTGACTTTCTATCCGAGGCATCTGCGGTGATCGTCAATACACGGCCCGACAAGAAAGGCGTGATTGTCGTTCCCAATGAACTCCTGGGCGCGCACCATTGGCTGCATGTTGTTGCCGTTGATCCGCACGACACGGTATATCGCAGCGTCTCGCTGCCAGAAAAACCGACGGATTTCCTGGATCTTCGGTTGGCTCGAAGCCTGGACTCCAAGCGGCATTTCACACAACAAAAGCAGATCAGCATCGTCAATCAAGGTGGCAAGTTCGTACTGGAAGATATCGCCTCGTCCAAATTCGAGATCTACGGTTCGCTGGACCGGATCTATGCCCTTTACGCGACGCTCTCAACGGACCCAAAGCTCGCCGAATTCAGCTTCATCCTGCAATGGCCAGAATTGACGGAAGAACAGAAACGCCAAAAGTACTCGAAGTACGCCTGCCACGAACTGAACTTCTTCCTATATAAGAAGGATGCTGTGTTCTTCGAACAGGTCGTACTGCCGTTCATCAAGAATAAGAAAGACAAGACCTTTCTCGATCATTGGCTCGTCGGTGCGGATTTGGAAAGCTTTCTCCGACCCTGGAATTACACTCGCCTGAATGTGGTGGAACAGATTCTGTTGTCACAACGCATCGCAGCGGATCGCGACCATACCGTCCGCGATGTGAATGACCGGTTCGACCTGCTCCCATCAAACGTCGATAGAGTCAGTCTTCTGTTCAAGTCGGCTCTAAAGGGCCGAGCTTTGGATAAAACGAGTAGGCTGAGTTTGCTTGAGCAGGAAATGGAAGGAGTGCCTGCCTCTGATGACGGTGCTGCACTCGGCGGGGCAGCTCGTGGCGCAATCTCTGAGACGTTAGAGTTGAAAGCCAATCGCCCTGGCAGAATGTCGAGCAGGCCACTCGGCGAATCGGAAGGCCAAGAAGCTGCCAAACGCCGGGCCCCCAGTTTTGCGAAGCCCTCACTCCAGAGTCGCTCTGGCTCCAGACAATCTCTCGAAGCGAAGAGCCCAGAGTCCTTCTATGGTGAACTTTCGCTCGAACGTAGTGCACGCCAGCTGTATCGACAATTGGATAAGACGCAAGAGTGGGTTGAAAATAACTACTTCAAGCTGCCGATTGAACAGCAGTCCGCCGAGCTGATTACGGTCAACGCGTTTTGGCGGGACTTTGCAAACCATCGTCCGGAAGATCCGTATTTCTCCGCACGCTTTGTCGAGTCAGCGCGGAATTTCCCGGAGATGATGTTCGCCTTGGCTCTCTTGGACCTGCCGATGGAGGCGGGCGAGCACGAAACCGAATTTCTGGCGGGCCGCATGACATTGACTGCCGGTAGTCCCTTGATCGTTGTTCACGAGGAAATCCGACCCACGGATGAAGCCGAAGAGCAAACTCCGATTCTGGTCAGCCAGAATTTCTTCCGACATAACGATCGATATCGTCATGTGAACAACCAACGTCTGGACAAGTTTGTCACCGATGAATTCCTCGTGCATACCGTATACGGTTGCCAGGTGGTGATCACGAATCCGACCTCTTCCCCACAAAAGCTGGACGTGCTGACGCAGATTCCCGCCGGTTCCTTGCCGGTCCTGAAAGGACATCAAACGCGCAGCGTCCATGTGGATCTGCAGCCGTATCACACGCAGACCGTCGAATATCATTTCTACTTCCCAGCTGCCGGTCAGTATCCGCACTATCCGGTCCAAGTTGCCAAGAACGAAGCCCTGTTAGCGCACGCTGACGGGACGACTCTGACAGCGGTCGAGGCACTCAGCCGGGTTGATCGTGAGTCCTGGGAGTACATTTCGCAGAACGGTCGCGACGAAGATGTGATTGCGTTCCTGACCAAGCGCAATCTGCACCGGACGAACCTGGCGAAGATCGCGTTTCGGATGCACGACAAGCCGTTCTTTTTGAAAGTCGTCGATTTACTCGCCAGTCGGCACGTTTACAACGATACGCTTTGGTCCTATGCGATCCGGCACGACGAGCCTCGCATCACTCGGGAGTTCCTCCAACACGCCGATGCGTTTGTTGCCCAGTGCGGCGGCCACTTGGATAGCCTGCTGCTGGCGATCGATCCGGTGGCCCGCAAGACATATCAACATCTTGACTACCGGCCATTGGTCAACGCTCGCACCCATCAACTGGGACGCAGGCGACAAATCATGAACGATCGCCTGTCCCAGCAGTACCACAGCCTACTGAAGATCTTGAGCTATCGTCGCGAGCTTGACGATGAGGATCTCTTGGCCGTGACCTACTATCTGCTAGTTCAGGATCGTATCGAAGAGGCGATTGGTTTCTTCGATCGCGTTAACTCAGCGAATCTCGACACGCAACTGCAATACGATTACTTCGCGGCATATCTGAGTCTCTACCGGGAGGATATCGACGCTGCCCGCGAGATCGTGGCGCGGCACGCCGATGATCGTGTGGACCGTTGGCGCATCGCCTTCGCCTCGATCGACAAGCAGCTCGATGAAATCTCAGGCGCGCAAGTCGAAGTCTTGGATCTGGAAAGCCGCGATCAAACACAGTCAAAACTGGCTGCTACCGAACCGGGGTTTGATTTCACCGTCGAGGCCAAAGAGGTGAAGCTCAATTACCAGAACCTGGAGGAAGTGTCCGTCAACTACTATCTGATGGACATCGAACTGTTGTTTAGCAGGAATCCGTTCGTCCAACAGTATTCCAGCCAATTCTCACACATTCAGCCAAATCTGAGCCACGTCGTCAAACTGCCAAAGGGCAAAGCGTCGCACCAGTACGTGCTGCCTGACGAACTGCATAACGCCAATGTGCTGGTCGAGATTGTCGGGGCCGGCACGACACGGTCACAGGCTTATTACTCAAATTCGCTCGCCCTGCAAGTGATCGAAAACTACGGCCAACTACGAATCACGTCAGCTGGCACAGGCAAGCCGCTGTCAAAGGCCTACGTGAAAGTCTATGCCCAGATGAACGATGGAAGCGTGCGATTCTACAAGGATGGCTACACTGACCTACGTGGTCGCTTTGACTATTCATCGCTGAATACCAACGACTTGGACTTCGTGAAGAAACTCTCGCTGCTAGTAATGAGCGACACACACGGCGCGGTGGTGCGTGAAGCAAAGCCGCCCAAACGGTAGGAAATCGCGAGCTCGCAGCCCTGTAGATTGTCAACCCGTTGAGTTGCCTGCGATCTGCCCCTGTAAGCCGCCAAAAAGAGAAGTGCGGATGCGACAGCGACGAAGATTAACCGGCTGTTAGTCAGTCTCACCGGTTTCAGCCGCTTGCTTGGAACTGATCAGCCGCTTGACCACCAAGGGAAATGACCCCAACAGTACGAGCGCCAGAAAGACGTCCCAGCGAAAGAAGCCGGCGGCCCCTTTTTCAGCGATGATCGTCAAGCTGAACCGCGACCCCATGAATACGTACACACACGTCCCGGGCAGCATACCCAGTTGACTGACCCACCAATACGTCCAGACGGGCATTTTGGTCAGTCCCATCACCAAATTGATCACAAAAAACGGTACTGCAGGGATCAATCGCAACGTCAAGAGATACAGAATGCCTTCACGCTCGAGTGCTTTGTTAAAAGTGATCAGTCGATCTCCAAAACGGCGCTCGATCGAATCGCGAAAGAGGTAGCGGCTGAACAAGAGGGCGACCGTGGCGCCCATGGTCGAGGCAAAACTGATGACAACAACGCCTGGCCAAAACCCCAGATATGAGGCGATCACCAACGTCATCCCCGTTGCGCCTGGCAACGAAAATCCCGTCACAGTGGCATATAACAAGAAGACCAAGAGATAGACCAGCACCAGGTGATCGTCGCGAATACGCAACAACGCCACTTCCTGACTGGCCAAGTATTGCAGAGAAAGGTGCTTGCCCAGTGTGACGTAGGCAATCACGAACAACCCGGTAACCAACAGGAAGACCAGCGCTCTTTTGGCATATTTCGGCTTGTCGCCAGAATTCATGGTGTTTCCATCCGGTTCGAACTCCGGTGTGAGTGTCTCATTGTAGCGGCCCATTGAAGGAACATCTGTGACTCTACGTACAGTGCGAGAAGCAACAAAGGTGATTGCGTTCTGCGGATGCCTCGGGTAAGGGCTGTAGCCGGTGTCAGCCGCCGCCAGCGGCCGAACCAGTCGCGCCGGTTCCGTGCGGAGAGGTGGCGATTGACAGCTTCGGATGCCGTGTGCAAAGCCGCCCACGGTGCGATGGAGTGACAAACAGCTTCCCTGCTCGCGCGAATTCTGTATGAACAGATCCAAAAAACTTGAAAATACCCCGGGATTGAGGGACTTGCAACATAGTCCGCGCCTTGCAAAAATCTGCAACACAGTTCTACTTGGTGGGGCGCGTATTCTTGTTTATCTCGGGGGCACGGAAGAGCAAAAAACTATGGGACGACAAGCGCCACCAGTAGCGTACAATGAGAAAATGCTTGCGAGCCTTGCCACTAGGCTCGAACGCGCTGCCGCGAGGCTTCGTGCGGTGCGAGATCAAGTTGATCGGGAGAAGAAGTTGGACCGATTGTTCATTTTCAATCACAAGTCGATGAGCTTGGCCGTCGAATCGGTGGAGGCTTTCTCATTTGAAACCGAGAAAGCGTGGGACGCAATGGAGCGGGGAGAACCGTATACAGCCAAGACCACCAAGGCGCAACTGTCCGGCCGCAAGGTTGAGAAAACGGCCAAGGCTGGAAGAACGCCGACGAGAAAGAAAAAGAAGTCGGCGAGAACCAAACGCCGCTAGCCGCTTGCATCTCAGACTTCAGCGCTGAAGTTGCCGCCCCTCGCCAGGAAATCCACCTGCCAGGAGTCCACGAGCGGGAGTCGCGACACGGCGTCTTGACGGGCCCGAGCGCGCGTGCCGCTGACAGCAACCGCGTTTTGGGTTACGCTAAGTGCGCCTGGGGACGTAGCTCAATTGGGAGAGCACCGGCTTTGCAAGCCGGGGGTTGAGGGTTCGAGCCCCTTCGTCTCCACTTTACGTGGCAACAACTTACGACGATCTGACTTTTGGCTAAACAGGCAAATGTCAGAGAAGTGTCAGAGAAGTTGCCTGTGAAAAACTGCCTTGGCGGCAAATTAGCGAACCTGCTGGCTCGCCTTCCAGATTTCTTTAGCCTGGGAGGTTCGCAATGTCGCACTATCCGAAACCCTTCTTTCGCAAGAGCCGCGGTCTCTGGTACGTCCAGATCGCCGGCAAGCAGCATAATCTCGGCCCCGATCGGACCGCCGCATTTGAGCGTTATCATGCCTTGATGCAGCAGCCAGCCGAGCAGCGTGTCGCAAGCGACACGGTCGTAGCGATCATCGACGCGTTCCTAGACTGGTGTCAGAAGCACCGAGCGCCTGACACGTACGAGTGGTACCGCTGGCGGCTGCAGCTCTTTGCTCAGAGCATGCCACGTGGCCTGACTGTCGGACAACTCAAGCCGTTTCACGTCCAGCAGTGGTTGGATAGTCGGCAATCCTGGGGACCTGGATCCCAACACAACGGTTGCCGTGCAGCACAACGAGCGATGAATTGGGCGGCCAGATTGGGCTACATTGATCATTCACCAATCGCCCACATGGAAAAACCACGTCCCGGAAAACGAGAGGTCGTCCTCAGCGATGAGCAGTTTGCCGAACTGAATTCATTCGTACTCGACGCAGAATTCGGCGATCTGGTAAGAACCACTTGGGAAACGGGCTGTCGGCCCCAGGAGTCTTTACAGGTTGAGGCTCGACATGTCGAACTGGAAAACAACCGTTGGGTGATGCCCGAAGGCGAATCGAAAACTCACAATGTCCGTGTCGTATATCTCACCGACGAAGCCCTTGCGATTACCAAGCGGCGGATGCTCCGATTCCCGACAGGACCGCTGTTTCGTAACGTTTACGGGAACCCGTGGACGAAGTATTCGGTCAAAAATGCCTTTGACCGCGTTCGGTCTCGCATGGGTAAGGAGGTGATGAAGTCGAAAGGGCTGCAGATTTCAGATGATGAGATCCGGACGCTTATCTCAAAACTAAATCCGGATCGAACCGACCGCGGACGGCGTCGTAGAAAGACCGGTTCAGAGCTGCGGCGAGAAGCTGTCCGAAAACTGCAAGAAAAACTCGCCAAGACTCTCGCTCCGAAGTACTGCCTGTATCATCTGCGGCACACGTGGATGAATCGCTTGCTCCGGAAAGGCGTCGATTCACTAACCGTCGCCGTGTTGGCCGGTCATCAGAACCCGTCTACGCTTGCCAAGACATACCAGCATCTGTCTCAGGATCGAGATTACCTGCTTGGCCAAGTCAAGCGAGCTGCCGGGTAGAAAGGGCCGAAGGCATGGCCGCGGCAAACGACATGTGGTGCGCAAGGCTTGCGCGCCGCTTCTGGAGGAGAAGTACGGCAACCATGCCGTATCCTCTGATACCAAGGACTTCTGTCAGTCAATCATATCCACGCGCTCTATGCAGGCGTCATGTGCTTTCAGCAGTTTGTGGTACCACGCTTCTGCTTCTGCCGTGCGTCCAGACAAAGTCTTCGTGCCCCAGATCAAAGTCAGCGTACGGTGAGTCTGCGGGTTCGTTTTGGTCCGCTGTGAATCCTTGACGGCGTTCGCACACGGCCCCTCGTTATCGAACAAGCACAAAAGCCGGCCAATATCGATCGTCTGGCTGGACGGATTGAACACGTAGAAAGATTCTGGCGGTGCGATGCCAACGCGGAACGGTTCATGGGCCAGGTCCAAATCGACGACACTGATTGGCAGCCCGCTGTGCAACGACGCTACGTTACAGGCGTCCACGGCAAGGTTGATGGGTGACAGTACTCCTTGTTCGGTCGCCTTGATGAGATACTCAGATGCTGGTTTGCTTCGACCGGTCGGCTTGAAGCCGCCGTGACGCAGTAGATCGCGCACAGCGGATCGAATCTCATCGCTGCTTTGTGGCCGTGCTTGGGCATCCAAGGATAAGAGATCAATCAAGTCGGGCGAGGAGGTCAGGTTGCCGAGTGCGTCTGGAAAGACGGTCACGAATGCTCGCAGATCCAACAGCGGGTGCGATTCGACGGTCAGTATGTGCCTGTCTTGATTATCCATCCGTTGGCCGTATCACGTTCTCTACGTCGATAGATGCTTGCCGTACCTTGCTGCCTTTATCTCGCACACGGTCACGAGTGACTCTACCAACCGTTTATGGAGTCACTCGTGTCGAGCACCGGACGCCGTGTCCAGAGCATCATTGAATAGCAGCGCAAGTTGGTAGCGATCAACCGCTTTGGGATTTCGCGCGCCTACAGGACAATGTCGACGCTTACAACGTGCCCAGGGGCTTCGATGTGACGGGCTATTCGTCGATGACGACGTTTGACGAGCAATGCACGACTCATTGAGCAATCCTCGGTACGTTATAGTTGTTGAAACGCCATTCCAATTCGTCCTGCGTGCTACGGCGACGCACCGCTTGCAACTCACCAGATGGTTCCGTGCCTGATCATCGCAAACACCCCGGCCCCCACCCTGAGGACGAGCAGCTCTTCGCCGGCGACAATATCCTTCGGTTGCGCGAGTCGGCGAGTGATTTGGCGTGGCTGTTCAACCGAGGTTATGCATCTACATCGGCACTGAAGATCGTCGGCGATCGGTACTCGTTGGTCGCAAGGCAACGGGTGGCGGTCGCTCGATGTGCGTGTAGCGATGAGGCGACGAAACGTCGGCGGCGCCACCAGATTCCAGCAGCCGAGCTTCTGGGTCGCGATCTATGGATCGACGGCTATAACGTCCTGACCAGCTTGGAAGCGGCACTGTCGGGTGGCGTCATTCTGCACGCACAAGACGGATGTTACCGTGACATGGCAAGTATGCATGGCAGCTACCGAAAGGTCGCAGAAACGATCCCAGCCCTGCATATCCTCGGTGACTTGATGGCTGACTGGAATGTCGCCAGTTGCCGGTGGCTGCTGGACCAGCCCGTCTCGAACAGCGGACGATTGAAGACAATGTTAGTAGAGATCGCCGCAGAACGAGGCTGGAATTGGCAAGCATTGCTCGTGCCCGATCCTGATCGCAACCTGATGGCAACCGATCACGTCGTGGCATCGGCGGATAGCCAGATTCTCGACAGCGCTGAGCGGTGGTTCGATCTTGCTCGGAGTGCGATTGAGCTGCGAGTGCCAGATGCGTGGATAGTTGATCTGTCGAAGTGATTCTGGTCGACACACGGTCAATCCGACAGTTCCCAGTGATGTGGAAACTCTACGTTGGAGGTCACCGACTTTCACGGCATACTGGCTTTCTGGGAATCCAAGAAAGCGGTTGCTCGGCAGCACGCACTTCAACGCTTAAGGGCGAGTCATCTCTTCCGGCTTGATCCATTCTACAAACTGCTCCTCCGTTAGCATGCCCAGCGCGATCCCAGCCTCTTTGAGTGTCGTGCGCTCCGCATGCGCCTTCTTCGCGATCCTGGCAGCGTTATCGTAGCCGATGTGCGGGGTCAGCGCCGTCACAAGCATCAAAGATGACCGCATCAGCTCGTTGATCCGCTCTCGGTTTGCGTCAATTCCGAAGACGCAGTTGTCCGTGAACGACCTGGCCGCATCCCCCAGCAGTTTGATCGACTGGAGGTTGTTATAGGCAATGACAGGCTTAAACACGTTCAGCTCGAAGTGCCCGGCCGCGCCGCTGAAGTTCACCGTCACGTCGTTTCCGAACACTTGGGCGCAGACCATCGTCAGCGCCTCACACTGCGTCGGATTCACCTTGCCGGGCATGATGCTGGATCCCGGCTCATTGGCAGGAAGTATCAATTCTCCCAGCCCGGCCCGCGGGCCGGAGCCCAACATGCGAATGTCGTTGGCGATCTTCATCATTGATGCCGCAATCGTCTTCAGTTGTCCCGAAAGCTCCACTTGAGCATCGTGGGCGGCCAGGGCCTCGAACTTGTTGGGCGCAGTCACGAACGGTAAGTCAGTCAGGCCCTTGACCTCCTCTGCCACGCGAGCTGCGTATTCGGGATGCGAGTTCAGTCCCGTGCCCACGGCCGTGCCTCCGAGGGCCAGTTCGCACAGACGCGGCAGCGTGCTTTCCGCCCGCTCGACGCCGTAGCCCACCTGTTGGACGTAGCCGTAGCCCACCTGTTGGACGTAGCCGGAGAACTCCTGTCCTAAAGTCAGCGGCACCGCGTCCATCAAGTGGGTTCTGCCAACCTTGACGATCTTGTCGAACTCCTCGGACTTTTGCCGGAGCGCATCGCGGAGGTGCCTTAGCGAGGGAATGAGGTGGTTTTGCACCTCCTCCACCATCGCGATGGACATCGCTGCAGAAAACACGTCATTCGACGACTGTGACATATTGACGTGGTCGTTGGGGTGCACTGGGTCCTTCGAGCCGACTGTCCCGCCGAGGATCTCAATCGCGCGGTTCGCGATAACCTCGTTAGCGTTCATGTTGCTGTGCGTGCCAGAGCCCGTTTGCCACACGACCAGTGGGAAGTGGTCGTCCAACTTGCCGTCGACGACTTGCTGGGCGGCTTGCCGAATCGCTTTGGCACGTTTGGAGTCCAGCTTGCCGAGCGCCTCGTTCGCTGAGGCCGAGGCGTGCTTAACGATCCCCAATGCGCGAATCATCGATCGCGGAATTCGCTCACCACCGATCTTGAAGTTCTGCAGCGAGCGCTGTGTTTGCGCACCCCAGTACCGATCAGCGGGAACCTGTACCTTTCCCATTGTGTCTGTCTCGATTCGCGTGTCACCCATGTGCAACTCCTCTCCTTTGCAAAATGAGCCAATGAGTTGCAAGCAGATCACGGAAAGAATCGTTGTTCTCATAATGCATCTCCTGGAGTGATGGTGAGTGTTTCAAAAAGGAAAACAGCGGCTTCTCAAGTTGTTATTGCATGAGCAGGTCAACGACTCTTCCGCCAAGGGGTGAATCAGAGATGGCTTCCTGCCTGTTCTACTTGCGTTCCAGGTATGGCGTGCCAGCAACCGGGATCGGCCCTAAACGGATCGCCGGTCACCGCATAGGAGAGGCACTTGAGTCCACCGCGGCACAGTTTGGAGTAGAAACAGCCTTGGCACCCATCGCTGATGTGATTCCGGTCGCGCAGGGCACGAAAGAGGGCGTTTTCGTAGTACAGCTCGACAAGCGGTGTTTCCATCAGGTTCCCCGCCCGGATCGGCATACGACGGCACGGGTAGAGATCTCCGTTGGGCTGGACAGTGATCAAACTGTCACCGGCAGCGCAGTGATAGGGCTTCCCGCCCGCGACCAGGAACTGAAGCGACCGGTGCATGGCGACTTCGGTCCGTCCGAACCACCAGCGCGCTTGACTGTGTTCTTTGCGCATGATCTCAAAGAACTCACGTGTCTGGGCATGTGTCAACACCTGCTCCTTCATGGCGGAGCCGATCCCCCAGGGAATGAGCCGATCAGCCCACACCCGCGAGACCCGCAGTCGCCGGCCCAATCGAGCAACCTCAGGAAACTCCTGATAGTTAAGGCGGTTGGCGGTGAACGAGATGAGTGTCCGGATGCGGGCACGCACCAGATGTTTTATGGCCGAAACCGTACGCTCGAAGTTTCCTGAACCGCGAATCTCATTGTGCGTCACCCGGGATCCTTCGATACTGACCTGCACGAAGGCGGGCCGCAACTTGCGTAGCCGCCGGGCCATGGCGTCGTCGATGAAGGTTCCGTTAGTCAGGATCGCGAAGCTGAAGCGCTTGCGGTTGGCCGCGAAGACTTCCAACAAATCGAGGAAGTCCCGTCGCACAAACGGTTCCCCGCCGGTTACCGTGATGTGGCCGCGCATCCCGGGCTGTTTGGCATGATCTCTCCATTGTGCGAGCAGCTCCTTGTACTGCCAGAGAACCATGAGCAGGTCCGCGAAATCGAGTTCCTTCCCAGAGTAGCTTTCCTGATAACAGTGTGCACAGCGGAGGTTGCAGCGTTCGGTGACATGCCACTGGAGCAAAAGGCCGCGCGGGCAGTATGACACTTCGTGACACATGTTCGGTGTTTGTGAGTGCATCAGAATCAACCTCCGCATCCGCCACAGCCACCGCATCCGCCGCCACAACCACCACCGCATCCGCCGCCACATCCACCTCCACTTGACGCCGCCTTGTGAAACATCTGCTCAAAATACGCGTAAGGCGTCCCCACCAGCACTCCGACACCAAAAAGTCCCACAAGCAGCAGCATCGGCTCGTGGTCTGTTGCACGAGGGGTGGCAGAGACCGTTCCCTCTTTCAACCGCTCGAAGGCTTGTTGAAGCCGCTTGAGATAGGTTCGCCCCCGGTTGCTGAGGCGGGGTGGCTCGCATACTTTCCCAAGAATGCCCAGCGCGACGAGGCCCATGATGATCAGTAAGAGCACGTTCGAGTGCCCTGTTGCCAGCGCCACCGCGAGTTTGTAGCCACCAAGCCCCAAGATGACAACAGCTCCTGTCCTGCCGACGAGCTCCGCCGCCTCTTTTACCTCGGTGGGACACAAGAGCTGCTCACTTTCAAGCCGCTCTTCGTAAACTCGGCAGTGTTGCTTAATGCGATCGGGCAATGACATTTCTTGGAAAACCTCAGTGGCCTTGTGCGGAGTAGAGAACCCTTCAAACACCGCGTGCTCCATGGACGACAGAGGACCCGCGTCACGATGACCGGATACCTGGGCTAATACCTCTTCTTCAGTGGCCTCCAGGTAACCACGCTGAATCAGGTACAAGATCACCAACCGAGTGACTTCATTCTCGCCGCCTCGCAGGTGGGCGATTTCATAAGGATCAGGCTTTTCAGGAATCAGCAGTGCCGGCAAGTCCGCTGTCGAGTCACGGCTCCGCACGCCCCAGCAGCAGCCCAAAAGCGTCAGCGCGACGCCGCAGCCATAAAAGAGCAAGAAGTATGGCCCGTACATATCCGCAATGGGGTTGTGCATCAGCCAGTCCATGTTGATTGCCTCCCAGGTTGTTGCGAGTGCGTTCATCGTCTGCTTTCCGAGCTGCCTTACATCGGGAAGATCCGTTTGACCTCGTCGAAAGACAGTTGCGCGACCCACATGCCAACGCTCCCTTTCCACACTTGGATTTCGATATAATCGTGTTGGCGAGTTTCCGGCCTTCATTGGGGACATGCGAACGACTCGGCTCAAATCCGTAATCGTTTGCGAAAATTCCCAGCAGTCGGCGAATCAACCTGGCCAGATATCGACTGGGACCGCATCGGCACGCGGGGAAACTCACCAAAAAAGTGGGAAAGGAACTTACGGATTTCGGCCGGCTGCTTCGCATGTAATCAGGGGGCGGATATGCTCCGGAAAAGTGCTCGCACCCAACCTCAATCGGGGAGGCGACGTCATGGCGATTGATCCGGCCGATGACGTAACGAGACTTCTTGGAGAGATCGCTTCAGGAAACGAAGCAGCGAAGAACGAGCTTTTCGAGTGCGTCTATGAAGAGCTGCATACGATGGCCGAGCGCCACATGAAACAAGAGCGTCCCGGTCACACGTTGGGAGCCACGGGGCTCGTGCATGAAGTTTACTTACGTCTTAAGGGGCAGGCATTGCAGAAGAACCGGCCGTACTTCTTTGCGGCAGCAGCGAAAGCCATGTACCGGATCCTGGTGGAGCGTGCCCGCCAGTCAAACAAACATCACCGGGACCGTATCCCACTTGACGTTGTCCTCGACGAGCTGGAAATCGCTCATCGCGTTAAGATGCTCGACCTTCACGAGTATCTGAAGAAGCTCAAAGAGTATGGGGAGCGCGGCAAACGGCAACATGAAGTACTCGTACAACGGTTTTTCGGTGGCCTTCAGTGGAAGGAAATCGCAACCAACCTGAATGTTTCCGTCGCGACGGTCGAAAAAGACTGGCAGGCGGCCCGGGCATGGCTCTATGCGCGGCTAAAGGAGGGATCAAGCAATGATGGCTGAACGCTGGAATCAGGTCATGGACATGTTCTCGGCGGTGGCGGACTGCAGCCCGAACCAACAGAAAGCATACCTCGATGAAGCGTGCGCCCACGATCCTGATTTACGCGAGCAGGTTGAGGAACTTTTGACCAACCACGCGATGGCCGAGACGGAAGAGTTTCTCAAAGAGCCACCTTGGGTGATCGACGACATACCGTCCTTTCTGCCCAACTTCGACGAATACAAACAGATCGAGTACATCGGTCACGGAGGCATGGGTGTTGTTTACAAGGCTTTCGATGAGACTCTCGACACGCACGTCGCGCTTAAGATGAGCCTGCCCCGTCGTCTGACAACGGCTGAAGACATCAACCGCTTTCGCATAGACCCGCAAAGCATGGCGAGATTGAAGCATCCTAACATTGTGCAAGTTCACAAGGTTGGCGAATGCAACGGGAAGCCGTATTTCACGATGAACCTGATCGAGCGGAAGGATGATTCGGTCAGCTTGGAAAAGCACTCGACTCGGTTCCATAACGATCCGTCAGGTGCTGCAAAGCTGATGATAAGGGTGGCCCGGGCGGTTCATCACGCTCACCAGCGCGGCATTCTCCATCGCGATCTGAAGCCGGCGAACATCCTGCTGGACGATGAGGAAAACCCCCACATCACAGATTTCGGTTTAGCCAAGCAGATCGGTAGTGATGCGAATCTGACGGAGACGAGTGAGCCTCTCAATGCAGCGAGCGTCGCATACGGCGGTATCGTCGGGACTGCCAGGTACATGTCACCCGAACAAGCCGATCCCCATCCTGACCGTGAAGTGACCACCGTGAGTGATGTGTATGGACTCGGTGCGACACTGTACACCCTGCTGACAGGCCGGCCGCCGTTTCAGGCCGATACGCTGGAAGAAGCGCTCCAATTGGTACGGGACCCGGAACAGAAGCCCATGCCACCGCGTCAATTGAATTCTTGTGCTGACGGCACGCTAGAAGCCATTTGTCTCAAGTGTCTGGACAAGGATCCCGCCCGGCGATACCGCTCAGCCGAGGGCTTGGCCAGGGAACTCGAACGATGGCTGCGGCACGAACGCACCGTGGTACCGCAACCTTTTCCGACGCGGTCTTGGAACTGGTGCCGGCGAAATCCGGGAGTCACGATTCTCGCGCTCGCGGCTGTGACACTGTTGATCTTATCGGCTGTGATGGTCAACTTGGCGGCTACCCAGATGGAATTGAGATTATTGGCGGCTACTGGGCGAAGCAACACGTTCGCTGCTCAAAGGGTTGGGGACAACTTTCGATGGCTATTGGAGTTTTTGGGTGGCAAGGTGGTTGCAACAGCGCGGGACGACATCGTACGACAGTCTTTGAAAACAATGCCAGACGTCAAGACTTCACAGGACGTGCACGAGTTCATGAAAACCGATCAAGGACGTGTCTTCCAGAACAAGGCCGATGCGCTTTTCAAGCGATACAACGAAGAACTGAAAGAAAGAGGAATACAGTTTGCCACGATGTTCTTCCTGAACAAGGACGGCAGGCTTGTCGTTCATGCGGGTCCCTTCGGCAGAAATCCGAGCATCATTGGAGAACTCTTCGAGCAGCGCGATTACTTCACCACGGCCAGGGCGTACGCAGAAAACGGCAAGAGAGAAATGGAAGCAGTGCATGTCTCGCGTGTGTTCAAGTCGAAATACGACGGGTACTTCAAGTTTGCTATCTCAATGCCGATTCTTGACCAGGGTGGTTCCTTTCTTGGAGCGGTTGAGGTGTCCATTCCGATGGACGATACACTGGGCTTGGCAAAGAGTGGGCTCCACGGGGGAGATCAAAAAGTTGTTCTCGCTGGGCGCATGGATCAGAGGCCAGCTAAGAAAAGCGGTAAATCGTTGGACTACATGAAACACGAGTACGTTATCCTGCTTCACGAGGCTTTTGAGGGAGAAAGAAAGCAGGAAATGCGGAAAGAGATCTTTCCACTAGATGAAAGTCTAGATCCCGAGAAACGAAGGCCCAGAATTGATCAGATGGTACCAGAGCTTGATCTACGGCCAATGCAACCGATCGAACCCGACAACGACTATACCGATCCCCTCGGGGAGGATCATTCGCAGAAGTATGGGGGACCTTGGCTTGCTGGCTTTGGTCAAGTGGGCAATACGGAATTAATGGTCATTGTGCAACAGAAATACGAGGACGCCGTCGGTCGACCGACATCTCTGGCCAGGAAATTTGTCTGGTGGGGCTGCAGCAGTCTTGCGCTCGCGTTCGTTCTTGCGGGAGGGGTGATCTGGTACCGAAATCGACGAGCGATGGACAAAGAAAGACTTTAGGTCCATCGGTGGTCAGAACCGGATTGACACTGATAT